>DASYPN010000270.1:0-1858 GCA_036006625.1 Pyrinomonadaceae bacterium | reverse complement strand
TCCCGTGCTCATCGGTGAGCCGGGCGTCGGCAAGACTGCCATCGTCGAAGGACTCGCCCAACGAATCGTGCGCGGCGATGTTCCGTCGTTCCTCGAACACAAACGAATATTGTCACTCGATCTCTCGTTGATCGTTGCGGGCACAAAGTATCGCGGCCAGTTTGAAGAACGTCTGAAACAGATCATGCGTGAGCTGGTTGAGAACCCGCAGTACATCGTCTTCATCGATGAGTTGCACACGCTTGTTGGCGCAGGTTCTGCTGAAGGTTCACTTGACGCCGCTAACATTCTGAAGCCCGCGTTATCGCGCGGTGAGATTCAGTGCATCGGCGCGACAACTCCGTCAGAGTTTCGCAAGTCGATCGAGAAGGATCGTTCGCTCGAGCGTCGTTTTCAGGCGGTGAAAGTTCCACCTCCATCTGAAGCCGAAGCCGTGAGCATCCTCGATGGTGTGCGTGAGCGTTACGAGACTTTTCACCAGGTTCGTTATACGGACGAGGCACTGCAGGCTGCTGTTTACCAGTCGCATCGCTACATTCCCGACCGCTTCCTGCCTGACAAAGCAATCGACGTGATCGACGAAGCAGGCGCGCGTGTGAAGCTTCGCGTGCGACGCGAACAGGGCAATCTGGCTGACTGGAACGACTTGAATGAGTGGTCGCGATCGTATGGCGATCCTTCAAGCCTGCGCACTCATCACGAAGATGCACTCGTCTCCGCTGAAGTTACGCGTGACGACGTTGAAGACGTGATCGCTCGCTGGACCGGCATCCCGGTTAACTCGCTGAAAGAAGAAGAGACGCAGAAGCTCTTGCGGATCGAAGTCGAGCTTCACAAACGCGTCATTTCTCAGCGACCCGCGATCTCGGCTCTCGCTCGTGCAATTCGCCGTTCGCGTGCCGGACTGAAGAATCCGCTGCGACCTGTAGGGTCGTTCTTGTTTCTTGGTCCAACCGGTGTCGGCAAAACAGAAGTTGCACGTTCGCTCGCGGCGTTTTTGTTCAGCAGTGAACGCGCGCTCATCCGTTTTGACATGTCGGAGTTCATGGAGAAGCATTCCGTCTCCAAGTTGATTGGTTCGCCGCCGGGATACGTCGGTCACGAAGAGGGCGGCCAGCTAACCGAACGCATCAAGCGTTCGCCTTACTCTGTCCTGTTATTCGACGAGATCGAGAAGGCACATCCGGATATCTTCAACATCCTGCTTCAGGTGTTTGAAGACGGCATCCTGACGGATGCGCTCGGCAATACGGTCGACTTTAAGAACACGATCATCATCATGACCTCGAACATCGGCGCTCGCTTCATTCAGAAGAAGGGCACGCTCGGGTTCCAGGCAAACACCGACGCCAGCCGCGAAAAGGTGGAAGAGATGGTGATGTCGTCAGTTCGGCAGACTTTCAATCCCGAGTTCATTAATCGTCTCGACGAGATCATCATTTTCGATCAGTTGCTCGACAACGAGCTGCTCGAAGTTGTTCAGTTGCAGCTCGACCAAATCAACAAGACGATGAGCCGGCATGGGTTTGAGATCAAGCTGACTGACGAGGCAAAACGTTGGATTGTCGAGAAGACTTGCGCCGATCGGCTGTATGGCGCGCGACCAATCCGGCGTGCTTTGCAGAAATATGTGGAAGATCCCCTGTCTGAAGCGTTGATTCAGGGCCAGCTCGAAGGAGCGACGATTATTGAAGTCTACCTGAATGGTCAGGAATTGGATTTCCGCCCCGAAGGCGTGGAAGCCGCGGACGACGCTTTGCTGATTCACTGATAGCCACAAAAGGCACAAAAAGCACAAAAGCAGAATATTTTGCTTTGGGCATTTTGTGTCTTTTTATAGTGTCTTCCCCCTGTAGCA
>DASYPN010000269.1:0-5405 GCA_036006625.1 Pyrinomonadaceae bacterium | reverse complement strand
CGTAACGATCATTCATCGTATCAATGGATTGAAGATGTTTCGTCTGCTCGCCCGTTCACAGGAGCAGGTACAGGCGATTTCCAGTCTTGACTGGTCTTTCAACCTGATGGACGACGTGCATACGAACGTCATCGCCGGTCTTGCGCTCGACGACGGCGAAACGATCGTCGCATGGTTGCCGGAAGCTGAAGTTGAGTTTGGACCAATGCCGCCAGTACAGGCAGCACCTGAGGCGCCGCTTGAGCCGAAGCCACCGGTGCCTGCGTTTCCGACAATGTCGAATAGTTTTTTCGATGCTCCTGACATAACAGTTATCGGATCTGACGGAAGACCGCTGCCCGCGAAGTACATCGGATTTGACGCCGTCACCGGGCTCTCGATCCTTCGACTCACAAGGAAGAGTGCAGTCACAGCAGGTGCATTAAAGTATGAACCGGTAAACACGGGAGAGGCGGTACTGTTGTATCAGCCTGAACCTGTGGAGGGCGCGCGTCCGTTGTTGCGTCCCCGACTGTACGCCCGTATGGCCGCGATTGAGGGTCGCATTCAAACTGTTCTAGCGGCGCCATCGGGAGGCGTCGCGCGATTCCGTGTCAGTGCGCCAAAACTTTCCACCGGAAACATTGGTGGTGTCGCGCTCAATCAGGCCGGTGAAACGATCGGAATCGTCGATGGACTGGAAGGAAGTGAAGCGAGCATTCTGCCTGCCACGTTGATCAAGCGTGCAGCGCAACGTGTGTTGGACCAGCAGGCAAGTGTTCCGCGCCCGTGGCTTGGTGTCAAAGGTGAAGCGATAGCGGCGCTCAAGTTCGATGAGCTTGTAAGTCACGGTTGGGCCATGACTCAGGCGGCAGCGCTTGCCAACAAGCATCGTGGAATAATGTTGACGTCGATTGTTCCCGGCAGTCCCGCGGCGCTCGCTGCCTTGCGTGCGGGTGACGTCATTCTTAAAGTTGACGACAAGGACATTCAGAGTGCTGACGATTTTACCTGGTGGCTTGAACAGGCTGGACCAAGCAGTAGGGTGGAGTTCACGGTTATGCGTCCCGATCGTCCAGTCGAAGAGGAGCTTAACGTTAAGTTGAGCCAAATGCTTGAGCCGTCATTCAGCTTCAATCTGCGCAATTGGGTGTCGCGACCGAATGGCTTTTCATTACTCGATCAGGGAATAGAAACCATCGCGCTGCGACCTCCTGTGGCAACACAGCTCGGAACCACGGCTGGTCTGCTCGTGGTTTACGTCGATCCCGTTACCCCAGCCTTCGAAGCCGGTCTGCAACCCGGCGATGTGATTCAATCGATCAACGGCAAGTCAGTGTCGCTATTCAAAACCGATCTGAAACCCGCCACGTACACATTCGAAGTCGTCCGCAAAAAAGAGAAGCTCGTCGTCACAATCCCCGCTAAGAAGAAGTAGCCACAATAAGGCACAAAAAAGCACAAAATGAATTGATCTGTTTTGGGCTTTTTGTGCCTTTTTGTGGCAAATGGTAACCTAGCGGCCCATGTTCCCTGAGGCCGTTGCTCGTTATCACGATCTGCTCGCGAATCAAGATTTAGCCGAAAGCTCGCGCGCTCTCCTGGATGAGGGTCTGGAAAAAGCCAAACTGGTTTTCGGCGGCCGCCGTCTCTCACCGTATCTCCGCCCGCACTTTGTGACGGAAACCGACTTCGCCCGCATCTGCCAGATCTGCGAAACCGTTTGGTCCGCCATCCAAAAAGTGAAAGACGCCGCTGTCGCCGATGTAAACGTTGTCGACGACCTCGGTCTGACCGAAATCGAACGCGAACTCGTCGCCATCGATCCCGGTTACACCGCCGTCTCGCCAACATCGCGGCTCGATTCGTTTCTTACTCAAACTGCGTACAGCTTCGTTGAACTAAACGGCGAGAGCCCGGCAGGCATCGCTTACGCTGACGCCGCGTACGACATTTTCTCTTCGTTGCCGGTGATGAAGGAGTTTGCCGTCGACTACAACGTGCGTGCGATGTACGGCAAGCAATTCATGCTGGACGTTCTGATTAGCTCGTACGAGGAATATCTCGGCAGGAAAGCTGAGCGCGCACCTCGAATCGCGATAGTCGATTTGCCCGGAGTGCCGACGGTTAAAGAGTTCGAGCTCTTTCGAGAATTCTTCGAACGATCCGGATATCCGTCAGTCATCTGCTCGCCGCAGGAACTCGAGTTTCGCGACAATCGTCTCAGCGTAGCCGGGCAGGAGATCGACATCGTCTACAAGCGACTGCTCGTCAACGAGTACTTGCCGATCATTCGCGAATATCCGGCGCTGCTGGATGCATATCGTGCCGGCGCGATCTGCATGGTAAACAGTTTTCGCTCGAAGCTGATTCACAAGAAGGCGCTCTTCGCCGTGCTGACCGATCCGAAGCACGCGGAGTTGTTCACTGACAATGAGCTGGCAGCGATCCGAGCGCACGTGCCTTGGACACGTATGGTCAAAGACGAACACACCGATTACTTTGGCCGTGAAGTAAACCTGCTCGACTTCATCCGCGCGGACGGCGAGCGCCTCGTGCTGAAGCCGAATGACGATTACGGTGGCCACGGAATCACGATTGGCTGGAACGTTGATCAGCGTGGCTGGGACGTCGCAATCAATAACGCGCTCGCCGACGGCGACTACCTCGTTCAGGAGCGTGTGCCCACCGCCCGCGAGACTTTTCCGGCGCTCACGGACGATGGTCGAGTGGAATTCGCCGAACAGCTCGTCGATCTCGATCCGCTGTTGTTCAACGGAAAAGTCGGTTCTGCGTTCACACGCCTGTCATCTACCGAACTGGCAAACGTCAGCTCAGGCGGCGGTATGGTACCCACCTACATCGTCAGCAAAAAGTAGGAGAAAACGGGTACAATCTGGGTAGTCTGTGGATAGGAGCATGACGTGGCTGACGACAACGACAAGGTTTCTGACCCGCAGGAGGAGCGCCGCAGTTCTGATCGCTCGCGGCTGATTGTTGATGTCTTCTTCGATGGTAAGGATGTGACCGGTGTCGCGAGCACAAAGGACATCAGTGTTGGTGGGCTCTACATGAACACGAAGGCAGAGATTCCCGAAGGCGCGCTGCTTTTGATTCGCATTCCGTTTCGCAGCGACGCTCAGGTGGTTTGTAATGCGGTGGTTGTTTACAGCAACCCAGGCAGAGGAGTTGGTTTGAGGTTCCAGGGGCTGTCGGACGACGTTCGAGCCATGCTGGAGCGCGAAGTTTCAAATGGCTGATACGGAGGACCCCACGACTTCGTTAGTGTGGGCCGATCTTTCGCGAGAGACAAAAGAGTTTCTCAAAGGAAAATTGGCCGGACTGTGGGGTGCGGAAACCGATGAGGCAGCTTTCAATTCGTGGACGTTAGACAAGAAATACGCGCTGTTGCTGCTGCTCAACCGAGTTCGTGATAAGGGACTCTGGCATCTCGTCAAGCGAATCGAGAATGTTTACGGCGAAGGCGGAGTGGGATTGCAGTTCGATGCGTGGCCGATGATTGAGTCCACGCTGGCGCGGAGACAAGATTTCACACGCAGGTTTGCAAACCATAAGGATACGAGCGGCGGCTTCTATGAAAAGGGAAGAGCGGAAGCCGTCCTTCACTTTTTATTTCAGGAAGGACAGCCACGAAAGTGGTACGTGCATTTCGATCTTTACAGTCCGGTTCATTCAGCCGGTAGCGCCTGGAACCACTTACGACACGAGTTCCTGGGCAAGACCAAACCTGACTGGCGGATGATCGCAAAATCACTAAACCTGAAGGTCTGACGGAAAGAGGACAAATGTTCGATCAATTCACACTGGGCATCGAAGAAGAGTTTCAGATCGTTGATCCACAGACGCGCGAGTTGCGTTCGCACGTCGCCGAGATTCTCGAGGAGGGCAAGATGCTGCTCGGAGAGCAGATCAAGCCCGAGATGATCCAGTCGATGGTGGAAGTCGGCACGGGAATTTGCCGCAACATTCAGGAAGCACGCACAGACATCACGCGCCTGCGCAGCATCATCGCCGGACTGGCGCGTAAGAACGGTCTCGTGATTGTCGCCGCTTCAACGCATCCGATCTCACGCTGGCAGGACCAGAAGATCTTTGACGATGAGCGTTATGAATTGCTGGTGCAGGAGCTGCAGACAGTCGCGCGTTCGCTCTTGATCTTTGGACTTCACGTACACGTCGGCATGGCTGATCGCGAGCGTGCGATTCACATCATGAACGCCGCACGATATTTCCTGCCACATGTGCTGGCGCTTTCGACTTCGTCGCCTTTCTGGATGGGCCACAATACGGGTCTCAAGTCTTATCGCACCGAAATCTTCAAACAGTTTCCGCGCACTGACATTCCCGATCACTTCGATTCATACAGCGGGTTCCAGCGCTACGTCGACTTGCTGATCAAGACCGGCTGTATCAACGACGGCAAGAAGATCTGGTGGGACATTCGCCCGCATCCATACTTCCCGACGCTCGAGTTTCGTGTATGTGATATTCCGACGCGCGTCGACGACACGATCGCGATCGCGGCGCTGTTTCAGGCAATCGTGGCGAAGCTCAATAAGTTGATCGACAAGAATCTCGGTTTCCGTTTGTACCGCCGCATGCTCATTCAGGAGAACAAGTGGCGCGCTGTGCGATATGGGCTCGAAGGTAAGCTGATCGATTTCGGCAAGCAGACGGAAGTGCCGGTGCGTGATCTCGTGCTCGAGTTACTTGAATTCGTCGACGATGTTGTTGATGAACTCGGATCGAGAAAAGAGATCGAGCACGTTCACACGATCCTCCAGCGCGGCACCTCCGCGGATCGACAGTTACAGGTTTATCGAGAAACGAACGATTTGAAAGCTGTGGTGGATGACTTGATCGAGTTCACGATGGAGAACGTCCCCATGACTCCAGATCTTACGGTGCCACACACAACCACCACTGCATCAACGATCGCTAAGTAGAGCCACATAAGGCACATAAGACACAAAAAGCACAAAAGGAGTGAGCGGTACTCAAAAGCTCATTTTGTGCCTTTTGTGTTTTTTGTGCTTTATGTGGCCCTTTTGGTGGCCAGATAGTACTGCCAAAGCATTCTTGCGGCGACTGCGCGGTGTGGGCGCCATTGTTCGGCAAGACGTTCCAACTCGTCAGGACTCGGCCTATGTGGCAGACCTTTTAATTCCTTCATAGCGACCGCTAACGCGAGGTCACCTGCGGGCCAGATATCTGCACGCCGCATCGCCATCAGCAGGTACACATCCGCACTCCACGATCCGATTCCTTTGATTCGCGTCAGCACCACTCGCGCGTCTTCGTCACTCATGCGCGCGAGTTTTGTAAAGCTCAAGGCTCCCGCGACAATCGATTCAGAAAGGTGCAGCAGATACGCAGACTTCTGCCGCGTCACTCCGAGACTGCGC
>DASYPN010000268.1:0-4591 GCA_036006625.1 Pyrinomonadaceae bacterium | reverse complement strand
GTTGCAGGTATTTATCCAACCAGTCCAGCACTGTGTGGAACCAGAGTTGGGAGTTTTGCGGTTTTAGGACCCAATGGCCTTCGTCGGGGAAGGTCAGGAACTTGGAGTCTATGCCTTTGCGTTGGACCGCGGTGAATAACTGCATGCCCTCACCGAGCGGAACACGAAAGTCCAGCTCACTGTGAATGACTAGTATCGGAGTGTTGAAGTTCTGCGCGAACTTGTGCGGCGACCAGCGTGAGTACATCGCCGGGTTGGTCCATGGAGTTCCCTTGAACTCCCACTCCGGAAACCAGAGCTCTTCAGTCCCGCCGTACATGCTCTCGAGGTTGTAGACGCCATCGTGCGAAACGAACACTTTAAAGCGGACCCGCGGATCGTTGTTGTGTCCGAGGAGCCAGTTAATCATGTAGCCACCGTAACTCGCGCCCGCGGCGCCCACACGGTTGCGGTCGATGTAAGAGTTGCGACGAAGCACTTCGGCGACACCATTCATCAGGTCAGTGTAAACCTTGCCGCCCCAGTCGCCGCTGATCTCGTTGACGAACTGTTGGCCATAACCGACCGATCCGCGGGGATTCGGCGTGAAGACAACATAACCGGCGTTTGCGAACACTTGCGGATTCCAACGATAACCCCAGTTGTCGTTCCACGCGCTTTGTGGTCCACCGTGAATCAATACTGCGAGCGGATACTTCTTGCTCGGATCGAAGTTATTTGGCTTGATGATATAGCCGTGGACCTTTCTTCCAACCGCGCCGGTCCACTCGATCTCTTCCGCGGGTTTCAGATTGGCTTGCGTCATCAACTGTGCATTGGCTGATGACAGCGCCGTCAATCCGCTGCCATCGACATTCGCCTTGTAAACTTCAGCCGGCGATGCCATCGAGCTGGACGCGAATACGAACGTCCTGCCGTCGGGTGTAATTCGAAGATTACCTGCAAAGACATTCGAAACGATCTTCTGTGGTACGCCGCCGCCGAAAGGAATCTTGAAGATTGGGCTCTTACCACGATCCGCTGCCGTGAAGTAGATCGAGTTTCCATCCGGTGAGACGACAAGCTCTTCAACCTGCAGATCGAACCCTCGTGTTAACTCGACACTTGTTCCGGTCGCGCGGTTGTAAGCCATCAAGCGCCAACGATCCGCTTCGAAGCCAGCCGTCGCTTGCGAGCGATACAGGATGAACTTGCCGTCGCGAGTGTAGACTGGACCAGCATCGTAGCCGTGGTTGCGTACAGTGATATTCTTTGCCAGGCCACCGGACAATGGCATCACGAAGATGTCGCTGTTGGTCGATATGGCTTCGACTTTGTCTGGATTGCGTAAGTAAGCGATTTCAGTCGAGTCGGGCGAGAAGGCGTAATCGACACCCGATGCTGCGGCATACGGTGGCGAGTCGAAATCACCACTCGTGAGATCGCGCGCCGTTCCGCCTTTGCTGGAGACAACGAACACGTGCGTGCGTTTGACGTCGCGCCATTCATCCCAGTGCTTGTAAAGTAGTCGCGTGATGATGTGAGCCTTGACCTTGCTGCTTTCCGCCTGTTCGTCACGTTTCTTGTTGCAGTCGTCGTTGTCGCAATCTGCATAGACGTCTGAGGTGAACGCGATCCACTTGCCATCAGGCGACCACAACGGCGCGGCGGCGCCGGTTGAAATCTTCGTGATCTGTTCTTTGTGATCGCCATCGTTCTCCATTACCCAGACCTGGCCGCCGGTCGTGTACGCGATCTTCTTTCCGTCAGGCGACCAGCGAGGCGCTGATGACGAACTACTACCGGAGGTCAACTGTTTCGCGTTACCGCCGTCAATCGAGGTCACATAAATCTGGTTGACGACTCGATTCGCATCGAAATTGACGTCGCCAATGGTAAAAGCGACATGCTTTCCATCGGGCGAGATCTGCGGATCGCCAACACGCCGGACTTTCAACAGATCTTCAATCGTGTAGGTCCGGGTTTGGGCTGCGGCGAGCGAGCACAGGGCAACGAGTAAAACAGTAACGAGGACAACAAAACGCTTCATGGATCTTCCTCAGCAAATGAATTTTGGTTCGATTGGGAAAGCATGGGTATTATTGCATCAAACTGCTGAATTGAGCCACAGATGAACACGGAGAAATACCGGATCAGCATGATTCGTCGCGTGATAGTTGCCGTTGTAGGCCTCGCGCTGAGGATTTACTTTCAGCGCATTGAGGTCACAGGTGTCGAGCATGTACCGCTCAATACTCCGGTCATTTTTGTCCTCAATCATCCGAATGCTCTCGTCGATCCGGTGTTTTTATTCAGTCTTGCGCCACGGCCGGTTTCATTCCTCGCGAAAGCGCCGCTCTTCCACATGCCCATCATCGGCTACCTCGTGAAGGCACTCGACTCACTGCCGGTCTATCGACGACAGGACGAGGGCGAGGACGTCTCAAAAAACCAGGAGACGTTCGTTGCCGCAAGAAAACTTCTGGCGCGCGGCGGAACCATCGGAATCTGTCCCGAAGGCGTCTCGCACGATGCGCCGGGATTGAAGCCAATCAAGACCGGCGCCGCGCGTATCTCGCTCGCGGCTGTTTCAACCGGTGAAGTCTCCGAGCTGAAGATTGTCCCGGCGGGACTCTACTACACGTCGAAGACCCGCTTTCGTAGTGACGCGCTGCTTTACTTCGGAAATCCAATCGCAGTGGCGCCCGTGCAACTCGAACCCGACGGCACTCCGCCGCGGGACGCAGTTCGTCAGCTTTCCAGCCAGATTGAAAAAGCACTTCGCGAAGTGATCCTCGACGCGAAACACGAAGAGGAACTGCAAACCACCGCGCGTGCAGAGCGAATCTTTTCGTCGGCTTCAAATGGCGACGGTGAGCCGGAGAGTCTCAAAGACGAGCTGCGACTCCAGCAACGATTCATCAAAGCCTATCCGATCCTTCAGTCGCTTCATCCGGAACGTCTGCGCCGGCTTGAGTTGAGAATGCTAAGGTTCGAAGCGGAGTTGAACCAGGCTGGAGTCGACACGGAAGAACTATCGCCGCCTCGATCCACGATGAGAGTCGCTTGGGCGATTATTCGCAGAACGATTCTCTTCCTCTTGATGCTTGGACCAGCATTGATCGGCACCGTCACTCACTATCCTGCGTACAAACTCGGCGGTCTTCTCGCTACCAGACTATCGCGCGATTCAGACGACATCATCTCAACGATCAAGATCATCTCCGCACTGCTGCTGTTTCCACTCACCTGGATCATCCTGACAGTTCTTGGATACGTGTACTTCGGCTGGCTAGTCGCGCTGTTGGCGCTCGTCGTGATTCCGTTTTGCGGTTACGCGGCGATTCTGTTCTACGAAGAGTTGGACAAGTCGATTGCAGGACTACGTGTGTTGACGTTTTTTCTAGTCGAGAGACGATTCTTCGTCAGGCTATTGGCGGAACGAAATGCGATTCGAGACGAAATCATAGCGCTGGGCAAAGAGACTCCGGCTGCCAGTGAATAGAGTAGGATTTGTGAGCAAAAATGGTAAAACAGGGGGAATCTGGTCAAACGGGAGGAAGGGCAAACTATTTCTTGCGTGCTTTGCTCTTGGATGTCTTGGTTGACTTCTTCTTCGAAGAGCCGCGGCCTGAGCTCACCGATCTTCCTTTGCGGCCTTCACTCCGCAACTGTCCGGCATCCATGAGTTGTTCATAAGCGCCGCGAACAACATTGCGAGCGACCTTCAATGAATTAGCCAGTTCGCGCTCACTGGGGAGCAAGGCTCCTGCAGCCAATTCTCCTGCTTCAATCAGATCGTTAATCTGTTCCCGAATTTGCCGAGTCATCGACTCTGGTCGTTTTCGGTTGATACGAACGTTCAGTCTCGTAGCCATCGTTAACTCCCTTCAAGATTAGTTTTGTAATGGGGGGCGTAATGGATTCTATGCACGAGTAATGCGAGTGTCAAACAGTTTTCTTTTCAATATGAAAAGGTTAGACCACCGTGAACTTGTCGTGATAGTACGAACTAGTGAGTAGGACCAGTTAGACCATGTTTACGAAGGATTTCCAACGTACGGTCCAACGGCAACGCTTCCACCGTTTTACCTCGTCCCGAGGTCGTGTTGGCCTTGAAAAGAGAGTTGTAGATAGCCTCTTCGGTGGCTTCGATTACGGCGAGAAAGAGTGGTGACACAGCATCGTTTGCAAGTGTTTTGACATTGCGCGGTGTGTTTCGGTCGTTCTGGTTGAGAGTTCTGATGCGTACGTCGGGTGAAGTTGAGAATGCGATGGCGTAGTCGCCGCTGCCATTACTGCCGGCAGCGCCGGTCCTGGCGAGGCCCATCATCGCGCGAGCGGCGAGGCGGTTCAGGTTTCGGGAGTCGAGCGGAGCGTCGGTTGCAATTACGATGATTACTGAGCCATCAGGAGTGTTGGCGGGCTGGGCGAGTTCGTCCTTTAAATAATAGCGGCCGAGTTCGCGTCCCACTGGAGCGCCGTTGATCGTTAGAACTCCGCCGAAGTTTGTTTGCACTAACACGCCAATAGTGAAGCCGCCAAGGCGCTGTGGCAGTTTGCGTGATGAAGTGCCGATGCCGCCTTTGAAGCCGAACGCGACCGTGCCGGT
>DASYPN010000267.1:0-3665 GCA_036006625.1 Pyrinomonadaceae bacterium | reverse complement strand
TTGGCTGAATGCCTGTTGGAGCGTGAGTCGCTGGATGGAGTCGAGATTCGCAGGATTGTCGCGGGCTTACCGCTCGATGAGAATCCTTCGGTCGACTCGGGTGACGGCGAGGATCGTCCGCAGTTGAAGGAGCCGACTCCGAAACCGTTGAAGCCGATTCTGCCTCCGATCACCGGCGGCAATCCGGCGCCTGCCTAGTGTCTGGCAAGGTTTGGCAATTTAGGAACTACAGAATGCCCATCGGTGAGCGCACGCTCATCATGGGCATTCTTAATGTCACGCCTGATTCGTTCAGCGACGGTGGACAGTTTGTTACCGTCGACAGTGCCTTAGCTCACGCCGAACAGATGATGGCGGAAGGCGCCGACATCATCGACGTTGGCGGCGAGTCCACGCGTCCCGGCGGCGAACCTATCTCGGTTGAAGACGAGATCAATCGCGTCGTTCCCGTAATCGAAGCCCTCGCCCAACGTACCAACACACCCCTCTCAGTCGACACAACCAAATCTGAAGTCGCACGCGCCGCACTCGACGCGGGTGCAGCAATCGTCAACGACATCTCGGCACTTCGTTTTGATTTCTACGTCGCCGACGTTGTCGCACGCGCCGAGGCAGGCCTCGTGTTGATGCACTCACGCGGCACGCCGGCAACAATGCATCGTTTGCCACCTGTCGCCGATATCATGCACGAAGTGACGCACAGTCTGCGTGCGAGTATCAACATGGCCGAGCGTCGCGGCGTCAAACGCGAATCGATCGTGATCGATCCGGGAATCGGTTTCGGGAAGAGCCAGGAACAAAACCTCGAACTGATTGCAAAGCTCGATCAACTAATCGCCGCCTTCCCCGATTACCCACTCCTGATCGGCACCTCGCGCAAGTCCTTTATCGGCCGCCTGCTCGCCGACGAATCCGGCACGCCCGCTCCAGCTGAGGAGCGTCTCCACGGCTCCCTAGCCACGATCACGGCTGCCATTCTGAAAGGCGCCCACATCGTCCGCGTCCACGACGTCAAAGCCACTAACAACGTAATTCGGGTCACACAGTCAATCCGTGAAAATCTGAAGAGTATGTGAGACAATCGGGCGCCAATGAATACCCCAATCCGTGTTTCCCTCTTTATCCTGATGCTCATGTTCGTTTCCGGTTTTGCTGAGTGCTATAAGCCGGTCACAAAGAATCAACTTCCAGCGCGAATAAAGACCGTTGCGGTGCCTGCGTTTCAGATGGAAAGCCAGGCGCTGCGCTATAAGATTGAGTCGCGGTTTACGGATGCGGTGATGCGAGAGCTCGTGCATCGCGGGCGCGGGTTGCGTGTGCAGGGACAACGCGAAGGCGCGGACGCCGTGATCGAAGGCGTCATCAAGAAGTTCTATTTCGGCGGTGTGCTACTCGACGACAAAGGACGCGCGCGGATTTTTGAAGTGACGATAGAGGCTGCGGTCACAGTTCGCGATCAGACTGAGAATCGCGTGCTTTACGACAATCAAAACTTTGTGTTTCGCGGCGAGTATGAGTTCGGAAGCGATCCGCGCAGTTTCTTCAACGAAGAGGATCCGGCTATCCTTCGGATGTCGCGTAATTTTGCCGAGAGCATCGTCTCAACTCTCATCAACGCCGTCCAACTCGAAAAGAAATGAAAACGCTGTCTCGAACGGAGCTCGATCGCTCGCTGCGTGAAGGTCTGCGCCCGCTCTACCTGCTGCTCGGTTGCGAAGGTTATCTGCGTCGAGTTGCAGCTCAAACGATCACCGAGGCTGCGCTCAGTCGCACCTTGCTGCGCGAGTTCAACGAATCGGCTTTTAGTTTGTTGAGTGATCCGGTCCAGTCTGCCATTGCTGCGGCCGAGCAATTGCCAATGATGTCTGACGCGCGTGTGGTTCGCATTCGTGACTTCGCGAGACTGCGCGAGGCTGACGAAGACACTCTCATTCGTTATCTCAACAATCCGTCGCCGTCTACGGTGATGATCTTCATTGCCGATGAACTCGACAAGCGAAAGAAGTCGAGCAAAGTGCTGCTGGATACTTGCACGGTTGTCGAGTTCGGACCACTCAAAGATGCGGATGCAAAAGCCTGGGCCAAAACGCGTTTGAAGGAATTGAAAGTTACTGCCGACGATCAGGTGTTGAGTGAGTTGATTCGACTCGTGGGCACTGACGTGCAAACGCTCTTCAACGAACTCGAGAAACTCGCTTCAGCGGCCGCGAGCTCAGGCGACCGCATTACTCTCGATCTCGTCGATGAATTGATCGGCCGTTCCCGCGAGTTATCAAACTTCGAATTGGGCGATCACCTGCTGGCAGGCAATCGCAAGAAGGCACTCGAGACTTTGCACCGCCTTCTCGAAGACGGCGCTGAACCGGTGATGCTCGTCGGGCTGATCGCCGGCAACTATCACCGTCTCGCTTTGGGTAAACACCTGCTGACGCGCGGCGGTCGCGAAGAGGTCTTTCGCAACATCTCGCTTCCGCCATTCAAACGCGATTCGTACATCTCTACTCTGCAACGCAGCACCGCTGCAAAAATCGCACGTGGAATTCAACTCACTGCCGCCGCCGATCTCGCGATCAAGACATCTCAAGCAACGCCTCGCCTCCAGCTCGAATTGCTCGTCTGCGAACTAGCCGGCTAATACAGCGTTGCACTTCTCAACAATCGAGACATCTCCCTCTTCATCCAACCGCTCCGCGATGCGCTCGATCCAGAACTGTGTAACCTCCTCGCTATACTTCTTCGGGTCTACTTGATGGTGGGCGATAAACCGTAACAACCCTTCTCGCATGCGCTCGAGCGCAGCTTCCCTTCCGAAGTTATGAACATACCAAACCGCCACCACGAGATGATCCTTGTGTTTGAACTCGCTCGCACTCGTCTGACAGGTTTCAAACCCGCGCACCACTTTCTCGATGTCCTCTTCAGAGTTCATTGCAAACTCCTTTGCAAACAAAAACCGAGGCGGATCGCATTCGATCCGCCTCGGTAGATTTCAGTATGTTGGCTGGTCTATTTAGCCGCCGCTTGATTCGCGCGAACAGTCAGCCGCGACTTATAACGTGCCGCAGCGTTCTTGTGCAGGACACCTTTCTGAACCGACTTGTCGATCACGGAAATGGCATCCGGCAGAACCTTCTGAACTTCGTCACTCTTGCCCGAGTCGAGCGCCGCCCGCAGCTTCTTGATATAGGTTCTGACCTTTGTCTTATGGCCACGATTGATGGCGCGACGCTTCTCGCTCTGCCGCACGCGCTTCTCTGCTGATTTATGATTCGGCATTAAAATCTCCAAAAGCTAAGTAAAAACCCACTATCTACGCGCCTCTCACCTCCGGCGCAAGCGACGGAGTATAAGTACCGCCCCAGCCAGTGTCAAGCGATGGAGAGCTTGGGGTAGTGTCCTAATCTGAGATTCAGAATTTATTTTTAGTCTGGAATTTATTTTTCTTCGCGGGTGTCCTGATTTGAAATTATTGGCGGTTCGGTCTCTTTATTTTCTTCGGCCTTTGGCGTATCTAGCGGGCCGGTTGCTGTCGTGCTATCCACAGGTAGCTTGGTAGCCAAGTGGCTTGTAAAGGTATGGAGATCGTGGACGGAGCGGCTCGTTTCTTCAATGGCAGTAATGAGATGTTTATGTATCTCTGTATCGCTAGACGCAGTGTCGTTAAT
>DASYPN010000266.1:0-1671 GCA_036006625.1 Pyrinomonadaceae bacterium | reverse complement strand
CCTCCGTCAGGAACGCGACCGGGCCGCGATCATAACGCTTCGAAGGTATGGCCAGGACGCGTTGGCAGTGCAGCGCCAATCCGGGTTCGCTGACCGCCACGTATCGGAAGAAGGCGTGTAAGGCCGCTAAGCGATTGTTGCGCGTTCTGGCGCCATTACCGCGTGTGATCTCTAGCAGGATGCTGAAAAATGCTGTTTTGTGAAGAGCAGCCTTCTCTCGGGGTTTTCTTTCTAAGCTGACTTTTGCGTCTTTGGAAAGCTCTTTGAAAGGACCCAATCCCGGAAAGGGCCTTTTGCGAAAACCCTAGACGCGGTTCTCCTTCAGCTTATGCGGATTGAACTGCGGGAGACAGCAGATTCCGCATCCGCACGAGGTTGTAAGCGGTCGCGGTAAAGGTAAACACCCAGCCGACAGTCTCCACGCCGCGATGCCGCGTCTTGCGCAACATCGCCACCGTCTTGACCCAACCGAAGACTTCCTCGATTCGCTTTCGTTTCCTCTGACTCACCTGGTAGCCGGCATGCCGCGTAGTGCGTCCATCAATCGCGCTGCCACCCGGCCGCTTGTCATTCTGCGCCACATGCGGCGTCACGTTTATGCCGCGCATCTCTTTAACGAAGTCCTTGGTGTCGTATCCTTTATCGGCCCCCAGCGTGATGGGCCCGACTCCCTCTACGCGTTCAGCCATCAGCATCGCAGCATCCCTTTCCGCGGTGCCGCTACATCGCAGTAATTCCGTATCCACCACCAGGCCGTTTCGATTCTCGATCATTACATTTCCGCAATATGCCAACTTCGATTCCTGCCCCCCACTCTTGCGTGCCAGTCGTGCGTCTGGGTCCGTTGTCGACTCGTGTGTCTCGTTGCTTCGTGCCTCGCCATGGAAGTCCACGGTTGGGTTGCCTGGATCATCGCTCGGCGGCGGTGCAGGCTGGTCCTTCCGTCGGAAACTCTTCTGGCTCGCCCAAGCCTCGATCAAGGTCCCGTCCACGCTGAAGTGCTCGTCAGAAAGGAGGTTCGCTATCCGCGCCTGCTCCAGCACCTGCGCGAAGAACTTCTCGGCGATATCCCCTTCTAAGAGCCGGTCTCGATTCTTGCTGAACACCGTCGGCACCCAAACGGCTTCGTCCATATTCAGGCCCACAAACCAGCGAAACAGTAGGTTGTATTCCAGTTGCTCCATCAACATCCGTTCGCTGCGAACTGTATACAATACCTGCAAAAGCAGAGCACGCAGAAGCTTCTCTGGTGGAATCGATGGTCGGCCGAAGACCGAATAGAGACAGCCGAACGCTGGCGAAAGCGCCTTCAAGGCCACATCGACCATCGTCCGAATCGGCCGCAATGGATGATTGGCCGGTACCCGCTCTTCCGGCGACAGGTAGCTGAACATCGAACTCTGTTGGGTGTCGGTTCCTCGCATGGTTGTCTAAAACGTAGAGACGTGCTTTTGTTTCAGCAGGTAACGACGTCGCAGACTTTTTCAGCATCCTGTTAGACGGCAGCCCTTTTCGATGGCGACCTCAACTTCCCATTTCACGAATGTTGTTTCTCAACGTATCGCTGCCGATGAGCAGCGCATACGTATCGGCGCGTCGGATCTTATTTCTGCACACCTGCTTGATGTAGGACTCGTTCTCGGAATTGATAGCCTCGTCGAGCTGAAAGTC
>DASYPN010000265.1:0-12979 GCA_036006625.1 Pyrinomonadaceae bacterium | reverse complement strand
GGACAGGATTAACAGGATTGATTCAGGATAGACAGAATGAATTATGTCGATCCTGAAACAATCGTGTTAATCCTGTCTAACTAACATGTCGTCTATTATCGTTGGCACCGCCGGTCACATTGATCACGGAAAGAGCGCACTGGTGCGCGCTTTGACGGGTGTCGATCCCGATCGCCTTCCTGAAGAAAAACGTCGGGGTATCACGATCGATCTCGGCTTTGCCGATCTCGAGCTCGGCGATCTACGCATCGGATTCGTCGACGTTCCCGGCCACGAACGCTTCATCAAAAACATGCTCGCAGGCGCGCATGGCATCGATCTACTCGCCCTCGTGATCGCTGCAGACGAGAGTGTGATGCCGCAAACGCGCGAGCACTTCGATATCTGTCGTTTGCTCGGCGTTAGCAACGGTCTAGTCGTAATTACCAAGAAGGATCTGGTTGACGAAGAGATGCTGGCCCTGGTTGAAGATGAAGCGAAGGAACTGGTCAACGGATCTTTTCTGGAGAATGCACCGGTGGTTGCTGTGAGTTCGCGCACAGGCGCAGGTCTCGATGATCTGAAATCGCGACTGACCGAAATGGGACGCCGCGTTCCGCCGAGGTCTCAGGGCTTCACGATGCGTCTGCCAATCGATCGCGCGTTTTCGATGAAAGGATTTGGAACTGTTGTTACGGGCACGCTGATCTCCGGAAAGATAAGCGAAGGTGAAGAGCTGGAGTTGTTGCCGTCGCGGACCAATGTTCGTGTGCGCGGCTTGCAGGTACACAACAAGTCAGTTCGTGAAGCACATGCGGGACAACGTACAGCGGTAAATCTCGCCGGTGTTGATACAGCACAGATCGAACGCGGCATGGTGTTGGCGCCGGTCGGGCGTTTGAGACCGACGCAGATCGTAGATGTTTGGATTGACATGTTGCCGGGCGCATCGCGCGCAGTGCGATCGCGTTCGCGAGTTCGTTTTCACGCCGGCGCTGCGGAGGTTTTGGGGCGAGTGAGGATTCTGGAAGGTTCTCAACAGATCGCGCCGGGAAGTAGTGGTCTCGCGCAGCTACGACTCGAAGCGCCCGTCGTGGCAGTGCATGGTGATCGGTTTATTCTGCGAAGTTATTCCCCTGCGGAAACGATTGCGGGCGGCGTGATCGTCGATCCATTTGCCACTAAACATCGTGGACGCGAGATGGCGCACACGCTCGAACTGCTACGTTCGTTGATGAGTGACGAGCGCGCTACAAAGTTCGAAGCGTTTGTTCAAACTGCCGGCGACAGAGGATTACGACTCAACGATCTTGCAGCCGCGACAGGTTGGACCAATGAAGTCCTTGCACGTGTGGCTTCGGAAGTTCAAAAAACGGGGGCAGTGCTCGAGGTTGGCGGCTTGTTTATTGCGCGTTCGAATCTCGATCGGCTCAGTGATGCAGTCGTGGCTGAAGTGGAACGCTACCATAAGCGTGAGCCGCTTGCGCGTGGCATGTTGCGCGAGACTCTTCGCGAGAAACTCTTTGCGCATTCAGCGTCCGAGTTATTCAACGGCGTGATTGCGCGCCTCGAAGCGCAAAGCAAAGTCGTCTCTGAAAAGGATATTGTTCGCTCGAGCAAGCACAGTGTTGGGTTGTCCGAACAGGAAACTGAGCTGAGTAAACACATCGAACAGATTTATCTCGCAGCCGGTGTCGAAGCTCCGACCATTGACGAAGCAATGACGAAAGCGAATGTGGCCGCGCCGCAACGCAACCAGGCACGGAAGATTCTGCAACTCCTGATCGACGACCGAACGCTGGTGCGAATCCAGGCCGAGATGTTCATGCACACCAAAGTGGTCCAGGAGTTGAAAACCAAATTGCAAACTTACGCCTCGCAACACGAACCGGATCGTTTGATCGATGTCCCCGGATTTAAAGATCTCGCCGGAGTCTCACGAAAATACGCGATCCCTTTGCTGGAGTTCTTCGATCGCGAGCAGGTCACGCGCCGGGCCGGCGATAAGCGGCTGATCCTGAAGCCGCGTGTCTCCTGAAATTTTTATAGACAGGATTTGCAAGATGTAACAAGATTCACCGGACAAGTCTCACCCGGTGACGATCGTGAAGGACTATCACGTCAACATCTACTACAGTGAGAGAGATCAGGGTTATGTCGCCGACATACCCGATCTCGATCTCTACTCCAAGCCCTCGAAGACTGCCGCCGAGGCTTTGGCTGACATCGAGCAGGCGAAGGAGCAGTGGCTCGCGTCAGCAACTGACGAGCAACGACTGATTCCCGAGCCCACATATCATTCGGATACTTACAATCGTGCGAGGGTTACTGAACCTAAACAGCAAACCGAAGCCAAGCCGCTCGGCGCAGATCAACCGTCGTACGAGAAGGATCTCGAGTACATCAAAAAGCGGATAGCCGCGCACGAATGTATTCTCTTTCTCGGGTCTGCGATACACGCGCCGCCTCCGCCCGAGCTCACGCAGTATTCCTACCCGCCTGAGAAAGCGCCGCCGGTAGGGAGTCAGCTCTCAAAAATTCTGGCGGAGAAGTGTGAATATCCGAGCGCGGACTGGTGGAACCTGCAAAGAGTTTCTCAATACTACGAAACGGAAACACGAAGCCGGTTTCGACTCGTTGAAGAGATCACGAACGCGGTTCATGTGAACCGCGAACCATCTCCAATTCTTCGTATGCTCGCAGATCTTGAATTTCCGATTGTGATCACCACCAACTACGATCACCTCTACGAAAAAGCGCTTGAAGCAAAAGCCAAAGCGGAAAATCTGGCGACGCCTTACCAGGTCGGTGTCTACAATCCGAATATCACCAACAAGACGGAGACAGTCGATTGCCCTCGCAACCCGGATCCAAAACAACCTTATCTGCTCAAGATTCATGGCGATGTCGACACGCCGGAATCAATCGTCCTCACCGATGAAGACTACATCCAGTTTGTGCTGCGAATGAGCGACAAGCCGCCTTATCATCCGTTTGGCAACAACGTGCTGGCGCATCTGATGAAGTGGCCCACGCTTTTCGTCGGCTACAGTTTGATGGACTACAACCTGCGTCTACTTTTCAAGACCTTGCGTTGGAAACTGGACGCCGCGCGCATCCCGCCGAACTATTCAGTCGACAAGAAACCTGACGTGCTCATTCGCGACGTTTGGGAGAATCAGCGACGTTACGTCTCATTCATCGTCCTAAATCTCTGGGACTGCATTCCCAGGCTGCATGCCGATCTCGGAAAGGTATTCAAGCCGTGACTCCGATTGCGCAGGATGTAAAACCTCTGCCTGAAAATCCGTACCGCGGAATCGAATCGTTCCGTTATATCGACCAGAGAGTGTTTTGCACCCGTGAGGAAGAGACGTGGGACCTGATGCGCAACATCCTGATCAATCGCGGAGTTTTGCTTTACGGCGACTCCGGGTCAGGCAAGTCGTCGCTCATCAATGCCGGTTTGATTCCTGAGGCACTCAAGGAGAACTTGTATGCTCATCGCCTGCGCGTGCAGCCACGACGCGGGCGTGAGATCAAAGTCGAACGGATTCCGACCGAAAGAGACGATGGCCCACCGTATCTGCCTTCCGATCTCGTCGATCCTGCGGCCACTGACGATCACGCGTTGAGTTTTGAAATATCGGTCGAGGAGTTTCGCAAACAACTCGATCGACTTCGTCTCAGTCGACACGTTGATGAACCTCGACCACTACTGATCTTCGATCAGTTTGAAGAGTTCGTCACCCTGTTTGAAGAATCAGCGCCAGCGAAGGACGCCCCAGCGACAATTCAGGGAAACATTCTGACTGTGCTGACCTCGATCCTTCAGGACGAATCGTTGCCGGTCAAGCTGCTTTTTGTTTTCCGGGAAGAATACCTCGCGAAGTTGAACATTCTCTTCAAGGCGGCGCCGGAGTTACTGGACCAGTACGTCAGATTGCTGCCGCCGCGCGTCGAAGAAGCCCAGCAGATCATTATTGCTCCGTTTGCCGATGAAGAGTTGAAGGGGAAGTTTGCAGGAAAACAGAATCACATCAGGGAACTTGAGCAACTCGCGCAGCAGATCGCAACGCAGATTCAGCAGCGAAGCGAGAATGGTTTCATCAATCTCACGGAACTCCAAATCGTCTGTCGCAAATTGTGGGAGTCGCGTGATCCGGCGAAGTATTTTGAAAGCAACAACTCCGACATTCAGAAAGTGCTCGAAGGCTACTGGGCCGACTCCTTGAAGAAGCTGGGAGACTTGTACGAGCCGTCGCTCGCGTTGTTGGGTCACATGATCACTTCCACCAACACGCGGAACATCGTCTCCGAACCCGATCTGATGTCTTTTGAGAAGGAAAATTTTTCCGAGGATCAGATCAGTCGAGCATTGAACGCACTGGTGGAAAGCAGATTAGTCCGGCGTGAACCTCGTCACAAGATCTATTTCTACGAGATCGTCAGCGAGTTTCTGGTTCCCTGGATACGCGACAAGAAAGCCGCTCGTCTCGCCCAAATGGAGGCGGAACGTCTCGCGGCCGAGACCAGACAAAAACTACAACAGGTTGAAAAAGAAAGACGGATCCTGATCGTTCTCGGTCTGGTGCTGCTGGCAGGTTTGGTTGTGTCCGGACTCTTATATTTGAGGTTGAATCGTCTGAAGGCCGAGTTGGCACGAGAAAAAGATCGCTCGGAACACCTCGTTCGACTGTTGAATCGTCTGATGAGTGCGGATCCTAAGGAACGTCTCGACTCCGTAAACGGATTGATTGACCTGGATAAGAAGGGCGACTTGCCGCGTGATCTCGTTCCAGTAATCGTAGCTGTCACCTCAAATGAAAAAAACAAGGATATCTCTTACACCGCCGCCTATTTTTACACCTCACTAAAAGAGCTCAACGCAGTTCAGAAATCCAGTTCGGAGTTAACTGATGAAATTATCAAGACCGCAAAAGAGAAGAATACGCTCTTAACGGAGAATCGTCCGATCGTGGGATTGCCGCCGCGTGTCTATTTCCAACTGGCGGACAGTAACCAACGTGCCCGTGCTGAAAAGATTGCGGACGCGATGAAAGCGCTCGGCTTCATTGTTCCGCCATATGAAGTAGTGGAGAAGGGAACTCCCCGGAGTAACGAGTTGCGCTGGTACAAAACGACAGACGGTTCTGACCAGGGCTACGCCGAGAGTCGAGAGAAAGCGCTTGCCAAGGTCAAAGAAGTAGATGGACAAGGCTGGGCGCTTGTTGGACTTCAGCCTTCGTCTTCCGTACGTACAGGCACGCTTGAATTGTGGTTCGCCAACGATGCTCAGCCGGTGGTCAGCCCTTCACCGAGTCCGACTCCGACGGCAACACCGGACGTCACCTTGAGACTGACTTTTCAGAACGAGAAAGGACGCCCGTTACAAATCAACAATCCTCGTGTGTCGCTGGAGCGCAATCCATATTCGGGTCGTCCACTGATCGTTTCGTCAAATACACTATCTGCGCCGCCAGGGAAGTACACGTTGTTCGTACAAGCACAGGGTTATGAACTTTACAGGGCAGAGATCACGTTACAGGGCGCCGAGATGCTCTATCCGGTCGTCTTGAAACCCAACAAACGCATCGTCGTTCCCCCGTATCGCGTCCAATAGGTTTGGGGTTGTATCCACAGATTACACAGATTGGTTAACGGATCTGTGTAATCTGTGGATACCAAATATCTGACTTGCATTACCTCACGACGCGGCGTTAACATGACGCCATAATTAGCGCAAAAGAGCGGCTTTTTCCTTAACCTTCATAATTAAATTTTCCTGGCCGGAGGTTCAAAATGAAAAGCCTGAAAGATATTCTCGCGATTGTGGTTGGCATTGTCGCCGCCCTCGGAGCGATCTACTACTTTTACAAGTTTGTGACCGAGCCGCCGACGGCTGGTCACACCTCTGGATGGATCGCACTCGGGCTGGCAGCAGTAGCCTTTGTTTGTGGCTTGATATATTTTCTCGGCCACGTAAACAAAGAGGAAGAGATTCACATTACGCAATAGAGCGCTGACTACTTGTGGACAGCGGGCTCTGCTTCGTTCCCGCTGTGTAAACTTGCGCCTGTTGCCCGACACCATCCTGGAACGCCGTTTGTGCACATACCAAAGCGGCTTACGTGCGCAGACGGCGCTCGTTTTTTGATCTAGATAAGGAGAATCGTACTGAAAATGTTTCCACTGCTGATGGAGTTCCTGCAGCCGCAACTACGGGCGACGCAGCCAAATTATTTCTTTCCGGTGGTCGTGTTGTTGCTGGTTGCGGGTGGCGTTGCGTGGTTGATCGCTTCCGTACTGGGTTTTGCCAGAGCATCCGCTTTCGGACCCTCTGCTCGCTGGTTCACATACGCAGCGGTCTGCCTCGTGATTTATCACCTCCACTTCCTTCTGTTTGGCATTTTTGCGGTGCTGGGTATCTCGCAGAATTCAGTTGATCTCTCCATGGCACTCGGCGTCGGCGCATTCTTCAACCTGTTTGTGGTGCTCGGCGCGTTTTGTGCGATTATGGGTTTCGTTAGAATGACGAATCCCCGATAGTTTTTTATTACTGCGTTGATGAATAACAAGCTGCTTGTGGTCGCCGCGCTTGTAATTGCCGGATGCGCGGCGGCGTTCTTTTTAGTTGCCTCTCCAAACGTCTCCGATAACAGTCCGAAGGATCGGTTTGTTCGCCAACGAGGCGGACGGTTCATGATTGGTCAGAAACCGTTTCGCTTTGTAGGCGCGAACGTTGCACTAATGTATCGCGACGAAGATCGCGAACGAATGCCGGAAACTCTGCGCAACGCGGCGCAGGCAGGAATCAAAGTGGTGCGTGTTTGGGCGTTCGGCGAAGGTGGACCAAACGATGTGAAGCCGATGGCCGACTTCGAAGACTGGCCACGTAATCACTCTTTCCGGCTCGGACCCGGACAGTGGAACGAAGATGCTTTCGTTCATCTCGACAAAGTGATTGCCGAAGCAGCGAAGAACAACATCTACGTGCAACTGTGCTTGACGAACTGGTGGCGCGACACGGGCGGCGTGACGCAGTACTTGCGCTGGGCAGGAATCAACGACGCAGCCGACGACAGTTTCGAGTTTGGTATCAATAACGAAAAGGCGATTCTCTTCTACACGAATCCGGAAACGCGGCGACTCTATAAAGAGCACGTCGAAAAACTCGCGACACGAAGAAACACGATTACTGGCGTGCTGTATCGCGACGACCCGACGATCTTCGGTTGGGAGTTGATGAATGAAGCTCAGGTGATCACCGGGCGTTGGGCGGAGAGACGTGCCTGGTTTGTGGAGATGAGTGCTTATCTGAAGTCACTCGATCCGAACCACCTGGTTGCGCCGGGCGTCTGGGGATATCGTTCGGCGTCTGAACGTCGCGAATGGTTGGCGGATCATGCGATTCCGACGATCGACTACTGCGATGTGCATATTTATCCGCGGCCCGATCACAACAGCTTTGTAGATTCGCCCCGCGCGTTGAAGGAATTCATCGAGAATCGCGCTGCTGCTGCTTTCGCGGTCGGAAAGCCCCTGGTGTTTGGTGAGTTTGGAATGGGTGTCGAGGGCCACAATGGTGCTTCGCAGCTCGACTGGTTCAAGGCATTTTTCGAAGGCAATGTGAGAGCGGGAGCCGGTGGTGCGATGTTCTGGATTCTCACACCCGATATACGAAGAGGTTATGGAGTTACTTATTCGACGCCGCGAGATAAAGAGTTGATCGACGAGATTGGGCGCGCGTCGCAAATGTTTTCTTCGCTGCAAACGGCTGAGCTGCCGGCGACGTTGCTGGAAAGTGAGCGACACCTGATCCCCCGGCAGTTTGTGTGGTCACGAGCAGAAGGCGACGTGGCAACGTTGCCACAGATGATAGTCAAGGAAGACAAGACCGTTCTCTATCAATTCAAGCCACAGATGGCGAGTGCGGAACGTTTTGAAAAGATTGGTGAGGGAGTGGGATACATCTGGGGATTTGGATCCGGCTTTCTCGAATACACGATTCCGGAGCGCGAAGATCGGCGACGGGTTAGTGAGATCGTCGTGCGCGCGCACATACAGCCGGTGTTGCCGGTCGATGCGCCACCGGGTTTTGTAAAAACTCGTGTGACGCTTTTTGTCGAAGGGTGGGATGGCGGATCGCGTTTGATCCCGGTTGAGCCACAGGGAAAGCCGATCATTCAGGAGTGGCGTTTGACGGGAATGTTTCTGCGTCTGCGAGCAATGCGTGGCCTGCCGCTAAAGCTTCGCTTCGCCGTCACCCCTGAATCCGATTGGCTCTACGGCGTCAACATCTCAAACTGGCCCGAAGGCTACGACTCGAAAGACGCGAAACCGATCGAGGTCGAGCTAAGACACTAGCCACAAAAAGGCACAAAAAGCACAAAGATAGTTAGGGGTTGGGTTGAGCGAAGAGTTGGACGATTGAGAGCGTGCTTTCGTTGAGTTGGTAGAGCTTGGCTGAGGGGATGGAGCCGAGATGGAATTCGGCGCTGGGGACGGTGTATTTCTCAACCGTGGTCGTGAGCATGTCGTTGCTGAAGTAGCGGCGGCCGCGGGCGACGATTATGAAGTCTCCGGGAGTGAGTTGTTTGAGTGCTTCGCGGTCGGAGAGCGATAGGCAGACGAGGTCAGGCCGGTTCGCACGCTCCGCATAGTATGTCGCTAATGACGGGCTCTCACTTGCGACGCGCGCGCCCGGTCGAGCACGATGTGCGATCTCGGTTATTACGTCGCGCATGCTCGCATCGTAGAATTCATCGTGCGGAAAGTAGTAACCCGCCCACGCGGTGCCACCACCGATCGAGTTTGTAAACAGACGGAAGTGCGGCGCCGCCTGAACTGAATTGATCACTGATGCGACAATAACGATCACGGCGAGAGTGGCCGGCACGTAATGTCTAAGATTGTTCGGTCTCTCGACCCAATCAAAGCTCGCGATACCATTCGCTAGCCACCGACCCGCAAACTGAATTCCCAGCGCACTCGTTATCAGCACCGCCGGCAAGATCGTAGTGTAGTAGCGTGTGAATTTTCCGCCGGGGAAAACGAACGCGACGACCCACAACATAAACCAGAACAAAATGAAATAACGCCCGTCGCCCAACTTTTTCCGAAACAACAACGGCAGTCCGGTCACGAACCCGAGCAACGTCAAGAGCGGCAGTTTGACAGCTGTGAACACGAAGTAGAAGTAAAAGGGAATACCATGCAGCCAGTCGTCAACTCGCTGCGGGTAAAGTTTGTTCATGAACTCGTAGCCATCGTGACCAACACGTTTGCCGCCGGCGAACAATCCCATCTGTTTCCACGTCTCGGGCAGCAGGATGGTTGGACTGAGCACGACGAACGCAAGGGCCATGATGATAAAAAACATTAGCAGTCGCTTCTTACCGAGACGCCAGCGAGTCTCGGGAATACCCTGAAACATCCAGTAGTAACAGATGCTGACCGTGAAGAGGTGCGGCACATACTTCGACGCGACCATCGCGCCGTATGAAGCAGCGGTGGCCCAATAGTACTTGTTCGGATTTTGATCCGTGCCTTCCGCGACTCGTTGACCGCGCAACCAAAACACATTCGCGAGTAGAAAGAAGAACAGCAGGAACGTATCTTCCTTCGCCACGCGATTGAATCCGATCGCATTGGGATCAAACGCCCACAACGCTGCGGCAATCAGCGCGACTTCAACGCCGAACAACTCTGCCACGACCAGGAAGATCAGAACTGTGGTCAAGGCTCCGACGATCGCACCGGGCAATCTCAACGCTGTTTCAGGCGCGATCTGATTTGCTGGATGCGAATTGTTCCATTTCTCGACGAGGATAACACTCGCGGCCTGGAACGCTTTCATGAGCATCGGATGCTCGCCATTCGCGCCCGTCAGACCGTGCGCGCGATAGTCCGCGACCGCGCTGAGTTTGTTGAGTTCGTCCTCGCTTAAACCCTCGGCGCTCAAGCCGTTAACACGAAAACCAAAACCCGCGACGACCAGAACGATCAGCGCAATCAGAACAAGCGATCGGCTGTTGGTTAAGACACCGCGTCCGGCGAAGAGATCGGGTCTCAAACCGGCGGTGATGACGGGATCAGCTTGTGCGGATAATTCGTGCAAAACGCGAAAGGGTACCGAAGACGCGAGTGACTGTCAAAACAGGGACAGGATTAATAAGATGTGCATGATTTACAAGATTCCAGGCGCAAATCCGGTTTAATCCTGATAATCTTGTAAATCCTGTCACCAATGGACCAACGAAACACGCACGCTGAACTTGCCAGGCGACTCGGCCTCTTCGACGCCACCATGATCGTGATGGGCGGCATCATCGGCTCGGGGATCTTTATGAACCCGTCCGTGGTTGCGCTTCAGGTTCACACTCCATTCCTGATTCTCGGTGCGTGGGTGTTAGGCGGTCTGTTTGCACTCGCCGCTGCATTCATCTGGGCTGAGTTGGCTACCGTGCGACCAGACGTCGGTGGGCAGTACGCTTACCTGCGGGAAGCATTTCATCCGGCGGTCGCGTTTCTTTATGGCTGGGTGTTGCTGCTGGTAATTCAAACAGGCGGGATGGCTGCAGTGGCTGTTACGTTCGCACGTTATTTCGTCGAACTGATCCATCTTCCAATTTCATCGGCTCTTCTCGCCGCCGTCGTGCTCGCATTACTGACTGTCATCAACTGTCTTGGCGTACGAGCTGGTAGCACAGTGCAGAGCATTCTGATGGTTTTGAAGATTCTGGCGATCGCGATGCTGGTCGTCTGTGGGTTTCTCTTTGCGGGTCGAAGCCCCAATCCTTCCGCGTTATTGGACAGAGCGGTCTCACCAAATCTTCTGACTGCATTCGGAGCCGCGCTCGTGCCCGTCATCTTTGCTTACGGTGGTTGGCAAACAGCGACGTTTGTGGCCGGTGAGATCAAGGAGCCGCGCAAGAATCTGCCACGCGGATTGATCCTTGGCGTCGTGGGCGTTGTGCTCCTCTATCTCGCGGCGAACGTGATTTACATCAGCGTGTTGGGAACGGAAGGTCTTGCTGCATCCAAAGCGCCTGCCTCAGACGTGATGCGAAGCGCACTCGGCGATTTCGGCGCGCGTCTCATCGCGGCTGGCATCGCGATTTCGACTGTCGGCTTTCTCAGTCAAAGCATGCTGACTGCGCCGCGCGTTTACTTCGCGATGGCGAAAGATGGATTGTTCTTCAAGCAAGTGGGCACCGTGAATCCATGGACGCGAGCGCCGATCGTCGCCATCGCTCTCCAGGGCTTGCTGGCAATCCTCATTGCGTTACTCGGGACCTACGAGCGTATCCTCAACTACGTCGTTTCAGTCGATGTGATCTTCTTTGGATTGACTGCGTGCTGTATCTTCGTCTTTCGGAGACGTGAGACGGTGAAAGTAAACAGAGTTCCAGGCCATCCGTTTACGACGATTGTTTTTATAGCGGTATGCTGGCTCGTTGCGATTAATACAGTCGTTCACTTCCCGACAAATACTCTGATAGGAATCGCGATTCTAATCGCGGGCATTCCGGCATACTGGTTTTGGAAAAAGGTGAACAGCGAATGACAGCGGCTCGTGAGGTTATGACATCGTCGTACATGAACTGGGCGAAGACGAGCTCGGTGGCGAAATACAATCTGGCGACGAGCGGTGTCGGCAATGTGAAGCTAAGCGAGCTACGCGTTTCACTCGACGATCTCGAGATTACGAACGGCGGTTATGGGTATCGTCCATTAGTCGAGGCGATTGCTAAAAGATATCAAGTCGCGGCGGAAGAAGTGGTGACGGCTGCGGGAACCACTTTTGCCAATCACCTCGCGATGGCGGCTTTAATTAAGCCGGGCGATGAGGTGTTGTTCGAACATCCGGCTTACGAACCGATGCTCGCCCTCGCTTACTACCTTGGCGCAAACGTCAAACGCTTCTCGCGCCGTTTTGAAAACGGTTTTGCCCTATCGCCAGATGAACTCGAATCGCTGATCACTTCAAACACGCGACTGATCGTCATCACGAATCTTCACAACCCGAGCAGTGTTCTGATCGAAGATGCGACGATTAAACAGATCGGCGAGTTCGCGCGCAGAGTGGGCGCCCGCGTGCTGATCGACGAAGTCTACATGGAAACGTTGTTCGAAGAACCGCCGCGCACAAGCTTCCATTTTGGACGCGAATTTGTCGTGACGAGCAGTTTGACTAAAGCATTCGGACTGAGCGGTCTGCGATGCGGCTGGATCCTCGCTGAACCGGAGCTTGCCAAACGGATGTGGCTGCTCAACGATCTGTTTGCGTCAACTCCTGTGCACGCCGGAGAGCGACTGAGCGTCGTCGCGCTGCAACAGCTCGAAGAAATCGGCGCACGCGCGCAGCAGTTGCTCGATCGAAATCGCTACATACTGAATGAGTTTCTCGATACGCGCGAAGATTTGGAAGTTGTCAGACCTCAGTTTGGAACCGTGATGTTTCCGCGCGTGCGTGGTGGAAGTTCGGACCAGCTTTGCCGTTTGTTGCGAGAGAAGTACGAGACTTCAGTCGTGCCGGGAAGGTTCTTCGAGATGCCTGCGCACTTTCGGATCGGGATTACGAGTGAGACGGCTACGCTTGAAGAGGGACTCGAGCGGTTAGGGAAGGCGTTGGATGAGTTTTAGCCGCGGATGAACGCGGATGAACGCAGATTAGTTTCTATTCTTGATGTCTTGTACTAGTAACCAGTCGCGGACCTGTTCAGCAGCTTCAATGCCGACAGCTTCAGTCGTGATCCGGATAGGCGTTCCCGTAGGCCAGTTATCCCTCTTCAGCATCGGACCACCAACCGCTTTGTAATAAACCTTCCCTTCAAACTTCTTCTGTCCCGTCTTCGGCTCATATATGTAGACATGAACTTCGAGATCGGGTGAATTCAGTATCAGCGTCCCGTGCTGAAACTCATCGACGTCAAACTGCAGCACGACGACTGCCGAATCGGTCTCGGTCTTCGCACGCTTCGCAGCAAGATCGCGT
>DASYPN010000264.1:0-8669 GCA_036006625.1 Pyrinomonadaceae bacterium | reverse complement strand
TCACGCGGCTGACAGTAGAACGAGTGCACGAAATAACAGAACGCTCCATCCCCAATACCCTCAAACAACGCATGCTCACGCTTCTGGTGAATCCGGTTCCACCCAACGTGCGGCACAACGAGCTCATTTCCAAACCTGCGCACCGTTCCCTTCAGCAACCCGAGTCCCGGTGTCGATCCAAACTCGTCAGACTCTTCAAACAACATCTGCATCCCGACACAAACACCCAGCAGCGGCGTCCCCTCGCTCGCCTTCTCACGCACTAAAAGATCGAAACCTCGCTCTTTCAGCGCCTTCATACACGCACCAAAAGCTCCAACACCCGGCAACACCAGTCGTTGCGCCGCACGCAAAGTCTCTTCATCACCGCTAATCAACGCATCGCAACCCGTGGCCGCAAAAGCCTTCTCAACCGAACGCAGGTTGCCAACGCCATAGTCGATAATCACAACGCGGCTCACAACGATCCCTTCGTGCTCGGAACACCAACGACACGACTATTCCTCTCGACAGCCTTTCGTAACGCTCGTGACGTCGCTTTGAACGTACCCTCGAGAATGTGGTGCGTATTTCGGCCGCGCAGACAATCAATGTGAAGATTGAACTTCGCCGTTTCAGCAAACGAGCGCCAGAAGTGTTCCGCAAGTTCGACCGAGAAGTTTCCAATCATCTGTCGACGCGTTTGCACTTCATAGACCAGATAGAATCGGCCCGACAGATCGATCACCGAGCGACAGAGCGCTTCATCCATCGGCACCAGCGCCTCGCCATAACGATTTATCCCTGCCTTATCTCCAAGTGCCTGAGTCAAAGCCTGGCCCAGACAGATGGCGATATCCTCGACCGAGTGATGATCGTCAATCTCGAGATCGCCTTTGCAGACGATTTGTAAGTCGAACAAGCCGTGTTTGGCGAAAAGGTCAAGCATGTGTTCGAGAAATGGCACGCCGATGGAAACACTCGACTGCCCGCTGCCGTCGAGATTGAGCTCGACGCGGATGTCAGTTTCCTTCGTCTTGCGATGGACGGTTGCGATTCGTGTTTTAGTCACAGATTTCACGGATTGCTTTCAGGATTTGGTCGTTCTCTTCGGGCGTTCCGAAACTAAACCGGAAATAATCTCTCAACATCGGATAACCGCTGACGTCACGCACGAGGATGTCGTGCTGAAGCAGATCGGTAAAAATGCGACGCGGATCCGTTTCGGACTTCACGACCATGAAGTTTCCTTTGGAAGACACCGGCGTCAAGCCTTTAACTTCGGACAACTCCCGGAACAGACGCTCGCGTTCAGCGATGATTTGTCTTACCAATGGGCGAAGCTCGCTGTCGTAGTGTTCCATTGCAACTTCGGCGGCGACTTGTGCAAAAACGTTTACGCTGTAAGGCAACACCGCTTTTCGTATTTCACTCACCAGCGTCGGCGCGGCGAGCAAGTAACCCATCCGCAAAGCTGCAAAAGCCATTGCCTTTGAGAACGTGCGCAACACGATCAGGTTTTCGTGTTCGTGCAACAACGGCACAACCGAGTGTTCGGAAAATTCATGATACGCCTCATCGACGATCACCAGGCCTCGCGAGGCTCTGAGCAATGCTCGTAACGCGTCGTCTTCGATCACACAACCAGTGGGATTGTTTGGTGAACAAATGATGGTGACGTCAGGCTGCGCGACTTCAACTGCTTTAAGTAACGCCTCACTGTCGTATTGCAGACTACTGGTCAACGGAACAGTTTCAACTTCAGCGCCGAGCACGGTTGCGATTTGCGCGTAGAGCAGAAAAGTCGGTTCAGAGATCAGCACGCGTTTTCCGGGTCCCATCGTCACCATTAGCGACGCCTGGATCAATTCATTGGAACCATTGCCGGCGAGCACTCCTTCAGACTTCCATCCGGCAAACGCTGCGAGCCGAGAATGCAGAGTTGCGGGAACAAACTCCGGATAGCGAGACCATTTCCGTTCAGTGAACCGGCGCAGAACCTCCTCCTTTATGCGGGCCGGCGCATCCCATGGGTTCTCATTTTGATTAACCTTCAGCGACGCTCGATGCGGAGCAAGCGTGTATCCACGCAACGCGCGCACGGAAGGCTTTATGGAATTGAGTACGTTCATCAGAATTCTCACGCAAAGACGCAAAGTCGAAAACCAGCTCGCTAAGTAATCTTTGCGTCTCCTTCTTGTTCTTTGCGTCTCTGCGCGAAACCTTCTTTGCGAACCAAAGCAGATCTCGCATGGGCAGCTAGCCCTTCGCTTTCAGCAAGTACACTTACACTCGCCGCGACTGTGCTAAACGCGTCTTCCGAATACCGCAACAGACTCGTTCGCTTCACAAAATCATAAACACCGAGCGCTGACGAGAATCGCGCAGTTCGCCCTGTCGGCAACACATGATTTGGACCAGCGAGGTAATCACCGACAGCCTCAGGTGTGTAACCGCCTAAGAAGATCGCCCCCGCATGACGGATGTTCTGCGCCACCGCTTCATCATCACCCGTCACGATTTCGACATGCTCGGGCGCCAGCTCATTAACCAACCCCGTCGCCTCGGCCAAACTCTCCACGAGGATAATCGCGCCATATTCACTCAACGACGCCATCACGATTTCCCGGCGCGGCAACAACTCCGCCTGTAATTCCACCTCACGCGCCACACTCTGCGCCAGTCGCTCGCTGTCAGTAATCAGAATCGCAGAGGCATCTTCACCATGTTCAGCCTGTGCTAGTAAATCCGCGGCGACGAATTCTGCCCGCGCGGTCTCATCGGCAACGATCACCACCTCGGTCGGCCCGGCAATCGCATCTATGCCCACAACTCCAAACACCAGTTTCTTCGCTGCCGCCACATACTTGTTTCCGGGGCCTGTAATCTTATCAACGCGCGGTACCGTCTCGGTTCCAAACGCGAGGGCGGCAATCGCCTGCGCCCCTCCAACCGCATACACCTCGTTGACATCAAGCTCTAGTAACGCTGCCGCGACGGCAGGATTCTCGGAAAGCGTTCGTGGCGGCGTTGTCACAACGATCCGCTCGACACCTGCGACTTGCGCCGGAACCACGTTCATCACGACCGACGACGGATAAGCGGCAGTGCCTCCAGGAACATACAGGCCAACGCTTTCCAGCGGCGTGATGGTCTGGCCCAGTTGCACACCTGCAGCCGGACTGAACGTCCACGATTGCTCAACCTGCCGTTCGTGAAATGTCCTGACATTCCCGATCGCCACGCGAAGCGCCTGCCGCACTGCTTCATCGACGCCTTCTGCATAACGCTCAAGATCGTCTCGGCTGATTCGCAACTCCGACTTTTCCAGCTCAACTCGATCAAACCGACCGCTATAATCGATCAACGCCTCATCTCCACGCGCGCGCACATCATCGATAATCGATGCCACTACCCGCATCAACTCGGCATCAAGCGCAACCGAACGCGCGGCCAAATGGTCCAGCCACGGCTTAAGTGCACTTCGCTCAGTTGGAAGAAAAACTCTCATTGCATCGCTCTTCTCCGTGCGAAGAACCTCATTACCCACCGTTTAGCGTTGCTTCCAAAGCCTTCACCAGGCGCGCCACTTCTTCAGTCTTCAATTGATAACTCGCACGATTTACGACCAGCCGTCCCGTCGACACGGCAATTTCATCAACCACTGTCAGCCCGTTCTCACGCAGCGTAACCCCAGTCTCGACAAGATCGACGATCATATCCGCGAGACCGAGCGCAGGAGCGAGTTCAACCGATCCCGAAAGCTGAATAATCTCGACCGGAATGCCTCGCGAACCAAAATGCGCGCGTGCGATCTGTGAATACTTCGTCGCGACACGGATCATCCCCTGCACCTTCGCCATCGCGTCTGCATCCGCCGCCGCGACGACAATGCGACAGCGAGAAATTCCGAGATCGAGCGGCAACAACAGATCGGCTTCCGACTCCAGCAACACGTCGCGTCCAACGATTCCACAATCGGCAATCCCATGTTCGACGTAAACCGGCACATCGGCAGGCTTCACGAAGATGAACCGGTAAAGGCCCATTTCGTCAATGAGCGCGAGCCGTCGCGAATTTACCGCTTCTTCGCTCAAACGAATACCAGAGCGCGCCAGCAGGGCGAGCGCGCTGTCCTGCATTCGTCCTTTTCCGATTGCAATCGTGATCATCAGTCTTGCGTACCGCTGCGCCCGAGAACTTCCGTCAGCGCGTCAAGATTCAACACAAAGCCGACTGCCGGCTCGGCGCGTCCAAAACTTCCTGTTAGACCATCGTAACGACCACCACGTCCGACACTCGATCCCGCGCCATGAACAAAAATCTTCAGACTAAGTCCGGTGTAGTAGTCGAGACTCGAAACGTCGCCGAGATCGATCTCGAAAGAACTCTCGAGTCCGAGCGACTCGATCTCGGTCCAGAGCTCTTCGAGTGAATTCAACGCCGCAATTGAACGTGCGTTGGTGATCGTCGTGCGTGCCGTGTTTAAGACGTCGCGCTTGCCGGTCAGTTGAGTCGGTTGCGAAAACGCTCGTGCTTCACTGTCGTTGAATTCTTGCAGGAATTGCCGCAACTCGGCGGCGGCCCGTGTGTCGATCAACCGACGCAACTGCTCGCGCGCCGAGACCGACAAGTTCAGATGATCGGCAACGCCGTTAAAGATCTCGACGTTGTTAATTGTGATGCAACAACGTGATTGCAGATTCAATTGCGAAAGGATCTCTGCTGCCAGCCTTAACACTTCGAGGTCAGACGCAGTTCCACCAACGCCGATCAATTCGCAACCGAGTTGTGTGTTCTCGCGACGCCATTCGGCGTGCGACTGCGTTTGTTGACGGAACACCGGCGCCGCGTAACAGAAACGCAGCGGTCGTGGTCTTTCCGACAACAACGTCGCAGCCATTCGCGCAACGGAACTCGTCACGTCCGGACGCAACGCAAGCAAGCGACCGTCGTTGTCAGTAAAGCGAAAGCCGCGTTGAGCTTCACCGCGCCCCATTCCCTGCTCGAACAGATCGTAGTAATCGACTGACGGCGTGATCACCTCTTCGTAGTTCCAGCCTTCGAAGACAGACATCGCGAGGTCTTCGACAGTGCGGCGCAAGCGCGCCTCGGCGCCGATGTAGTAACGCATTCCGGCTGGAATCCTGGAGGTCATCTGATTCTCGACTAAAAGAAAAACCCGCTACCGGCTTTCGCGTCGGTAGCGGGTTTGGAAAATCGTTATATGTCTGCTTACACGATCATCCCGCCACCGGTGTGGTGATGCCAGTACGCATGATGGCCGTGATCGCTATTTCTAAACATCGCCCTCGGCTTATACCCGACTTAGCTTACTGTTGTCAAACTATCCGCGTTTATCCGCGTAAATCCGCGGCTAAAATCAACCTCCAGCAATATACGGCCTCGCCTGGACGATGTAGATCTGGCCCTTCATGTAGGCCCATTCGATATCCTGATCTCGACTGCCGAATACACGCTTGATCTCGTTCGCCGCACGCACGAGCCGTCGAATGACATCATCAGTCAACACGACGCGATCGCCGGTTATCGGCACTTCCTTCACGCCGCCTTTTTCGTCAAACGTCAACAAACTATCTTCAGCGGATCGAGTCAACACCTTGATCGAATTGCTGCGTGGACGGAAGAGTATCTGCTCGGCAATGCGCTGGCCCTCAACGACCTTGATACCTAAACCGCGCTTCGCACTGATGTAGATCACGCCTTTGTTTTCAGTGTCGAAGGGATCGGTACTGATCATCACGCCCGAGCTCTCGGAGTTGATTCCTTCCTGCAACAGCACCGCCATAAAGATCTTCGAATGGTCCACACTCGCACGCTCACGTGCTTCGTAGGCTTCAAAGTTCCACAGCGACGCCCATACCTTTCTGATCGCGTCGATCAACTGCTCGTCGCCGCGCACGTTTGGCACAGTCGTATAAAGACCAGCGCCGCTGAAGTTTGGCAGGTCTTCCGAATTTGAAGAGCTGCGCACAAACAGTCCTTTGTCTGCATATTCGCGGGCGACTTTCTCGAGCACACTCTTCCTGAGCTCGGGACTAAACTCAGCGGTCTCGATCTTCTGTCGCAATTGGACCAGCTTCTCACGTCTGTAAGCAGGGTCGTGAACAAACTTCTGATCGTTCAGCAGCTCGAAGATGACGTCATCCAATCCGTTTCGTTTGATGAATTCGTCATAGTAGTAAAACGGAATGGTAAAGCCACTCGGGACGATGATTCCGGGCAGACGCGCATTCAGCACCTCGCCGAGATTTGCCGACTTGCCGCCGAACGCGAGACTCGCGGTCGCTCGTTGTTGGGCCAGACCCAACAAACGTGTCTCGGATAGGTTGTAACGCGGCTTCATCACGTCCAGACGTTCTGCCAGCCGGCGTTGATATTCACGCAACTGATCCATGCCGGCGCGTTTGATCGTGTAGTTTTCACGGAGGGTTTCGAATGAGACCCACCAGCCGTCGTACTGTTTCAGCAGCTCTTTCGCGTTCTTGATGTAGGCGTTTGGAATGCCCCAGCCCTTGGCGAGCAGGTTGATGTGTGAAAGCGGTGTCGAAGGTTGTGAAGTGATGATGCCGGCAACGGGCGGAAGTTGGACGGGAACTTCGTCGAGAACAAGAATCTCGTTGAAGCCGATTTCGACGTGATCGTCGAGCTTCGGAATGATGTGAATGCGACCGAGACCTTTGGCGATGTTGAGCGCCTGGTATGCCTGTTCCTTTGCGATGTCGCTATACAAAACGCGCTGAATTCCTGCGAGGTCCTTTGTCGCCTCATCCTGTCGCAGTGAATTTGGCTTAAAAGCGACGGGCGCGAAGAAGGTTTTGTTAATGACTTCGTAAGCGAGTTGGATCTGATCCGCAGGGATCAGATCGCCCTCCCAGAATTCGAAGGTCCAGCGTTTGATCGGAATTTGATAGGCCAGGGTGCCGAGTATGAAGCGCCGGTTGGGCTTGATGTAGTTGTTTACAAAAAACTCTTTGCCGCGTTCGAGTGAGAGATATGTGCCGTTGACGAAGTCTTTGTGAAAGCTGTACCGCTTTTTATTGACGTAGTAAATCTTGTTGCCGTCTTTGCGATCGATCACAAACATGACGTGCGGAAGAGCGTAAGGGGTGTTGGCGTCGTAAACGACCGCGATGGAGTTGAAGTCTGCCTGCGACTTGACCACGGACAGCGATTTTGGTCCGGTCTGCGCTAGCGCAGGAACGCACGTCAACAGTGTTATCAAGAACAGAATTGGTAATCTCATAACCCCGCCGCGGCTTTTTCGATTTGCGTCACGAGGTGATCGACGTCGTGCTGTTCGGTGAGGAAGCTGTTTATGTTCACACGCAGCGCGCGACTGCCGTGCAGGACGGTCGTCGTGAGCCACGCTTCACCGCCGCGCTCGATAAGCTGTTGGATTCGCTGGTGAATGAGATCCGATTTTGACGTATGACGAAAACAACAGACCGCGGTTTCGACTTCACCGACGCGTTCGAAATTGGGAAGCGCATCGATTCGGCCAGCGAGGTATTGCGTGAGCGCGATGTGACGTTCAACCGTTTTCGCATAACCCTCCCGGCCCATAAACTTCATCGCCATCCAGAGCTTCAGCGAGTTGAAACGCCGCGTGCCCATTTGGCCGTAGCGGAAGAAGTCGAATTCAACGTCTGCACCGCCGCGGTCTTCGCTCAGGTACTCCGGCGTCATATCAAATGCGTCGCGGAGTACGCGACCGCCTTCGCGCACGAGTGTCGCGCCACACGCAAAAGGAACAAACATCCATTTGTGCGGATCGAACGTGATAGAGTCGGCCTGCTCGATGCCGTTCAGCATGTGTTTGTGTTTTGGAGAGAATGCGAGTGGACCACCGTAGGCGGCGTCGATGTGATACCAGCAACGATTCTCTCTGGCGATTGCCGCGAGATCTTCGAGCGAGTCGATGACACCGGTTGAAGTTGTACCGGCCACGCCGACGATGCAGCACGGCAACAGCCCGGCTTCGCGATCGCGCGCGATTGCATCTCGCAGGGCGTCGAGCCGGATGTGGAAACGATTGTCAGTCGGAATTTTTCGCAGGCCTTCGCGTCCGAGACCAAGGATGTCTGCGCTCTTATCGATCGAGTAGTGACACTGTTCCGAAGCATAGATTATCAAGTCGCCTGGCGCTGTCCGCACTCCACGATCCTTAATGCTTTTGGCAACACTGTCTCGTGCGCATTTCAGCGCAATCAGATTCGCTTCGGAACCACCGCTCGCGAGTGTTCCAAAACTCTTTGGACCATAATTCAAGAGATCGCAAAGCCAGCGGATGACGCGTGCTTCAATCATGGCCGACGATGGGCCATTGCGCCAGGCGCCTGCGTTTTGATTGAGCATCGAACTCAACGCGTCGGCCCAGACGCCGATTGGCAGTGGGGTCGGGTTGAACTGGCCGAAGTATCGCGGGCTTGGAACGCCCATCGCGTTTGGCGCGATCTCGTTTTTGAAACGAGCTAGAATCTCTTCAACCGCGATTCCCTTCTCCGGCAATGGTTCGTCGAAGAGTTTTTCCAGCTCTGCCGGCGTGGCTTCGGGCGTGACTCTTCGCGTTGCAAGTCCCGCCACGTGTTCATGAATTATGCGCGCAACGGCGTTTCCGAGAAACTGATGCTGCTCAACAAAATCGTCAATCATGATCTATGCTTCGT
>DASYPN010000263.1:0-4768 GCA_036006625.1 Pyrinomonadaceae bacterium | reverse complement strand
ATTTATCAGTGCTCCCTTTCCTGAATGAAGCCTTTGGGAATATAGACGACAAATCACCATATGTTTACCTTTCAGATGGTGGTCACTTCGAGAACCTCGGATTGTATGAAATGGTTTTACGACGCTGCCGTCTGATCGTAGTCTGCGATGCGACTACGGATCCGGATTACTCGTTCGAATCACTGGCGATGTCGATCAGGCAGATCCGAGTCGACCTTGGAGTGCCAATCGATATTCCCGAGTTGTCCGTAGGCGTGCCATCACAAAACCTGAAGAGTAAGTACTGCGCGATCGGAAGGATTCGCTATTCCTGCGTCGATAAAGATCATCCTGCATCTTTGGAGGGCGAGCAGGATTATGACGACGACTACGATGGTGTGTTGATCTTCATCAAGCCCTCACTCATTGGTCAGGAGCCGCGCGACATAATCAACTACTGGCAGAGTCGTTCCGGTTTTCCGCAGGAGGCCATCACTGATCAATGGTTTAGCGAGGCACAATTTGAGAGTTACCGCGCGCTTGGTTCGCACATCATGGAAGCGATCTGTCGTGATAAGGACAAAGACAAGGACCCAGGTGAAATGAGCCTGGATGCGTTCGCACAAAAAGCGCACGATCACAATCTTCTCAACTTCGACGCGTTCCGGGAACAAATTGGATTAATAGCGTTGGAACATGAGTTCAAGGGACTGATGCAGAATAATCCAGTCGACGCTTACCAGGCTAAGGTGCGCGAGTTTATGAACCGGTTGCTGCGCTAGGCGGCTCAAGGAAAACTGGAGCGGGCGACGGGATTCGAACCCGCAACCCTCAGCTTGGGAAGCTGATGCGCTACCGTTGCGCCACACCCGCTCAAAAGGTGAGAAGAAGATAGTTAAGGATCTGATCCGTGTCAATCCGCGTTAATCCGCGGCTAAATATACTTCGCGATTAGAGCGTTCCAGAGATCCTGCGATTTCAATATCAACTCGATTACCTCACGAACTGCGCCAGATCCGCCAAGCGCTTTCGTCACGTAATGCGCGTGCTCGCGCGTCTCGAGTGCGGCGTCTGCGACAGCAATGCCGAGACCGGACTGAAGCATTAACGGAATATCGTTGAGGTCGTCGCCGATAAAGGCTACTTCGAGGTTTTCAACTCCGGCCTGATCCAGGATTTCCGCGAAGGCTTTCTGCTTGTCTTCACATCCCTGGACTACGAACGACATGCCAAGACCCTGAGCGCGTTTTTGCACCGCGCTGGAAGTTCTTCCTGAGATGACTCCGGACCGCAAGCCGGCACGATGAAGAAGTTCGATGCCGAGCCCGTCGCGTGTGTGAAAACCTTTCTGCTCTTCGCCGTTTTCAAATAACCAGACGCGCCCGTCAGTCAGCACTCCATCACAATCCATCAGGAGCAACTTGATGCGTGCAGCACGTTTTTGAAGTTCGGAGGTCATCGCACTTCGAAGAGTTCGATCCCGGAAAGCTTCCAGCCCGACGGTGTTCGCGCAAGCATCAGCACAGCGGTGCCCGCGCCAACAGTGCCGAGTTTCTTCGCATTGATCTGCACGTCGGCGGCGATCAAGTTCGGATTGATTTGCTCAGTACGCACAACTTTCGTGTCCCAGAGTTCAGTGCCAAGGCTCGCGTTGATGAATCTCACGAGCTCACCCGAAACGATGCGAGATTCCAACTCCGCTTTCTTGTTACTGACTACGGCCTGCGAGAGTTGAGTAACGAACGTTCTCGCAGTCTCATCAACTGGTGGCGCATTGTTCGCGGCTGCTTCCGCGCGGATGCGCGCCAGACGTGCGGCGAGTGACGAAGGATAATCACGACTGGCGATCACTGCGTCAGTAAATCGCTTCGCCGCCTCAGCAGGCTGATTACGCTTCATCGCAATTTCACCGAGACCGATGTTGGCCCATGCGAGAGTTGCAGTGAACGGAAGCGGCTCTTCAAGCGCAGCACGGAAAAGCTTTTCAGCATCTTCAATCCTGTTCTGACCAAGCAGCGCCCGCGCGAGAATGATTTGGCCTTCCTGGAATCGAGGCGCGCCAGCCAGCATCGCGCGCGCTGTCGCCTCAGCTTTAGCAAAGTCCTGCGCGCCTAATTGCAAACTCGCTTCGTTCAACGCCTGCGACAGTTCCTTACCACGCGGCATCATGTCGTTGCCGTAGTCGAGCTGCGGATAAAGCTTGTCCGGGTCAACTTCAACGCGCACTACTCGTCCCGTCGTCTTGAAAACAGCTTCACCGAAATTCTTTGCCGGTACAGTTGCCTCTGCTCGTACTTCCTGTCCCGTGTCCGTTGTAGCCAGTACCGGAACTGTGACGTCAACAGAGCCGAGATTGCGCAATGCTGAAACCCAATCGGCGCCGCGCTGCTGTGGTAGACCAACCATGAGATCGGTATCGATTACCTGATCCAGTTGCTGGTCCAACAACGCCTTGAGACTATCGCCGCCACGCGCGACGAGTGCTTCACGCAGCGACGCGAGGTTGAGTCCGTTTGGATCAGTTTTGCCTGTCTGTAGAGCGGTCCGAATCACAGTCAGCAACGCGTCGCGACCCAAACGCCGTTCGACGAGACGCCAGAACATCGCGCCACGATTCGGCACGGAGTTGAAGTAAGTACTGTCTAACTGGTTCGAGCGCGCGAGCGGCGCGTCGCGTTGCGCGACTGATACATAAGCTAAACGCTCACGATACAACTCTGATTTGATTGCGTCCGCGCCAAACTGTTTTTCGAGAAACTGGGTTGCGAGATAACGGACGAGAGCGTCGCGCAAGACGCCGCCACCTTCACCCTGAACAGGTGTTTGTCCTCCAATCCACAATCGCGCGACTGCTTCAGCGACAGCGAGCGCCGTCGCAGCGTCGATCTTCGGCAAGCGCAACGTGTCCGCGTCGAAGAGTACCGTGCCGGCATCACTGAAACCTGCGCCTCTGCGAACTGCGACGAGTCGAACGGGAACATCAGGCGCCGGACCAAGCGACGTCGCATAAAAACTTCGCGCCATTCCGGCAAACGCGATGAGAGCTTCGGCTCTTTTGCGTTCTTCCGCGCCAGCTCCCTTCTCCAGCAGGACAGTGATGCCTCTGCCATCCGCGGCGCCATCGAGTTTGTCCCAGTCGCCTTGCACAAAGAACGGTTGTCCGTGCAACGACTGTTCAAACGAAACCGAACCTGCTGGACCAGCTCTTTCAACTCCGGAAGAGATCGCGTTTGGAATGTTGACCGTCAACTTGAATGGCGCGGAGTCCGCACCACGCACCGAGTAAGGACTGTTCGGCATCGGATACCAAAACGCGAGTGGCAGAAACTCTGTTGCGATCGGGCTGATCGCTGTGAGACCCGTGTTGCTCTCGACAGCGAGGGTGTACGTCAATGTCGCTGTGACAGAGGAGTTCGGAGTGGCGGGAGCCGGCAACGAGATCTCGATGCGCTGAAGATCTCCGCGCGGTTCCTGACCCGGTCTGAAGTTCGCGGGACTGCCACTGACCGTTACTGACTTCACACTCGCTTTTGAATTAAGACGGACAGTCAGAGTTCGACCTGGACCACCGACGTTGGTCGCATTGATTGTCGTCACGGCGTTGAGCAAGCGTGCGTCTTGCTGAACGTTCGCGTTGACGTCAAATGATGTCACCTGCCATATCGGCGTGGCAGGTATTTGTGCCCTAGCCTCGGCGACAAGACACAGGATGAACGTGAGTAGAAGAAGTGTTCTCATAATTACGGATGAAAATTGAAGTACTAATTCTGACGAACCAACTGGTGAATGTCGCGCAACTTCATCAACAACGGCGCGAGGCGATCGAGCGGCAGTGCATTCGGGCCGTCTGACAATGCTTTCTCGGGACAGTCGTGCACTTCCATGAACACCGCATCAACGCCGCATGCAACTCCTGCACGCGCCAGCGGTTCGATGTATTCCGATTGTCCGCCCGTTGCATGACCGAGACCGCCCGGCAACTGCAGCGAGTGCGTGACGTCGAACACTACCGGCACGCCAAACGCGCGCATGATCGGAAAAGATCGCATATCAACCACGAGGTTGTTGTAACCAAAACTCGCGCCTCGTTCCGTCAGCATGAACTTCTCACAACCTGCTTCGCGAGCTTTGTCGACGATGTTGCGCGCATCCTGCGGCGCCAGAAACTGGCCTTTCTTGACGTTGACTGCCTTTCCTGATTTCGCCGCCGCAACGATCAGATCTGTTTGCCGGGAAAGAAATGCCGGTATCTGCAAAACATCGACAACTGCCGCGACCGGTTCAACCTGAGAAACGTCGTGAACGTCAGTCAGCACCGGAACATCGAGCTCTTCTTTGACTCGTTGCAACACTTCGAGCCCGGCCTCCATGCCGAACCCACGGAAGCTTTTGATCGACGATCGGTTCGCTTTATCGAAAGAGGATTTGAAGACGTAGTCGAGACCTGCCGCCTGTGCGCGGTCGCGACATTCGCGCGCCATCATCAACGCATGTTCGGGAGATTCGACAACGCAAGGGCCGGCAATGATCGTGAGCCGGCCGTCACCAAACGTTGCTTTACCAACGGAAAAGGACTTGGCCATAGGAAACTTGAAACGCCGAAGGCGTTCGCTAATTCTAGCCCAGGGTTCGAGCGCAAGCGAGAACCCTGGGACGCTATTCAAATTCGCAATCAAACCCTGAAAAGGGTTCGCCTTGAGAGGAACCCTTTCAGGGTTTGTTCGCCATCCTGATATAAACCCAGGGTTGTCGCTGCGCTCCAACCCTGGGCTCGAATTAGCGAACGCCT
>DASYPN010000262.1:0-19541 GCA_036006625.1 Pyrinomonadaceae bacterium | reverse complement strand
GAAGTAGTTGTCAGCGCCGAGCGGAACACGCGCGACGCGATTTGTAATGCCGTCGAAGTCGATGTTCATCGTTGCCGGTGGCTTCGGTGCCGCTTCAGGCTTGGCTTCAGCAGGAGCCGGTGCAGGAGCAGCACCTTCCGCGGGCTTCTCTGCTGGTGGTTTCGCTGCATCGTCCGGAGTCTTCGCAACCGTCACCTCATCGCTTTCCGGCGGAAACGGGTGCTTGACGTCTTTGCGCAACGCCATCGCGTAGATGTAAGTCGGACGATTGGTCGCGTAGTTAAACTCGATGTTCGAAATCTGTGGCGCAAATTCTCTGTCACTCAGGAAGTAGAGATAGTTGCCCGAAGGATCCCATGCGGGATTGTAGGAGTTGAAGTAATCGTCAGTGACGCGTCTGAGTTGGCTGTCGTTCGCACTCCAGACAAATACTGACGCAAACTGATTGTCATTCGACATCGTGAACGCGAGGAAGTTACCGCGCGGCGACCACGTGTAGTCGCGAATCTGCCCACGAGGCGAGTCCGTCACTTGAACGACCTTGCGATCCGCGAGCGTGAGCACGTACAACTTGCCGTCCTTGTCACTGAATGCCATTCGTTTGCCGTCGGGCGCCCACTCCGGCTGGTAACGCATCGCGCTGCCGCCGGTCGTGATCTGCTCGGCCGGCTTCGAACCGTCCTGCGGAATCAGATAAATCTCTTCTTCACCGGTCTTGTCGGAGATAAACGCGATCTGCGAACCGTCAGGCGACCAACTCGGCCACTTGTCGTGCGCGCCTGAGGAATCAGTCAGGTTTCGAGTCGGGCCTTTTTCGATCGGAGCCGTGAAGATGTCGCCACGAGCGGCAAACAATGCTCGTTCACCCTTCGGACTCAGACCAACTGACTCGATCAAATTCGCTGCCGACACACGACTCGGCCGGCTCCAATTGCCTTCGTCAGGAACATTGATCGAAATCGGAGTGCTCTTCTTCGTGCGAGCGTCCATCACTACGAGCTCGCCGTTCAACTCGTAAACGATCTGACCTTCGTTGTCGGAACTGGGCCACCGTACATCCCAGGATCGACTGGTCGTGACCTGCGCGGTTCGACCACCAGCCACGTTGTAGGCGTAGAGATTGAAGTGCCCGTCGCGATCAGAGTTAAAGAAGATCGTGTCGCCAATCCACATCGCATCGCGAGTTGGTCGCGGACCTTCGGTGATACGCTTCGCAGAGTTGCTGCCCAGGTTGAAGATGAAGAGTTGATTTGCCTGGCCGCCGCCGTATCGTTTCTCTGAACGGAAGTCGCGCGACTGGGGCGAGTAAACGATTTCATCGTTGTTTGGCGACAGGTCACCGGAACCGGCTGTGGGCATCGGGAGAGCGGTTGCGGGACCGCCATCAACCGAGACTTTGTACAGACGCGCAATTGGAAGCGACCACGAGTCTCGCAGTGAACGAAAGATGATGTTCTTGCTGTCCTTCGTCCAGCCGAATACCTGATTGTCCCAACCCCAGCGTGGCGCGAGCGGTCCGCGTGCCGGATAGAACGTCAGTTGCCGCGGGTCGCCACCCGAAGTGGGAACGACGTAGACCTGCTCGTCACCGTCGTACTGGCCGGTAAACGCGACCCACTTTCCATCAGGCGAAAACTTTCCAAAGACTTCGACGCCCGGATGCGAAGTCAATCGTGTAGCGGAACCGCCGCTCGAAGGCGCCGTCCAAAGGTCGCCGGCGTATGTGAAAACAACGCGATCGCCCCGAATATCGGGGAATCGCAGGAGTTTTGTTTGTGAATAAGCTGAGGTGGTGAAAAGGACAAAAATGCCAGCGAGGGCTAGCAGACTCTTATTAACCAAGGGGAATCCTCCTTAGAAACTGCGGATAACACGGATTACTTCCGATTTTTGAATGCGTCATTCAGTTCTGTGTGTCTACTTGTTAACACCACCGAGCGACCATCTATTAACAAATATCGTATGCGGGTACGAATTTCTAACAGATCTCCGTCGGTAACGACCAAATTGGCCATCTTGCCGACCTCGATCGACCCTAGACGATCCGCCACGTTCAGTATTTGGGCAGGGTAGAGAGTGACTGCCTTAACTGCATCCGCCTTCGACAGCCCGAAAGCTGCGGCCATTCCAGCGTACTGCGCCAGATTTCGTACTTCCGGACCGGCATCGCCAGTGGAAATGCAGAAACGCACGCCGGCCTGCTGAAGTTTCGCTGCATTTTCATAAAGTGAGTCATAGGCGTCGTCCTCGCGCGGCGGCAGAGAAAGAATCCCCGTCAGAATCACCGGGACGTTCTTCTCTTTCAGAAGACTCGCAACCTTCGCCGCATCGTTGCCGCCGAGAATGATCGCTTTCAACTTCATCTCATCGGCAAATCGCAGCGCACCACGAATCTCAGCTTCACGATCGGCACGGAAAATCACGGGCTGTTCACCGCGAACGTAAGGAACGAGCGGTTCAAGCACGACGTTACGATCGGGCCGCGGCAACGACTTGTCTTTCGCGTAAGCATCCTGTGCGCGGCCGTATGCTTCAGCGTCGCGCAGCATTTTGCGAATCTGATCGACCTGCCGTTCGTTCGCCTGCAGCGTTTCGGCGAGGTTTGCAGGTTGTTGCTGAAACCCGCCAAAGCCACCGCCTCCACCCGCGACGCGTGGATAGTTGATGACGAGCGCGACTTGCGGAACGACCGCCATCTCTTTCGGCGCGGTGCCGAGTAGGTTGATCAGCGCCGCCTGTCCCGAAATCAGGCCGCCGGTCGGAGCGGTCAGTGTATTGGTGATTCCTTCAACACGCGTCACGGCGATGTGTGCGCTGTGTGGATTGACGGCAATGATCGCTTTCGCGTTTGGATTCAGGTCGCCAGTTTCGGATAGATCGACAGTACCGTTCGCGCCCTGTGGAACTTCAACGAGGCCCATGTTTGTGCCCGCGTCGATCATGCCCGGATAAACTGACAAACCGGTGCCGTCGATCGATTGCGCACCGGCAGGAACAGAGACGTTCGCGCCGACAGCTTCGATCTTTCCATCACGAATCACAACCGTGCCGCGCTCGATGTCCGGACCACTGACAGTGACGATCTTCGCATTGCGAATCGCGATCGTGCCTCGTGGCGGCATAACGCCGTCCTGAGTTGTTGGATTGCCGATCTGCTGCGCGGCCACCGAAGTGATACAAACTAGAATTGCAAATAAAGTCTTCATGTTCTCTCCAAAATTTCACGCAAAGCCGCAGAGTGATCAAAGACCGCAAAGAAGGTGCTTGGCGTCTTTTGCACACTTTGCGGCTTTGCGTGAAACCCTTTTATGGCTTCTCGATCTCAATATCGTCATCTTCGTGTCCGCTGGGACGGCGACGAGGTGTTTGCGGCGATGGTCCCTGTGAGCGAGGGCGATTCGGCTCGGCCTGCTCAAGCGCGGCACGTTCCTTTGCGAGCTCCGGTCGACGCGCGAGATCTTTTTCGCGGTCGAAGAAAACTTCGCCGTCGACGAACGTGGTATCAACTCGCGAATAGACACTGAACGGATGTCCGTTCCAGATCGCGACGTCAGCATCCTTGCCGACGTCGATCGATCCGACACGTTCCTGAATACCGAGTTGAATCGCCGGATTGAGTGTCACGAGCTTCAGCGCTTGCTCTTCAGTCAGGTCGCCCCAGTGCATTGCCTTCGCCGCTTCGATATTCAAACGCCGCGCTCTTTCATCGGAGTCGGAATTCATCGACACGACGACGCCCGCGCGCGTCAGGATTGCCGCGTTATAAGGAATCGCGTCGTAAGCCTCGATCTTGTAACCCCATGAGTCGGCAAAGATCGACGCGCCTGCGCCGTGCGCGGCGATCTCTTTTGCGACTTTGTAACCCTCGAGCACGTGCTGGAAAGTTTTGATCTTGAAACCAAACTCATCCGCCAGATTGATGAGCATCAGGATCTCACTCACGATGTAACAGTGCGCGTGAACGTAGCGTTTGCCTTCGAGGATCTCAACGAGCGGTTCGAGCTGCAAATCCCTGCGCGGTGGAATCAGGTTCTTGTCTTTCTTAGAAGCTTCACGATACTCATCCCACGTCCGCTTGTAATCGCGCGCGCGTGTGAACGCATCGCGAATCACTTCTTCGACGCCCATGCGCGTGTTTGGATAACGACGCGTGACGCCCGGTTGATTCGGGCGGCTCGATTGCTTCACGTTTTCGCCAAGTGCGAATTTGATTCCCGGCATCGCTCCGGGAAATAAAAACTCGCTGGCGGGACGTCCATACTTGATCTTCACGACTGTGTTCAGTCCACCAATCGGATTCGCCGAGCCGTGCAGCAGGTTGAGGGTCGTCACACCACCGGCAAGCTCACGATATAGATCGACGTCGGTCGTATTCAGCACGTCTTCTGTTCGCACCATCGACGTGACGGCGAGTGTGCCTTCGTTGATCGTGTCGAGCATCGAGTGTGAGTGGCAGTCGATGATGCCGGGCATCACGTATTTGCCGGTGCCGTCGATAACTCGCGCGTTAGCAGACGCGTTGAGATTCTTTCCCACAGCAGCGATCTTGCCGTTACGCATGAGGACGTCGGTGTTTTGCAGCGTCCCGTGCGTGATGGTGAGCACCGTCGCGTTACGAATAAGCGTTTCGGGCGCGACCGGTCGCTGTGCACGTGCTGCCTTAACTGGCATTGCGGTAACAATCGCTACAAACAACAGTTTGCTGATTAATCGTTTCATGTTTTTTACTCCGACTGTTTCGCGCAAAGCCGCAAAGTAGGCAAAGACGCTACGAAAACTCTTTCCGCCTTTGCGTAAACCCCGGGTCTTTGCGTGAAAGATCAGTTTGGCTGTCCAGAGCGCGTGGCGATGAATGTTCCGGGTGCTGAGCCGACGATCGCGACGCTGCCGCGGATTTCGTTGTTTGCGAGCCGGCCGGTGAAGGTCGCTTCCTTCGTTTGTCCTTCAACATTCACTGAAACAGTGAACCGCACCTCACCAGTACTCGACGCCGACGCATTCGAAATCTCACCAGCGCCGAGTGGGCCGGCGATCGATCCGCTCAAACGCTCGCCTTCCTGCTGCAACGTCAACGTGATGGACTGATCAGCCTGGCCCTCAAGCTTGACGTTCACTGTCCACGCGCCATTTAAGCTGATACGACCAGGACCAAGACCGCCCGGTGCAGGTCGAAGATCAACAGGTCGACCATCAATGAACACGTGCGTCACGCGACTGCTGCGGTCAAACAGATCGCCACGCGTCACGGTCAAGTTCGCAATCTTGCCGGCTTCGATCGATCCGAGTTGATCCTGAACTCCAAGAATCTGAGCCGGCCAAATCGTGAACGCACGCACAGCATCAGCAGCCTGAAGACCATTTTCGATCGTAGTTCTCACATTGCTCATCAAATCGGAAATGACATTCGTCGATCCCGACTCAAACGCGAACCGAACGCCTGCCTTCGCGAGCTTGCCTGCTGTTTGTTGTGCTTCGACACGCTCACGCAGAACGCGCATCGGCTCTGGATCGGCTTCGGGCAGTGCCGCGGTCGTGCGTTTCGGCAGATTGAGCGAAAGCAACACGGGCACGTTCTGTTTCGCGAGCCGATCGGCGACTCGATCCGCCTCATGACCGCCGGCAATGATCAATTTGAGTTTGAACTCAGCGCCAAGATCCAAAGCGCGCGTGATCTCGCGTTCGCTGTTGGCGAGCATCACCACCGGCATGCGTCCATCAATCACTGGAATCAACGCCGCGAGCGATCGATCCGTTTCGGGACGTCGCGTTCCACGCGGCTCACGTTCATAGATCGCGAGCGAGTCGCGATAGCGCTGCGCGTCGAGCATCATCTGTCGCAGAGTTGAAAACACGCCGAGCAGTGATCCCGGATACCCACCAGTACGCAGCGGAGTGAAACCGACATGCATGGCGACAGGCGAGCGCACGATCATCTGCTGCGGAGTTTCACCCGCGAGATTGATCAGAGCTGATTGGCCCATCCAGATACCTGATCGCGGCAACGTGAGCGCCGTCGTGATTCCGACGCTGCGCGACGACTCGATCTCGTTGCCACCCGGTCGGATCACATCTTCAACCATGACCTCCGGCTGCAAACCAGCCGGCTGTGTTGAATTCGGGCCAGCCGCGGGTCGCTGCTGCTGTTGCACGAAAAAGAAACCGCCACCCCCGCCGCCTGGTGACGGTGAAGGAGCAGCTTCCGGCAACGCGAGATTCGTGTAGGAATCGATGAGACCCGGATAAACGGTCAGGCCGGTGCCGTCGATCACGCGAGCATCGGAGGGAGCCGTGACATTCGCCCCGGCAGCGGCAATCAGACCGTTACGAATCACCACCGTGCCGCGTTCAATCACCGGTCCTGAGACAGTGACGATGCGTGCGTTTGTGATTGCGTAAGTGTCGATGGCGCTGCGCTGAGCGTTGCTCACGCCGGCAAAGAGAAAAAGCGAGGCTGACGCGACAATAAGAGGCGAACGGATTTTTGGCATAGGTAACCAAATCCCCATTATTCAGATTGGTAACAAAACTTCGTTTGAGGAAAGAGAAGGAAAGATTAGCGTAAGACTGGTCCCGGAGGAAAGCGGGGACGCGGATTTTCATCCGCGTCCGCTGTTGTTATTTCTTAGGGGTTGGCGTTGCCTTTGCATTGGCGTTAGTGTTTGCGGCCTGGACCTTCAACTGATTCCTGACACCAGTCACGCCTTCAACACTCTTCGCCACAGCTTCGGCGCGAGTTTTCTGAGCCGCACTCGCTACAGTTCCAGTCAGCGTCACGACACCTTTGTCGACGTCGACGTTGATGGTCGAATCGCGTAGATCATCTGCGGCCGCGAGATCGAAGCGCGTCTTAACCCAGAGCCAACCATCGTTCAAACCGGTACCGACCGTGCGGCCCGATTGTTTCGCCTCGCGATTGTATCGTTCCTTGTTTGCGTCATACTCTGCGCGGGTTGGCGCTCTGCGATTGTCATTCGCCGAAGTTACCGGCGTGGAAATAGGTGTGGCGGTAGCGGTCGCATTCGCGTTGGCGTTTACCGTCGCTCTGTTATTGTTAGCGGTGTTGTCGCACCCAGCAACTAAAACTAGAAGTGCTCCTAATAATAAGAACCCCTCGATTCTGCGTCTCATCTTTGCGAAATCCTCCTTAGCACTGAACAGACCAACTAGTTCGGAAAACATACGTCTGGTGCAAAGAAGAGCAAACGGTGGGCCAATAATCCGGGGAAAGAGCAAACTACCACTTAACAGTTCCTTCTTTTGTTGTGTCGATTTCCGCAACCGTCGGTACGTCGCCGAACAGAAAGCCTTTGATGTTATCGAAAAGGAAATTCTGGGCGTCTGGACTGGTGAGATCCAGGCCGTAGTGATTGATGATCTGGGTTTGCTTTTGCAGCCATCCGGCCCAACACGGTTGGCAAATCTCGGCAGCGATTCGTTGGCCGAGAGCGTTGGGGAATGGTGCGAATCCGAGCGCCGGACGCTTCTCGCCGCAGTGTGTGCATTTGATTGTTTCAGGCATGGTTAAATCTCCTTGAAATAGGTCCTATAGAACCAATAGGACCTATACTTGTTCTTTCTGAGCAGCGCGAATGGCCGCAATATTATCATCGTCTTTCGGCTTGAATAAGCCGATCGGGCGAACGTCGCTGTAGCGCAGAATTCCTTTCGCGTCGATCACAAAAACCGCACGAGCAACACGTCCGGGGATCAACGACCGCGCGCTATAAAGACGTGAAACAGCGCCGTCAGAATCCGACAACAGTCGCAAGGGCAAATTGTGATGCGCAGAAAAATTCTTGTGCGACTCGACTGAGTCGGACGAGATGCCTACAACTTCAGCTCCGGTCGCGAGGTAGTCGTCCCAACGATCGCGCAGCGAACACATCTGCCGGGTACACACGGGCGTCTCATCACCCGGGTAGAACAGCAGCACCACGACTTTGCCGCGATGATCTGAGAGGCGCCACGCTTCACCGTTTCCATCTTTCAACGTGAAATCAGGCGCAGGCGAATTGATTGCAGCGTTGTTACTCATCACTCCATCAGCCCCGCAAGAATGTTCAGAGCTTCTTCGATCTCCTCGTCCGTGTTGAAGAAATGCGGCGACATACGCAGTCCGGCCTCCGGCCGCCAGTCGACAAAGACTTTCTGCTCCGCTAAACGTTCAACCATCGACGATGCGTTCTCGACGCCAATCATCACCGATCCGCCACGCTGGTTTTTGTTCACCGGTGTATTGATGGTCCAGCCTCGCTCGGCGGCGAAATCTATCATCCACTGTGTTCGGCGTTGCGATTCCGCGCTGATCTCGGGAACGCCAACCGCTTCGATGACGTCGAGTCCGGGCATTGCGGAATACAATGCCGGGATACTCGGTGTCCCCTGTGCAAAGCGCCGTACCGATTTCGCGTAACGCATCGGTGACGGGGCGAAGTCGAATGGCGAATCGTGAGCGACCCAGCCGGTTAGTCGTGGTCGGAGATCTCTCTGCAAGTCGGGTCGCACGTACAAGTAGCCACACGATGGACCGCCGCACAGCCATTTGATCGTGCCGCCGATGAGAAAGTCGACATTCCAATCAGCGGCGTTCAATTGCATCACACCTGCAGACTGGTAAACATCCAACAGCACGAGCGCGCCTTTTGCGTGTGCGTGTTCAACGATTGCTTGCGCGTCGACGCGATACGAGCTGCAGTATGAAGTGTGGGAGAGCGCGACGAGACAGGTCTCACTATCGATGGCGTTGAGGATCTTCTCGAGTGGTACTGAAATTCCGTCGCTTGACGGCACCACTTCGATTTGTGCGCCGATCTGTCGTTGGCCATCCCAGAAATAATTCATTGAAGGAAAGTCGAGTGCGGTCGTTACGACTTTTCTGTGAGCGCCGCTTTTGAAATCGAAGCACGAGGCGGCTGTCGCGAGTGCGAGTGAAGCGTTGGGCTGGATCTGAACTGAACCGGCCGCGCCGCCGAGAATGCGCGCGATGCGATCGCCGACGCGTCGCGACAATGTCCACCAGCTCGTGGCCCAGGCGTCTTCGCTGGTGTGATGCTCCCACGCGTCGATGTAATCGAGCATCGATTCACGCGCCGCGCGAGGCACCGGCCCGAGGCTGTGACTGAGCAGATGAATGCCCGAAGCCAGGGTTGGAAATTCGTTGCGGCGCCTGTGTTCGATCATCATTAGTAGACAGGATTAACAAGATTTTCAAGATGGACAAGATTCAGAAATCTTGTCATCTTGTTACATCCTGTAATCCTGTAAAACTCTTTCTAATCCAAGTGCGTCCTTAGATAAATTCTCAAACACGCCCTTCGCCTCATCGCCGATCGGCGGATCGTGTCGTTCCTCTCGAATCGCCGCAAGGATCTCGGCGGCGACAAACTCTTTCGTCATCTTCGGGACGTCGGCGCCCTTGCTCATGTCGGTGTCGATCGTCGTTGGCATCACGGTGATCACGCGAACTTCGTGCTCCGCCAGGTACGCTCTGAGCGCCTGGCCCAACGACAATAGCGCCGCCTTCGTCGCGCAATACGTTCCGACGAGCGGCAAATTGATCTTCGCAAAAGCAGTAGCCACGTTGACGATCATGCCGTCGTGTTTCGCGATCATCGCCGGCGCGATCGCCCTCGTCACACGCAACACGCCAAAGTAGTTCACCGCGATCTCTTCCTGAATCGCCGCAAAATCCATCGTCAGGGGATTACCAAATCCCGCAACGCCTGCGTTATTGATCAGAATGTCGACTGCACCCAGTTGCGCGAGCGCTCCGACATCTCTATCGCTCGTCACATCCAGTCGCACAGGCGTCACACCCTCCGACCCGAGAGCCTCTCGGTCTTCACGCTTGCGAGCACCGGCGATTACTTCACCCGCACCCGCATCAACAAGCGCCACGACAAGTGCGCGACCCAGTCCGCGACTCGCGCCAGTCACAAGTACTCGTTTGCCTTCAATCTCCATGCGCGCCAACTTTCGCAGCGTGATTGCCGCGCTGCATGCGAGCGAGTTGATACAGTCCCGCTCCTACCACGCCCCAAACCACAATCAGTTCGATACTCGTCAACGACTGCCCGCTGATCCGCTGGCTGAGCGTCTGCGTTCGCAAAACCTCTAGATCCTGACGCATCTGAATCAGAATCATCAAACCCATCGACAGCACCGAAACGATTGCCGCAGCTTGCTGCACTCTGCGCGGCAGACTGATCTCAATCTCGCTCGCAAGCGGCGGATTCAGTCGGGGGAGGAACAGGAATACTAAACTGTGAATGAAATAAAGCACGACGAGGGCAAACACTGCAACATTCAACGCGAGGGAAAGTTGCCCGCTGATCAGCAAAGCCGCGCAACAGAGGAGCGTGAGAGTTAATCCTCTTATCGGCGTCGCTGTCGCCTTGTTGATGAAGCCAAGCCAGCGCGGCGCCAGACCGTCTTCAACAAACATGATCGCAAGTCGAGAAGGGACGAAGATCGTGCCGTTGAGCGCGGTCATGATCGCGGCCACCGCACCGATCGTCACAAATATCGCGGCCCCCTGAGGCAGATAGATCGACGCGACTTCAGCCATCGGCGCGTTGCTCGCCTGCAAGCGTCCGCCCGGCAACACGCCAAATGACACGACTGAGGTAAACACGTAGATCAGCGCCGTGACCGTGATTCCCTTTAAAAGAATCCTCGGTAGACGATGTGTGCTGTCTTTCACTTCACCCGCAGTTTGCGCGATCGACTCGAAGCCTGCATAAGCAAAGAACAGCGGTAGTAAACTCGAACCGAATCCAGCCGGGCCGTGCGTGAAGAATGGTGTGTAGTTTGATTTATTGATTACAAACAAACCCGGCACGATCAGCACGAGCAACGCCAGACATTTCAACGCCGAGAACGTTACCTGGAAGCGACCAAACCAGCGAATCCCGATGACGTGAATCAAATAGAAGACAACTAAGGCGACGAGGGCGAGCGGCAGGCGATAACGCTGTGCGTCGATGCGATTGCCGCTGAGAGCGATTAGATAGCCGGCCATCGCATTCGCGAGATACGCGCCGGCGCCGATGTACGAGATGATCTTGAGCCACGCACCGACGTACGCGAGGCGATAGCCATTCAGCGATCGAGAGATGTGCAGGTACTCACCGCCGGGTTCGCGTCCGAGCGGAGTTGATAAATAAGCCGCGTAAGGGATCGAGGTTGCGAGAATCGCGGGCGTGAGAACGATGTAACCGAGAATCACGCTTGGGCCAGTCAAGGCCCACGCCTGGCTGGTGACCTGAAAAATACCCGCGCCGATGAGAATGCCGATAAGGGCAGCGTACGATTCGAGTGTGCCCAGATCGCGTCGCAGCCGGGAGGCCGGCTTCACAGGATTAACATGATTTTCAGGATTTACATGATTCATCTCGTTAATCTCGTTCATCCTGTAATCCTGTCTACCTGTTCATGAGAGCATTAGACGGCAACCTTGGATTGAGCACCTTCTCCGCACTTTCAACACCAGCAACCGGAAGCGTGCTCGCATCGATCAACCCGAGCTGTGCGAGCACTGACGCCTGATCCCAGTAGATGTGTTCGTGCGCGAGCTTGCCCTCACGAAAGTGAACGATCACGACGAGGGCTACTTTGACGTGTTTGCCCGTCGGCTCAACGCCTGGCAACATCCAATCCATCTTGCTCGTGTGGGTAAACTCAAAAACCATCTCATCAACAACGCGATCGACACCAATCGTGCGCGAAACGGGTGTCATCGCCGTGTCGGGCGGCATTTGCGGAATGAAGCGCTGCGAATAGAACTCGCGCAGTTCGTCATGACCCACGCCGCCAGTCATTACCGGCACGTGATTCACGTACGAATCAACCACCATCGTTTCGAGTGTGTGGTCAGTATTGCGCGTCGCGAATTCGTACTTAACGTGTTCATCCCAACGCGACGAGAGCGTTTGCTGCGCTGAAGCAATACCGGCGCCGGCAAGGTGACTGACAAAGAATTCGAGACTGCGAAGATGCGCGAGCTCAGTCGCCGCGGGATCGTAATGCTCGCCGCCCACGCGGCCGAAAGCATGTCCCTGCTTGGGGTAATCGTGAATCGTGACGAGAGGATTGGCATCCAGTGCGGCGTGGATTTGCGCCTGTGCTTCCGGTGGACAAAACTGATCGGCGCCCGCCATGTGCAGCAGCAACGGACTGCTCAGATTCGGGGCTTCATCGAGCGACTTCTCTATACTGACGCCGTAGTAACCAACCGCACAATCAGGTTTGTAACGCACTGACAACAGGTACGCGAGGTTTCCGCCCAAACAAAACCCGACCGCGCCCGCGCGTCCACTGCACGCCGGATGCTTTCGCAAAGACTCCAGCGCCGCGGCTGAGTCTTCGACAGCCTGCGCTTCATCAAGTTTCTGGTAGAGGTCGAAAGCCTTCGGTCGATCGGCTTCAGTCAGTTCAACTCCGCGCTCCATGCGCCAGAAAAGATCCGGACAGAGCGCGACAAACCCGTGCGCCGCATACCAGTCAGCAACGCTGCGCATGAAACTGTTGACACCAAAGATCTCCTGAAGCACGACGATACCTGGACCATAACCACTCGCGGGTAAGGCAAGGTAAGCGTCGAACTCACCACCGTCGAATGCTTTGATTGTGATCATAGGGTCCACAGATTACACAGATTACTCAAATACACACAACAATCTGTGTAAATCTGCTTAAAATCAATCCGTTAAATCTGTGGCCCAGTTTTCACGCACCCACTCTTTACCCGCCGTGCAGACACTCAGGAAGTTGCACATGCGACAGTGGGGCGCGGTTTTGACAGGAAAGTTCGCGGGATCGGAGGAGAAGATCGTGCGCTGCATTCCTTCGTCGATCGCCCGTTCGCAACGCGCGCGTTCAAGCAGCTCTTCGCCCACGTGCACTTCGACGTTCGGATCAAGAAAGTGCAAGGTCACGCGAATCTTCGCGTTCGCAAGCGACGGCAGAAGTTCGCGAACGGCTAGCGCGTAGGCCTGCATTTGAAGTTGATAATCTTCGGCCGCAGTCTTTAACGCTTCTGCGAGTGAGGGGTGACGGTTGACGGGCTGGGGCGGAGGCTCAGCTTCGAAGTCGAAAGCGAATTGTCCAGTCTTTGGTGTGCGAATCCGTCGTGGCTCCGGTTCTGGCGGAGTTTCTGATTTGTCGTAAAAGATCCGGTTTGTCTTGAAGTCGATGATTTCGATCTCGACTCCGCCGTTTTCCGAATGCGTAATTAGAAGTTTGTCGATGATGCCATTCAGAACTCCCAAACGCCGTCGCAAACGAAAGCTGAGCTCACTCCAAAGACCATCCTCACCTCCAGGACGCGGCGAGTAATGCTCCTCGATCTTCGGCGCTGACTCGACACGTTTGAAAACGTCGCTCGCGAGGTAATTGCGCGCGAGTGGCATGAGTTGTCTAACCGCCCGTTCGTAATCGATCTCGACAAAACGATCGGCGAGTTGCGCCTGGCGCAATCGCAACACTTCGTCGAAGCTCGTTCGCAGACACTCTTCGGCGTTTTGGTCCGGCGTGTAACGCTCGCAGAAACGGTGAATCACCGAACCTTTCAATGTCGCAGTGAGATTTGAAGGCGGTTCAGGCGCTTCCGCGTTGTTCCACACAGCCATCTGATCCGCCGCCGGCAATTGCAAGACGCGATCGAAATAGTACTGACGCGGGCAGCGCTGGTAGTTGATCAACTGCGTGACGCTGAATCGGTGAATCGCGTGGAGACTTTGCGGACCGAGCGGCTTTATGAGCGGGAACGCTTCGTTTAACGAATCGGCCGAGTGCATACTCGTTTGCGGTGGCGCATCCGGTTCGGCCTCAAACTCGTCGGATTCGTCGGCGAGGTTCATGGTCAGTTGCAATTGAACATCATCCGTAAGATCGATCACGTCGCTCGCGCGGCGCTCACCCAGTTCGAGTGACTGCCAGATCCATTTGAGCCACGAATCGTTCTTCGTCGCCATATTCGCGATGTCTTCCGTCACACCTGAGAAAATCAGCCGATCCTCAGCACGCGATGCTGCGACATACAACAACCGCATGCTTTCAAACTGTTCGCGCCACGCGTGTCGCTGTTCGAAGTTCGAGAACGTACAACCAGCAACGAGATTTCCACGACCGTCAGGCACTTTCAGTGTTAGTCCCTGATGGCGATCGAGCAGAACCCAGTGGTCGGTTGCGACTCTCGAGAGTCGTTGCAAGTCCGGAACGATTACGATTGGAAACTCGAGACCTTTCGCCTGGTGAATCGTCATCAGCCGTACCGCATCGGCAGCCTGATCTATTTGCCCTTCACTCTCGCGACTGCCAATCGCCTCAAACTCCTCCACGTAACGCACAAAGTCGCGAATCAAGTGTGTTCCCGAACTCTCGAATCGAGCCGCAAGCGTGAACAGGCGTTCGACATTCGCGAGTCGCTGCGCGCCGTCGTAATTCGCGGCGACGACAGTCAGATACTCTGACTCCTGAACAGCAAACCGCAGCAGCTCCTGAATCGCATAGTGATGACGGCGTGCAACGAGTTCGCCGATCAACCTCGCGGCGCGATCGAGGAGCTCGTGTTCTTCAGCACTGATGTATGCGATCTCTTCGTGATGTTGCAGTGCGGTGTAAAGCCTGCGCGTGGCAGTGAAGCGGGGCATACTCTCAACCTCAGTCAACAACGGTGCGCATCGCAGTGCCAGCAAAGCATTATCAGAGATTCCACACAGCGGTGACCGAAGCACAGCCGAGAGCGCGAGCTCGTCCGTTTTGTTGTCGAGAAATCGCAGAAGCTGTATGAGATCCGTGATCTCCTCACGCTCGTAGAAACCACGGCCGAGCACCGTTTGATAAGGGATGTTTGCGCGCCGAAAAACAGATTCGTAAATCGACACCTGCGTCATCGCGCGAAACAGCAAGGCGATGTCGCCATACTTAACCGCGTTTGGACCTTTCGTGAGCGCAAGGATTCTTCGCGCAAGCTGCTGCGCATCAAGCACGCGCGAATCCTGTTCGGCGCGCGGATCTTCTTCGTACGGAGGCTTCGTCGTGACGAGCAGCTCAACGAGGGGACCGGAATCACGCAGCTCGCGTTTTGCTTCGCTCTTCTCATGCTTCACGTAACCAAGCTGGTCCAGGTTCTTGTATTCACTCGCCGGCACGTCAATAGGCACCTGGAACAATCGCGCGAAGAGATGATTGAAGAACGCGATTAACGGTGGCTGGCTGCGAAAGTTCAACTGCAAAGGCTTCTCTTCGCCGCCCGCTTTGAGCAGGATCGAAGTCATCTCACGAAACACATCGACGTCTGCGCCGCGAAAACCGTAGATCGACTGCTTGCGATCACCAACGATGAAGAGATTCGCCGGACGGCGACCTTTCGCGAGTGCCAGGCGCTCGAGCAACACGCGCTGAACTGCGTTCGTGTCCTGAAATTCGTCGACGAGGAAGAATCGATAACGTTCGGACGTACGCGCGATAACTTCGGGTCGTTCGAGAAGGTCAAGTGTTCGTAACTCAAGATCGTCGAAGTCGAGCGCGGAGAGTTTTTGTTTTTCTTCGTTGAGTCGCTGATCGACGCGCAGCAGCAGGTTGATCATCTCGAGCGCGTATTGCCGCGCAAAGATGTCGAGACACACCTGCGGCACACGACCCTGAAGATCGGTGCCCCAGATCAACGTGTCGAGCAACTTGACGTGATCGGCAACAGTTGAAGTCGCCGATAACCGGTAGCGCCGAAACGCTTCGATACCGCGACAGTATTCGCCGAGTGTTTCGTGCACTGGAATTGAAGACAAGAATTCGCGGACCTCAGGCCATTTGGCCCCAAGATCCCAAAGCTTCTTCCTCGTTCCCGGAGTTCTGATCTGCAGTCCCAGAAACGTTTCCATCGTCTCGTCAAGCTCGTCGAGAGCGGTCGCGTGATCTTCTTCGGTCGCGTGTACCCGCGCGGTCGCGAGCGCGAGATCTTCGAGACTCAAACCCTTACCACGAGCCTCGCGATAGAGTTGGGCCAGCGCCGCCGCCAGACGACTGCGACCGACGCCAAGAGTCAAACGTGAGATCTCGATGTGACCATTGCTAATGAACTCCGAAAGAACTTCCTCAACGATCAATTCGAGCATCATTGCTGCGCGATGCTCGTCAAGTAAAAGAAATTGCGGATCGACACGCGCTTCGATCGGAAACTCACGCAACAACCGCGCACAGAAGCCGTGAATTGTCGTGATCACCGCGCCGTCCAGCGTGCGTTTGTAGTTCAACCAACGACGCCGCTCTTCTTCGTTCGCGATGCGCAGCATTTGATTGAGCTCGCTGCGCAGCCGCTCGTGCATCTCGTTCGCGGCGCGGTTCGTAAATGTGATCGCGACGATTTGATCAATCGAGAGATTGTGCTCGCGGAGAATGTGGATGTAGCGCTCGACGAGAACCGTGGTTTTTCCGGAGCCAGGCCCTGCCGTCACCGAGACGTGCTTGTCGATCTCGTATGCGGCTGCGGCCTGTGCTGGTAGAAGTATCTTAGCCACGGATTACTCGGATTTCTTTTTACGATTGATACGATCGCGGTCGTAGCGACACACGGCGCCGTAATCACAAAAACGACAAGTCTTCTGGCGCTCTGAGGGATCGACAATGAATCGACCTGCACGCATTCCTTCGAGAAATTCCCAGATGCGCGCGATCACTTGCGTCCGTATTCGCTGCCAATCTTCGTCTGTGAAAACTGAGTTCTTCGCGCGCAGGTGCAGGTAGTCCAGTTGGCTCGCACGATAGAGACCTTTGTTGCGACGATCCTGTGCGCCACGAATTATGTAGTAGCCGCCACCCGCGATCGGTTGATCGGGCAGGATCAACTTTTCCAGGGCCTCGAGATAAATCGGAAGCTGCAAACTTCTTCCGGAAATGATGTCGCCCCGACTCGAACCCGTCGACAACTTGTAGTCGTAGGCGATCAGCGTGTTGTCGCGCGCAACGTCGACACGGTCGATCTGCCCGCTGATCTTGATCGTCTCTTCACCAACGAACGTTTCGCGCGTGAGTTCGAGAGGCTCTTCTCTCGAATCAGGATCCTTTGCGGCCGATCTCATACCGCCGAAAGCGACTTCGAAGTACGCGGGCAACACTTGCTCCGCCTCAGCCGCTTCCTGAATTTCGAGCTCGTACAACAGCACCTGGTCGAGAAGAATCTTGCGAATCTCTCGATCGATCTTCCAGATTTGTTTGTTGAGTGGCGGCACAACTCGTTCGTGCTCGTCAAAAACTTTGTCCGCGATCGTCGCTAGTTCCTTTTGCAGTTTCCGGCGGTCCGACTTGTGCAGCGCTTCACGTCGATGACGCTCAAAGAAGCGACGCAAAATATCGTGCAGCAGTTTTCCCGCATCGATCGCCTGGAGATCGAGCGCCGCTTCACCGCGCGGTTCGAGACCTAAGACGCGCTGCACAAAAAATCTATAAGGACAGTTGCCGTACAGACTGAGACCACTCGCGCTATGAATGAAGTCTGAACCGAATTTTAGTTTCAGCAGACGGAGTAGATCCGGATCTGTAATCTCTCCATCGTAACGACTGAAGAGCGGCCCCGCGCGTTCACGCTCGATCTCGATCCGTCTGAGCGCAGCTTCACTGAGAAAACCGTCGTTGCGCGCGAGCGTCAACAGGCGCGTGATGCGCGAGTGCGGCAACAAACTTCCTTTTGCGCCACGATGTAGATGGCGTTCCTGCTGGCGCACCAGACCGACTTTCATTTCCCCCGTCGTTGACGCATCGTCGAGGTACTTGCCCTCGTAGTCTCGGCGAACGATCTCGGTTTCGAGACGCAGCGGCGCGATCGCGCGTCGCAGTTCGTCGATGTAGTAAGAAGCGACTGTTTCCGAATCGTCGCCCAGCATTAGCGGGCGCGTGAGATACAAACGCTCAGTTGCACGACACGCGACCTGGTAGAAGTAATGCTCTTCCTTCAGCAGCGTGTTTGGCGAGATGTCTTCGAGCGTTAGACCGTATTCACGTAGTCGATCGCGCTCTTCGTGTGGATAGATCCAATCGCGCGACGCGCTCAACGGGAAACCGCCTTCAGTCAGCCCGGCGATGAACACTGCGCGAATGCGCATGCCACGCACGTCTGTCGCTTCAAGCACGCGGAGACCGTTGCGGTCAGGCGCGCCGAAGATTTGGGATTGCGAAGTGAGCGAGCGTCGAACTTCCTGAAGAAATGTCGGCAGCCTCACGGTTGAAGATTTTCCCGCCAGCTCGATGCTCTTGATCGCTGCGATAAATGCACGACGCAACGCTTCCAGGGCGTTGAAGTTGAGCATCACCTGCGGCAGTTGCTGCTCGTCAGTGGCTTGTTTTGCCGGTTCTGCAATCTGCTCGCGAAATCCAAAACGATCGAGCAGTCGCATCATCTCAGTGCGCAGGTCTGCGGGTTTGCCTTCGCGCGGAACGGCATGCAACAACTCGGCAAAGCGTTGGACCACGAGTGCGGTCCACGCCAAAGCCGCCGGATGGACATCACGCGAAGGGCGTCGCTTCTTCTCGACGCCTTTCTCTTCGAGCTTCGCGGTTTCGGCGTTCTCGACGTTGTCGGCGATGTCAGTATCGCGATCGTGGGCGCCCGCATCGATGTTCAGGAGTTCCCTGGTTGCGATTGCGCCCGGAAGGTCCGTGTACAACTTGAAGGCGCGCGCCAGCCATGCGCTCACGTTGAGTTCGCTGCCGACATAAGCAAACGCATTCTCGAGTGAGTCGGCATCCCAGAAGCCGATGCGATAACGATTCTTCAGACGCGCGACTGTTTCGGGCGTGAGGTTCTGCACATCGGCTCGGAACAGATCGAGATGTTGTTCGTCGAAGCGCTTTGAAAGAACCTGCATCTCAGCGTCGCTGAGACGGAAATATTCTGACTTGATTAGATCCGCGACTTCAGCAATGCGCGTCATCTGTGGATCTTCTGTCGACAAGCCTTCGAGCAGCGACAACAGCTTCAGCGCGGCGCGATTGGCGGGCACGTCGCCGGCGTCGATGCGCAGCTCGAGATTGCACGGCAGCGACTCTTCGAGCATGACGCGCGTGATGGTTGGTCCGTACGTGGCGCGTTGACGAACGATGAGTGCGATCTCGGCGAGATCGTAATTCTCCGTTAAAACGAGTCGCTTGACTTCGCGCGCGATCGTGCGGATTTCGGTGTCGCGATCGCCGCATTCGAGGTAGCGGATCTCGCGCACCGGTTCGTCGCCTTCGGGTTGCGGTTCACCCGGCGCTACCGCGCTCGGTTCTGTGCTGGTCGACCGCGCTAATTCAATCGGGGCGTCTTTGGTTGTGAGGGGGTTGAAGAGGTTTTCGCGTAGCTCGGCGAGGATACCGCCGGTGGCGATGTAGTCGCGACTATGGACCTGGTCAAACTTCGCGATGCCTTCAAACTGTCCGATCGTCTCTTGAAACGGCGTGAAGATCTCGGGATTCGTGTCGTCGTGGTTGAGATTGAGGATCGTTTGCGGCAACAACGGGATCAGTTGTCGCAGGATCTCGCCTTGAACGGGCGTGAAGTCGAAGAA
>DASYPN010000261.1:0-21126 GCA_036006625.1 Pyrinomonadaceae bacterium | reverse complement strand
GACGTTGGGGACGGTACTGTTCGTCGTGAGTGCCGCCGAAGTTTTCCCGTCTGAGGCGGTCCTCACGTGCGTAGTAGTCCCTCTCGTCATCCATATCATTTCTGTATCTGGCCATTGCTTCCCTCCTTACCAGGAACCTCGATGTTTTGGGGCTTTGGGGGAAGATTATCCGTGGTTATCTTCTCTTCTTTCCGTCCAAATCCGTGTTACATATTCGTTTCCACCTCGGCGATCAGTTGCACTCGCGAAGTGATATCCAACGCTCCGACTTCGATCGGCGTCGCTTGGCCTGCCACGCCTGCCTTCATCGCGAAAGTTTCGGTCTGATACGGCATGGGCGGCCGCTGTTGAAATCCTTCTTCCTGGACTTCGACGACGCGCACCACTCGTCCACCCAACGCCTGCGCAATCACCTGAGCTTTACTGAGTGCTTCACGAGTCGCTTCACTCAGCGCGCGATCGCGAGCCGGACGATCCTGTCGCAACGTAAAGGAGATTCCTGCAACATCGTTTGAACCGGCTTGCGCTGCGGCGTCTATGATCGCGCCGACTTTGTTTAGATCGCCCGTGGTAACAGTGACGCTGTTTCGAGCTTCGTAGCCCGTGATCGTCGGCGGTTGATTCTCTTTGTAGACGCGCTGTGGTTGCAAACTGTAGCCGCTGGTCTTTACCTCTGCTCCAGTACCTGCGGCTGCTTTTAAGGCGCGTATGACTGCATCGGTCTTAGTTGCGTTTTGCTGTTGCGCGTCGAGTGCATTTCTGGCTTGTGTTACGACCCCAATCTGCACAATCGCGGTGTCAGGCTGCGCCTGAATGATCGAATCGCCAACGACATTCACACGGGTAACACGTCGATTCTCGTTGCCGCCAGGCGTTACAGCCTGTTGTTCAGCGGGTTTCAACGATTTGGCTTCGAACGGAGTGCCTTCCATGAAGGTGGTCATCACTTCCTTCGTTTCGCCAAATGCTTCAACGTTAGTCGACTCTTTAAACCACCCGTTGTTTTGAAAATCTTTTGCGTTAAGGAGCAGGTATTTTGTGTCGCGATTGACGATCAGCCAGCCGCCTGCCTCGACGGTTTTCTGAAGTTTTCCGCGAACCGTGATTTCTTTTGCGTAGATTGCGGTGGCGGCGCCGAGAACGAGTGCCATCATCGCGGGGATTAAAAATAGTCGTTTCATAGTCTCTCCTCTTCTGGTCCTAGAATCTCACAGCCGAGGGAGAGTTGAAACCGGCGGCAAAGATAGAGAACGCGCGAGAGACGAAAACTTGCTGACAACCTGTAATGTTGATTCTGCAACGTGTTTTGTTACCATCCATCCGATGCAATCATTCGATACTAAGACAGATCTGCCCCCTGGCGCCTGCACCAGTTTTGAGTTGCCCGATGGCAACGAGGTAGCTGTTTACAATGTAGATGGCGAATTCTATGCCACCGAAAATTTCTGTCCGCACAAAGGCGCGCGGCTAACCGAAGGAAAGTTTTGTGGACACATTATTGAGTGTGGATTGCACGGGTGGCAGTTCGACGTGCGGACTGGAGAGTGCTTGACGGTACCCGAACCGATTCAAACGTATCAAGTGCTCGTGGAAGAAAATCAGATCAAAATCCGTGTTATCAGTGGCTAAAATCAACCGTCATTGCCTATCGCCTCAACAGGACAACACAACAGCGCCTCCTCACAAAGCGCTTTCTCTTCCTCATTTGCAGGCTGCTTGTAAACAAACGAATAGTTCTGCTCGTCGCAGCGCATGAAATTGTCGGGCGCCGTATCACGGCAAACGTCGCAGTCAATACACGACGAGTCCACGTAATACGATCCGGCAGCGTTCTCTTTTACTTTCTCGTTTTTGTCAGGCACGGTCAGTTTCAACGTCAGGGATGCGTCATGTCTTCCGGGATTACGAGCTTGTCAAACTGTTCCTCAGTTAGATAACCAAGCTCAACGGCCGATTGGCGCAAACTGATGTTCTTCTTGTGAGCATTCTTTGCGACCTGGGCAGCTTTGTCATAACCGATGTGAGGATTCAACGCAGTCACGAGCATCAGCGAGTCTTTCAAGTGCTTGTCGATCTGCTCTCGATTGATCTGAATTCCCGAGATACAGAATTCTACAAAGCTGTGAATCGCATCATGCAGCAGACGCACCGAGTGAAGAAAATTGTGAATCATCACGGGCTTGTAAACATTCAACTCGAAATTGCCTTGTGAACCGCCAAAACTCGTCGCGAGATCATTGCCGAAGACTTGCACGGCAACCATCGTGAGCGCTTCGCTCTGCGTCGGATTTACTTTACCGGGCATGATCGAGGAGCCTGGCTCGTTCTCCGGCAGAACGAGTTCACCGAGGCCCGAACGCGGACCGGATGCAAGCCAGCGAACGTCGTTTGCAATCTTCATCAACGACGCAGCGAGTGTCTTCAGAGCACCGCTCGCGTAGACGAGTTCGTCGTGTGCTGAAAGCGCAGCAAACTTGTTTTTATGTGAAGTAAACGGGAGGCCGGTTAGTTCTGCGATCTTCTTTGCGGCGCGTTCACCAAATTCAGGATGAGAGTTGAGTCCGGTGCCGACAGCCGTACCGCCGATCGCGAGATCGAGCAATCCCGGCAGCGCGGCCTTCAGACGTTCGACGTCGCGCTCAACCAGACTCGCCCAACCACCCATTTCCTGATCGACGGTCAGCGGCGTGGCGTCCTGCAAATGTGTTCTTCCGATCTTGACGACACCCGCAAACTCTTTCGCTTTTGCAGCGATCGCATCATGTAGTTGCTGAACACGCGGGATGAGTTGGTTCAACTGCTCTGCCGCGGCGATGTACATCGCAGTCGGGAACGTGTCGTTTGACGACTGCGACATGTTGACGTCGTCGTTGGGATGGATCGGCTGCTTGCTTCCCATGACTCCGCCGGCGAGTTGAATCGCGCGGTTCGAGATCACCTCGTTGGCGTTCATGTTGGTCTGCGTTCCGCTACCGGTCTGCCAGACGCGCAACGGGAAGTGCTCATCGAGTTTTCCTTCAATGACCTCATCACAAGCGTGCACGATGAGCTTCGCCTTGTCGTGCGAAAGTTTGCCGAGCTCTTCATTCACGAGAGCGGCAGCCTTCTTAAGAATACCGAGCGCACGAATCATCTCACGCGGCATGCGGTCATCGCCGATATTGAAATGATGAAGCGAGCGCTGCGTCTGAGCCCCCCAGTACCGATCACTGGGAACCTCGATTGCACCCATCGAGTCGGTTTCTATTCTGGTTTTCGTGGATTGTTCAGGGGAATGTTGAGCCATCGTCAAAGGGATCTTGCCACAAAAAGGCACAAAAAGCACAAAAGGAAAAAGCCTTGACAACTAATCCGGCCAATCCCTACTCTGGCTGCTGGCGCGCCTCAGGCCCTGAAACTCACCTGAAACACTCGAAGTTCAACGAACATGATTTGGGAAAATACAAAACTCCTCCTCGGCCTCCTTTATCGTCCCGTGTCGTCGATGGGTCGGATTGTCGATGAGGGGCACTGGCTTTATGCGGCGGTGGTCGTCGCGGCGTTGTCGATGGTGTTTCATGCTACGGTGACGTCGGTGATTTACAACAACGTCGAGGCGGTCTACCGTGAATTGCCGCCCGAACCTGTTTCGGAATCGGACCCCTGGGAGGAAGAGGAAGATTCCGAAGCTCCCCCGCGCCCGCACTTCGTCTACGATCGACACCCGCTGCCGCTCGTCGGTGATCGCGGTTGGTGGTTTGTTTCGTTCGCGCCGCCGAGCTTCTTCACGACAGTCCTCGGTATGGCCGTCTTGTACATTCCGTGTTTGATACTGCTCGTCGCAATGTCAGGTGTGAACGCGAGCTTCAGTGTGCTTTTGCGTCGTGACTATGGACCACTACTGACTTGCGGTCTCATGGCCTGGGCCGCGGCTCACTTGCCATTTGCTGTCGCTGGAGTGGCACTCAGCGCCGGCGTGAAGACTGCGCTCGGACTGTGGGCGGCAAGCGCGATCTGTTTTGGACTCCTGATGGCACTCGCACTGCGAATGCTCTTTGGCATCAAGTACCCGACAGGCCTCGTGTTAGTCGCAGTCGCGGCACTCTCATTTTCCGTGCAAGCGAAATTGTTTGCGACAGTATCGCCGTTCCTGTTCTCGCCATTCCTGTTGTTCTACGCGTTCATGATGTTTCGTGGCGGCATCGGCGATATCGGATACTCTTTGCGACAGCGACAGAACTTTCGTCGCTCAATGGAAATCGCCACGATCAATCCGCGCGATGCCGGCGCGCATTATCAACTCGGTTTGATCTACCAGTACCGGCGCCAGTACGGCGAAGCAATCTCACGTTTCGAAAAAGCGGTTCAGATCGCGAACGACGAAACAGATGCGCATTTTCAGCTCGGCCGCATCGCACGCGAACAAGGACGACTGCAAGACGCGATCAATTATTTCAGCGTCGTGCTCGAACAGGACGACAAACACACGCAGAGTGAGATTTGGCGCGAAGTCGGCGCGACTTATCTCGCGGCGTCGATGTATGCAGAAGCAAAGGATGCGTTATCGAAGTTCATCGATCGTCGACCTTACGATCCCGAAGGTCTTTATCACTACGGCAAAACGCTTGAACAACTCGGGCAGCGTGAGGAAGCGCAGGAAATGTTTGCTCGCTGTATTGAGGCGGTAAAGACGATGCCCTCGTATCGTTATCGAGAGCAGCGCAAGTGGGACAAGCTGGCCAGAGATCGATTGTCAGCTAAACAACCCGCGTAAGAAGTTTCACGCAAAGTCGCAAAGACAACGCAAAGGCGCAAAGAAATTCTCTCTGCGCCTTTGCGTCCTGCTTTTCGTCTTTGCGTGAAACTTCTTAGTGGCCTAGTTTCTCGCCAACGTCTTCGATTGCTTCTCCAACGTTCCTTCGGACTTTGCCGAAGCCTTCCTGAACTTTGCCTCCTGCATGTTCCGCGCCACCCTCAGCTTCGAGTTCGTCGTCGTTAATGGCGCGACCGATAGTCTCTTTCGTTTTGCCTTTTACCTGATCGAATTTGCCTTCAACTTCGTCTTTATTCGGTAGACCCATGTCTTAACCTCCCTCTTGTTTTGTAATCGTTACTCCGTGCGAACGTGCTCGGCACCGAGCTCATTCAGCAGATCCTCGATGTGATCTACTTCTTCATCGGTCCGTGCTTCCACGCCGATCAAGATTCCACCGCCCTTGAGTCCAGCTTCGTAGACCTTCGCGCGATATTCCGGAATGCCCGCGCCGATCAAAGCGCCGATCAATCCGCCTGTTGCACCACCTGCACCCGCGCCCGCGAGGGCAGCCGCGATTGGACCAGCAATCACGAGATTTAGGCCGGGAAGAAAGAGCGTTGTTCCCACTGCCACGATCGCTGCGAGCACCGCGCCAACTGCTCCACCGACTGCGCCACCAATTCCCAATCCATCAGCAGCGTGAGATCGCGTCTGCAACGCAAACTCTTTCGAACGCGTAGCGTCTGACATGAGCACGCTGATGTCGTCTCGACTGAAACCACGCTTCAGCAGCGCGTCAACGGCGGATTCGGCGGCTATTTTGCTCTTAAAAAGTCCTGTTACTAATTTAGCCTTGTCTGCCATACAATCCTCCCAACAAACAGTTCTATTAATGGACGATTCGGCAACAGGTGTGCCATCCACAAATTACGCAGATCTTTTGTCTCATCTGTGCAATCTGTGGATTGCTTTCATACGGTGAAGATCCTTCAAATTAGTTCAGCGTCGTCCTTTGGTGGCGGCGAGCGTTACGTTGTTGATCTCACGAATGCGCTGGTTGCGAGAGGTCACGATGTTTACGTTGCCGCGCGGCCGGGATCGCCGTTGCCGCGTCATTTGCAGTTGTCAGCAGAGAAGATCCTGATACTGCCGTTGCGGAATGCGCTCGACGTTCAGAGTGCACGCGAACTGGACAAGTTTGTGCGACGGAAAGAGATCGACGTTGTTCACGCGCACGTGGCGCGCGACTACTCGCTCGCGTCGTATGCTGCGCGACGTCGCGGAACGAGGTTCATCGTGACGCGCCACGTGTTGTTCAAGCTGAATCGACTGCATCGCCGGACGCTTTCGCGTGCCGCTTGTGTAATAGCTGTGTCACAGGCTGTTGCGAGGGAACTTAGGACATCGCAGGTCGTTAAAAATGATCAGATTGCGGTGATTCATAACGGTATCGATGTCGAGCGAATTCAAAGAACGTGTTCTGCACTTCATCTTCAACTGTTTCTTCGATCTATTGGGATGCCTGCTGGAACTCCTCTGGTCGGCAGCATCGGGGAGTTAAGAATTCTCAAGCGGCACGACGACTTCATCCGCGCGGCCGCGCTGATCCTCAAAGAGTTTCCTGAAACTCAGTTTGTGCTTGCGGGGGTAGGTGAAGCGCGTGAACAGCTCGAAAAGCTGGTTACTGAACTTGGCCTAACAGATTGTTTTCATTTCCTCGGCTGGCTTGACGATGCAGACAAGCTGTTGTGCGCGATGGACGTGTTTGTTTCGGCGTCAGAAACCGAATCGTTTGGCTTAGCAATCGTCGAGGCAATGGCCGCGGAAACTGCCGTAGTCGCTACCGCCACTGAAGGCGCGAAAGAAGTCATCGAAGATCAGAAAACAGGCGTCCTGGTCCCGATCGGCGACGTCCAACGCATTGCCCAATCCGTGCTCAATCTGCTTCGCGATCCTGAGAAGCGACGCACCATCGCAACCCAGTCCGCCCAATCGGCGGCCAAAAAGTTTTCGTTAACTCGAATGGTCGACGACATCGAGAAGATCTACAGTTGATCGATCTTGGCCGCGAGGATGAAATCACTTTCCGTTAGCCCATCGATCTTATGCGTCCAGATCGTGATCTCCGCTGATCCCCAACCAAAACAGATATCCGGATGATGGCCCTGCTCTTCGGCCAGATCGCCGACGCGATTCACAAACGTCTGCGACTCGCGGAAGTTTGAAAATCGATAACTCTTTTTCAAGTGATGGTTATTCACAACTTCCCAACCATTAAGTTCGGGGAGCAGTTTCGCAATCTCCTCTGCCTTCAATGGCGGCACACCACCACGACACGGCACACATTCTTTCGCTGACAGTCCACTCATAAATTCACCAGCGCCTTCTTCAGCATCGCGATTTGTCCCGCGTGATACAGATCGTGTTGCACGCCACCATGAAGAGTTACATAGACACTCGAGAACGGCGTGTTCGCATTTGTAATGATCGGTTCATTCAAACGCGACTCGTCCGTCTTCGCGATCGCGTCGAGTAGTTCCCGATGTGTATCTACGAGTTGCTGTTTTGTGCTCTCCCATGCCGCGTCACTCTTGTCGTCGATCGGTTGCCAGTCTTCCTCGTCGGTGAGACGAGCCGGATCGCCATTAAGACGTCGCAGGCACGCGCCCTCCCACGCTTCGATGTGCATCGTTAATTCCCAGATCGAGTGAGCGCCGGGAATCGGATGCGCGGCCGCTTGTTGAGCCGTGACTCCATCCAGCAACGCCAGCACCGATGGTCCATGCCACGCTTCGCCGTCAAACGCACGACGAAATTGATCTCGAATGCGATCCACTTCAGTGATGGACCGTTGTTCCTGAGGCGTCATCGTATTAATTCCTCCATACAGTTTCCCTCGTTTGCTGTGATAGGCTACGTCTCATCAGTCATAATCTCAACTGTGCAAAGCGATGAACAAAAAACGTTGAAGCAGGTGGCGATCTACTGCGACGGCTCGAGTCTCGGCAACGGACAGGACGCGAGCCGCGCCGCAGCCGTGGCGTTGCTCGGTTACAAAGGTTACTGGAAGGCAGTCGGCGAGTATTTAGGCAAAGCTACAAACCAGCAGGCTGAAATTGCTGCCGCGGCGGTCGGGCTCGAGAAGTTAACGCAGCCTTGCCAGGTCAGTCTTTTTACTGACTCGCGATATGTTGTCGAGACTATGAATGGGCGCTTCCGGCGCAAGACGAATCTGCCGTGGTGGCAGCGTTTGGATCGCGCCGCGTCGGCGCATAAGGTGCGTTGGGAATGGACTCGAGGACACGCGGGACACGTGCTGCAGGAGGCTGCCGACAACGCCGCGCGACGAATTGCGGCCGCCGGCCAGGCAGAGGATTCGATTCTGCGAGACGCCGAAGACCAGGTGGGCACCGTTGAAGCCGCAGATCTGCGCTGATATAATCCGCTCTCCCCTTTTCAGCAAAATGAAAAGAATCCAAGCCCTGCTCGTAATCTGTCTCCTCGCTCCACTCCTGGCTCCATCGTCACACGCACAGGATCCAGCTCGTGGCTGGCAGTGGCAAAACCCGCTTCCACAGGGCAATTCCATCAACTCGATCAGGTTTGCGCCCGACAAGAAACGCGGCTGGGCGATCGGTTCGAACGGCGTTGTACTGACCACCAACAACGGTGGCTTTGAGTGGGAACAGCAGTCGAGCCCGGCCAACACGACGCTTTACAGTCTCTACGTCAAAGATCGTTCAAAGGTCGTGATCACGGGTGCGCGTGGTGTCGTGTTGACGACCAACAACGCCGGCGGTAAATGGGTGCTGCGACCGAGTGGCGTGCGCGATCATCTCTTCGCCGTCACGTTCGCACCAAAGAATCCGTTGCTCGGTTGGGCCGTCGGCAGCTTTGGTGCAATCATCGCAACGACCGACGGTGGTAAGACGTGGAAACCTCAGTCCAGCAAAACTACCGCTCATCTTTTTGCAATCTCTTTCGCTGACGACGAAACCGGAATCGCCACCGGCTCGCGTGGAACGTTGCTCGTCACTAAAAACGGTGGCGCCGAGTGGAAACAGATAAAGAAACTGACTGAGTTCCCGCTCACCGGAGTGACATTCACTACCGGCACGAAAGCAACAGCCGTCGGTTATCGCGGCACGATTCTGCAAACTGGAGACGGTGGCGATTCATGGGAAAGTAAGAACAGTCTGATCACAACCGATCTTTACGCAGTGTACTTCACCGACGAGATGCACGGTTGGGCGTCGGGTGAGAATGGCGTCGTCTTAACCACGGGCGACGGCGGAAACATCTGGTTGCCAATAAACGTGCGCACCGGACCACGTCTCGCAACGCTCTACTTTTCAGACGAGTCGATTGGCTGGGCGGCCGGCGCGAATGGACTTGTCCTGCGAACGGATGATGGCGGTCTCTCTTGGAAACGACTGACGGAGGGCGGCCGCGACGATCTCGCAAACATTTACTTCATGGACAACTCGCACGGCTGGGCGGTCGGCGAGCGCGGCAAGATCCTCTTCACAAGTAACGGCGGTAAAAGTTGGACCATCCGTCCATCAGGATCGACTGAATCTTTGAATGCGATCACTTTCTCGAGTGAGAAATCAGGATGGGTGGTTGGCGACAAGGGCATCATTCTCCACTCGGTCACCGAGGGCGTCACGTGGGATCGTGTTCCGTCTCCAGTGACTGAGGATCTGTACGGAGTTTCATTCGTATCGCCAACTGAAGGATGGGTTGTGGGCGCGCGCGGCGCTGTCTGGCATACAAAGGACGAGGGCGTAAGCTGGCAGTTTCAACACACGAATTCGCTGAACTGGCTCGAGGACGTCAAGTTTATCGATCCTCTGCACGGCGTCGCGGTTGGATCAGGCGGGGCGATCCTGCGCACTGAAGATGGTGGTGAACACTGGAAGCGTGTTGATCGCAATCTCAAGGAGTGGTTGTACGCACTCGCATTTGCCGATGCGGAGCGCGGCTACATCGTGGGCTCAAACGGGATCATCCTGCGCACGGATGACGGCGGCGAAACGTGGAAAGATCTTGAAAGCGGCGTGAATGGAAATCTGTTTGGCGTGGCGCTGGCAGGTAAAAACGATGTGCTGGTTGTCGGAGAACAGGGAAACATCATTCACAGCAAGGACGCTGGGCAGACGTGGGAAATACAACCGACGATCACGAGCACTTCGCTGTTCGCCATTGCGTATCGAGGCGGCACTAACATCTGGGTTGCGGGAAGAGGTGGCGCGATTCTGCGGCGTGTCGATCCGATTGCTACCGTGAGTCTGCCGGTTGGGAAGTTACCGCCTGTGCTGCGTGGTGGTCCACCGAAGCTGGATGGTGGTGAAGCGGCGGTTGATCTTGAAGATATTCCGAAAGCCGTGCGGCCGAAGAAACCGGTAAAACCATAGACAGGATTACAGGATGTTTTCAAGATTTACAGAATAAATCCTGAAACATCTTGTTAATCCTGTCTAACTTTCCTTTTGGAATCACACCCGCACGGGGTGTTCTTTCGCGTAAGAGTAAGCGCAGTACGCGGAGACGATGTGGCAAATCCAGCCGAGCGTACCACCCGTTCCAAACCAGAATCCCGGTGTGAAAACCAGCCAAAGAATTCCTGCCAGAATTCGCCCGTTGTAGATTTGCCCAACGCCGGGAATTATCAAACTCAAAATGCCTGCCAAGACCGGATCGCGCATCGTATTCTTGCTACCTCCACAAGTGGAACCTCATACGACAGGCCCGCGCGTTTTGTTCGTTCAGCGTTCGCCGTCGACACGCCGCACGTCCACAATCTCGCCACGAAACGTCTTCAGCATCTGCTGCACAATCGGACTGCCCTCAGCTATTTCGCGCAGCCGTTGCTTTTCGAGACGTTCTTCATCCTCACGACTCAGCGGCTCGCCCTCGGCGGTCGGATCCTTCACAAGGATTCGGACGCCCATGTCCCGTCCAGTGACTTCGCGACATGCATCCCGCACGAACTTGTTGTTGTCGGGCTTTGAGAGCGTATCGCGGTAATGCCGGGCCTCGGGCGGAAACTCGATAATAAGTTCGCTTTCTTCGAACACCGTTGCCTGGGCGGCATCGAGTGCCGGAACCAGTAACATCTTGCGTTGTTTTTCAAGGACGGCCTTCACTCGTTCGATTGTCGAAAGCTCGGCGGGAGGTGCAGTTGACTCGAGCTTTTCTTCAACCGGTTTCTCGAGCGCTGGTGAAACCGCGGTTGCCGTGAACGACGAGCTTGCCGAACGCGAACTCGCCGGCGGTCGTTCCGGATTCGCCTTGCCTGGTGGACTCGAACTGCCACTCGATCCGGAAGGAGTTCGCGCAACGGAACCGGCGCCGCCGGAATTGTTTTCCAGTGCAGCGAGACGTTGAATGATCTCGTTAATACTCTCAACGCCACGAAGCTCCATCAGTTTCACGATTCCGATTTCTAACTGGTATCGAGGTTGTGTTGCCGCGCGAAGCTTGGTTTCGGTGTCGGCGAGCGAGTGGAAAAAGCGCACCAGATCGGATTCCGAAAACAGTTCCGACTGTCGTTTCAATTCCTGTGGTTCGCAAACAGCCGCCTCCAGCAACTCTTCGTTTCCGGAAACTTTGGTGACGAGCAAATCGCGGAAATGAGCGAGCAGGTCGCGACAGAAGTTTCGCAGGTCGTGACCACGCATCACGATCTCATCTACGGCCGCAATCGCCTCAGCCGGTTTGTTGCTGGCAATACTGTCGATGATGCGCTTGAGAATATCCGCGCCGGCAACGCCGAGCGCCATCTCGACGTCTTCTTTCGTGATCTTGTCGCCGGCAAAACTGATTACCTGGTCCAGTGCGGATTGTGCGTCGCGCATCGAGCCTTCACCCGTGCGCGCAATCTCACGCAGCGCGTCCTCAGGAATCGAAATCTTTTCTGACTTCGCGATCAGCTTGAGGCGTTCGACAATTTTGGCCGTCGCGATAGTTCGAAACTCAAACTGCTGGCAGCGCGAGAGAATTGTTTCCGGAACTTTGTGACGCTCGGTTGTCGCCATAATGAAGACGACGCGCGGCGGCGGTTCTTCCAGCGTCTTCAACAACGCGTTGAAGGCGGCGCCTGAAAGCATGTGGACTTCGTCGATGATGAAGACCTTGTAACGGTCGCGTGCGGGTGCGATGCCGACACTCGCGATGATCGCTTCGCGCACGTTGTCAACGCCTGTGTTCGATGCAGCGTCGATCTCCTGCACGTCGATGGAACGGCTCTCGGTGATCTCGCGGCACGACGGGCACTGATCCGGATCGTCAGAACGACACGGTGTCGGCGTTGGTTGTTTTGCTTTGTGGCAGTTCAGCGCCTTCGCGAGCAGGCGGGCGCTAGTTGTTTTGCCAACGCCGCGCGCGCCCGAGAAGAGATACGCGTGATGCAGCCGCTGATGCTCGATGGCATTGCGGAGAGTGCGAGTGATTGGTTCCTGGCCTGTAACTTCGTCAAAGGTCTGGGGACGCCACTTCCGAGCGATTACTTGATAGGCCATAGGATCGTTTCTTAGTTTCGAGCCAGGGTCGGTGTTGGGTACTGCTTCAATAGTTTCCAAAGGATAATCGCACTTTTGTCACTGTCAATTCGCACGACTCGGAAAGCGACGAGTGTATCCGAAGCATGATAATTAACTGACCGTAGTACGTAAGTCGAGTTCAATCGAAATTGCTGCCGGTTTTTATAACTTACGCCGTTGATTGTTGCACCTTCGGACATACGGCGTTGTTCGATTCGGGCATGCGGCTCGTCCGCCGCCGGTGTGTATTGAGCCAATGCTGCAACTGCTTTTAAGTTCACCCTCTCCAATGGCACATCTCCGAGGTCTGCGAGCAGGCCGTAGTTCGCACCGGCAAATCCGGTGGTTAGTTCACCTTGCTCCAGGCTGATGTCGCTGCTGTTTACGTATTCGTTCGTGCGCTCTTTGAACGAATAATACGCGCCGCCGCCGCGGAGCGTCATTCCTTCGACATTTGTGCGGTCGAAAGTCTCGCGAGGCAATAATCGAATTAATCCCGTGTCAGATTGTCGAAGGAAATTTGCGTAAGCGGCTCGATCCTTTTCTGATGGGAACAAAAGCGCTTTTTCGAGTTCCGTCACGGTTTTTTGGAGTTTCGAAAGTTCGGCACGTTTGGCTGCGAGATCTTTCAGCAGGTCTTCACGTGATTGAGTTTGCGCGAAGACCGTAAGTGAACTCAGCAATAGGGTGGAAAACGCCATGGCGATAGTGATCTTTTTCATCGGGAGTCACTCCTCTGTTTGATCAAAGGCCCATGGAGAGTGATGGGTGAGACGGCGCTATTAATTTGAACTGGCCAGACCCCGGACTTTCCCGCAACACACGCTGCTGTTGCTACCGTTGCTCCGTTCCCGGCCTGGCGGGGTTCACAAAGCTAGCGTTGTGCGGAGCCCGGGATCTGAAAAGAACTAAATCTCTGTCTTACGATGCGCAAACATCCGCAAAAGTCCATTGATGAGCAGATGCAGGATCACGTAAGCGATTATCGCCACTACGATGGGCAGCAGCAAGGTGTGCCCGCCGTCAGTGCTTGGACTCGACACGATCCCTCGAAACGGCTCGTAAAAGGGACTGCTCGCGGCGACTATGAATCGCACAAACCCGGCAGTGCTGCGTGCGGCCAGCAACGCGAGAAGAAAACGCATTCCCAGCAGGGCGTAGATTACATAGAAGATGTAATCGACAACCTGCGAAACTCGCGCGAGTCCTCGGGAACGCTGCACTTCGCGTTCGGTTTCAACGACCTCGTTTACTGCCTTCGAACGAAACTCACCAGCAACCTGATCTATTCGCTGCGATTCATTCGGCGCGCTTTTTACTGCCGCACGTTCACCTATTTCTGCCTGTACTTCGCCTTCAACCTGACTCTTTACCGACTCGTGCTGCGCCGCGCGTCTTGCCTCTTCGATCGCTAACTTGTCGTCGCTCATCGATCTCCCCCGGAGTAAACAACATCTCGATCACCTGGGGGCGTCGGGGAACTCTTGGATGCTTCTGGCGGAGAGGGTGGGATTCGAACCCACGGAACGGTTTCCCGTTCACAGCATTTCCAGTGCTGCCAGTTCAACCACTCCTGCACCTCTCCAATAGATCCTATTGGTATATAGGACCTATATTTTTTTCTGGCGGAGAGGGTGGGATTCGAACCCACGGTGGGCGTTAACCCACTCCGGTTTTCGAGACCGGTGCACTAATCCACTATGCGACCTCTCCGCGTGCCTATTCGGTTCTTCTCCTCCGGAAAAAATCCTGCATGAGCGTGCGGCATTCAGCTTCCAACACGCCCGACTCAATCTCGATCCGGTGATTCAGGAAATCTGTATCGCAGATGCGAAACCGGCTCACCGGCGTGGATGTTTATTCGACGATTGAGCCGTGTGCGATGTGCGCGGGAGCTTTGATACAGGCGCGCGTGAGTCGTTTGATTTATGGCGCGCCGGATGAGCGAGCGGGAGCAGTGGTGAGTCGCTTTCGCATCTGCGACACGGATTTCCTGAATCACCGAATCCGGATCAGTTCCGGAGTGTTGGAGGCGGAATGCCGCGCACTCATGCAGGAATTTTTCCGGAGCAGACGAACAGAATAGAGACGCGGAGAGGTCGCATAGTGGATTAGTGCACCGGTCTCGAAAACCGGAGTGGGTTAACGCCCACCGTGGGTTCGAATCCCACCCTCTCCGCCATTGATTTCGACAATTTCCGATTGCCGGAGTATATGTCCTATAGGACCTATTGGACCTATATTTCAGCAATGCTGGAGAGGTGCAGGAGTGGTTGAACTGGCAGCACTGGAAATGCTGTGAACGGGAAACCGTTCCGTGGGTTCGAATCCCACCCTCTCCGCCAGAAAGATCAAGTTTCCCCGATCGCCCCCAAACGTTAATTTTTACTCCGGGGGAGATCGATGAGTGACGATAAGTTAGCGATCGAAGAGGCAAGACGCGCGGCGCAGCACGAGTCTGTAAAGAGTCAGGTTGAAGGCGAAGTACAGGCAGAAATTGGTGAACGTGCCGCAGTAAAGAGCGCACCGAATGAGTCGCAGCGAATAGATCAGGTTGCCGGTGAGTTTCGTTCGAAGGCAGTAAACGAGGTCGTTGAAACCGAACGCGAAGTGCAGCGTTCTCGAGGACTCGCGCGAGTTTCGCAGGTTGTTGATTACATTTTCTACGTAATCTACGCCCTCCTCGGAATGCGTTTTCTTCTCGCGTTACTGGCTGCGCGCAGCACTGCCGGGTTTGTGCGTTTTATAGTCGCGGCGAGCAGTCCCTTTTACGAACCGTTTCGAGGGATTGTGTCCAGCCCAAGCACGGATGGCGGGCACACCTTGCTGCTGCCCATCGTAGTAGCGATAATCGCGTACGTGATTGCGCATCTGCTCATCAACGGACTTTTGCGGATGTTTGCGCATCGTAAGACAGCGATTTGAGAGTTTGGTTCTTTGTGCTTGGTACTTGGTTCTTGGTTTTTAAAACAAAGAACCAAGATCAAAGTACAAAGCACTTGACAGATCCCGGGCTCCGCACAACGCTAGCTTTGTGAACCCCGCCAGGCCGGGAACGGAGCAACGGTAGCAACAGCAGCGTGTGTTGCGGGAAAGTCCGGGGTCTGGCCAGTTCAATTTAATAGCGCCGTCTCACCCATCACTCTCCATGGGCTCTTGATCAAACAGAGGAGTGAATCCCGATGAAAAAGATCACTATCACCATGGCGTTTTCCATCCTGCTGCTGAGTTCACTTACGGTCGTCGCCCAAACTCAATCACGTGAAGACCTGCTGAAAGAGATTGCCGCGAAACGTGCCGAACTGTCGAAACTCGAAAAAGCTGTATCGGAACTCGAAAAAGCCCTTCTGGTCCCAACAGAAAAGGATCGAGCCGCTTACGCAGATTTCCTTCGACAACCTGACACAGGATTGATTCGATTATTGCCTCGCGAGACCTACGACTTCGGGAATTTCCAGGGAATGACCCTTCGCGGCGGCGGCGCCTATTATTCGTTCAAGGAACGCACCAACGAATACGTAAACAGCAGTGATATCAGTCTGGAACAAGGTGAGCTAAATACAGGCTTTGCTGGCGCGAACTACGGCCTACTCGCAAACCTCGGTGATGTGCCGTTGGAGAGTGTAAGTTTGGAAGCAGCCGCAGCACGGACTCTGGCTCAATACACACCGGCGCCAGACGAGCCGCATGCTCGAATCGAACAACGTCGCGTATCCGAAGGCACAACAATCAACGGCGTAAGTTATAAGAACCGGCAGCCATTTCGGTTGAACTCGACTTACGTATTACGGTCAGTTAACTATCATGCTTCGGATACACTCGTCGCTTTCCGAGTCGTGCGAATTGACAGTGACCAAAGTGCGATCATTCTTTGGAAATTATTGAAGCAGTACCCAACCCCAATCCTGGCTCGAAACTAAGAAACGATCCTATGGCCTATCAAGTAATCGCTCGTAAGTGGCGTCCCCAGACCTTTGACGAAGTTACTGGCCAGGAACCAATCACTCGCACTCTCCGCAATGCCATCGAGCATCAGCGGCTACATCACGCGTATCTCTTCTCGGGCGCGCGGGGCGTTGGCAAGACAACCAGCGCCCGCCTTCTCGCGAAGGCGCTGAACTGCCACAAAGCAAAACAACCGACGCCGACGCCGTGTCGCTCCGATGATCCGGATCAGTGTCCGTCGTGTCGCGAGATCACTGAGAGCCGTTCCATCGACGTGCAGGAGATCGACGCTGCGTCAAACACCGGTGTTGACAACGTGCGCGAAGCGATCATCGCGAGCGTCGGGATCGCACCCGCACGCGATCGTTACAAAGTCTTTATCATCGACGAAGTCCACATGCTTTCCGGCGCCGCTTTCAATGCGTTGTTGAAGACGCTGGAAGAACCGCCGCCGCGTGTCGTCTTCATTATGGCGACGACCGAACGTCACAAGGTTCCGGAGACAATTCTTTCTCGCTGCCAGCAGTTTGAGTTTCGCACTATCGCGACGGCCAAGATCGTCGAACGTCTGAAACTGATCGCGAAGTCAGAAAAGATTTCGATTCCTGACGATGCGCTGCGTGAGATTGCACGCACGGGTGAAGGCTCGATGCGCGACGCACAATCCGCGCTCGATCAGGTAATCAGTTTTGCCGGCGACAAGATCAAGAAAGAGGATGTCGAGCTGGCGCTGGGCGTTGCGGGCGCGGATATTCTCAAACGCATCATCGACAGTATTGCCGACAACAAACCTGCGGAGGCGATCGCAGCCGTAGACGAGATCGTGATGCGTGGTCATGACCTGCGCAACTTCTGTCGTGACCTTCTTGCTCACTTCCGCGACCTGCTAGTCACCAAAGTTTCCGGTAACGAAGAGTTGCTTGAAGCTGCTGTTTGCGAGCCGCAGGAGTTAAAACGCCAGGCGGAACTGTTTTCTGAATCGGATCTGGTGCGCTTCTTCCATTCGCTCGCTGACACCGAGACCAAGCTTCGCGCGGCAACACAGCCTCGCTACCAACTGGAAATCGGAATCGTGAAGCTCATGGAGCTTCGTGGTGTTGAGAGTATTAACGAGCTCATTCAACGTCTTACCGCACTGGAAAATGATTCCGGCTCAGGTGGAAGTTCAAGCACACCAATCAAGTCGAATCCGGAGCGACCCCCTGCGAGCTCGCGTTCGGCAAGTTCGTCGTTCACGGCAACTGCAGTCTCGCCGGCGCTCGAAAGGCCGGTCGAAGAGAAGATCGAGTCAACTCCACCACCTGCGGATCTTTCTACGATCGATCGCGTGAAGGCCGTCCTGGAAAAACAACGAAAGATGTTGCTGGTGCCGGCACTCGATGCCGCGCAGTCAACAGTGTTCGAAGAAAACGAACTCGTTATCGAGTTTGCGCCCGAGGCGCGACACTACCGCGATACGCTCTCACGGGCCGACAACAACAAGTTCGTGCGTGACGCATGTCGCGAAGTTACTGGACGAGAAATGGGCGTCAGAATCCTCGTAAAGGATCCCACCGCAGAAGGCGAGCCGCTGAGTCGTGCGGATGAGGAGCGTCTCGAAAAGCAGCGGCTGCGGGAAATGGCTGAGGGCAGTCCGATTGTGCAACAGATGCTGAAGACGTTTCGTGGAGAGATTGTGGACGTGCGGCGAGTCGACGGCGAACGCTGAACGAACAAAACGCGCGGGCCTGTCGTATGAGGTTCCACTTGTGGAGGTAGCAAGAATACGATGCGCGATCCAGTCTTGGCAGGAATCTTAAGTTTGATAATCCCCGGCGTTGGGCAGATCTATAACGGGCGGATTCTGGCAGGAATTCTTTGGCTGATATTTACGCCGGGATTTTGGTTTGGAACGGGTGGAACCCTCGGCTGGATTTGCCACATCGTCTCCGCGTACTGCGCTTACTCTTACGCGAAGGAACACCCGGTGCGGATTTAAGGCTTCACCGGTTTCTTCGGCCGCACTGCCTTCGGAATATCTTCAAGATCAACCGCCGCTTCACCACCATTCAGCTTCGGTGGTCCACCACGCAGCGCCGGCGGTATCTTCCCAACAGGAATACTTACGGTAGCAATCGGATCGACACGTCGCAGAATCGCGCCACCTCTTCCCGCAACCCAGATGTTAGTCCCACCTCGATACGCAATGGCGAACAGCGAAGTGCTCGTAATCGTCGGTTGCACTTCCCACGTCTGCCCCGCATCTTTGCTGTGAATGATATTTCCCTGTTCACCGACAACCAGCACATCGTTTTTACTTGCCAGCGCCACTCCGAAGAGATTTCCATTCACGCCGCTCTCGAGATCTTTCCACGTTTCGCCGCCGTCATCCGTTCGCAGTATGATTCCGTTTGCGCCCACGATGTAGCCGCGCTGCCCATCGGCAAATGCCAGTGCGTATAACCACTCCTTGAGATTGCGATCGACATGCTTCCAGTGTTCACCACCATCTTCAGTGCGCAGGATCGCGCCGCCTGATCCAACCGCGACGCCGTGCAAGGGATCGATAAACTTGACGTCCTCGAGCCAGTTCAGCGAATTCGTTTGTTGAAACTGCCAGCTTACGCCCTCGTCCTTTGTATGCCAGACGGCGCCGCGAGCACCCACAACCCATCCTTCGGTTGGCGATACAAATGAAACTCCATACAGATCCTCAGTCGCGGGGGTCGAGACACGATCCCACGTAACGCCCGCGCTGACCGAGTGAAGAATCGTACCCTTGTCGCCAACCACCCAGCCTGATTTCTCACTCGAGAAAGTGATCGCATTCAATGATGTCGTGGTATCTGAAGGTCGGATGGTCCAACTCTTACCGCCGTTACTTGTAAAGAGAATCTTGCCGCGTTCGCCGACCGCCCAACCGTGCGAGTTGTCTATAAAATAAATGTTTGCGAGATCGTCGCGGCCGCCTTCGGTCAGTCGTTGCCACGACAGTCCGCCGTCGTCCGTTCGCACTACCAGTCCATTCGCGCCCGCGGCCCAACCGATCGACTCGTCTGAGAAGTAGAGCGAAGCGAGACGCGGTCCAGTGCGAATGTTCACTGGCAACCAGATGTTTCCGCCGTCGCCGGTCGTTAAGACGACACCGTTCTCGCCGGCTGCCCAGCCGTGCCGCTCGTCAGTGAAGAAGACAGCATAAAGGTCGGTTGTGATCAGACTGTCCTTGCTGATCCACGAGTCACCACCGTCTTCAGTTTGCAGAATCGTGCCGCGATAACCGACGGCTGTTGCTTTCTTATCGGTGGTGAACGTCACGCCCGTGAGCGGAAACTCAGTCAGCTTCTTTAACTGCTTCCACTCGGCGCCACCGTTTTTGGTGACGAGCAACGTTCCGCGCGAGCCTGTGGCGATGCCGGTTTTTGCGTCGGCAAAAGAGATCGCAAATAGATGAGCTGTGGTTTGGCTGGACTGAGTTTTCCAGGTCTTGCCGCCGTCAGTCGTTGCGATGATTGCGCCGAAGCTGCCGACCGCCCACCCGAGCAATGGGTTTTGCGGTGCGAACGTGACGGCGAAGAGATGATCGCGCACGCCACTCGGTCGCAGCGTCCATTTACCGCCGGCGTTGTTGGTAGTTAACACAACGCCACGTGCGCCCGTGATCACGACCTTTGAGCGATCTTTGACGTAGAGACTGTAAAGCGTGGTGATAGCCGGGCTCGTCTGCTCTTCCCACTCGAATCCACCGTTATTCGTCGTCAGTACGACGCCGTTCGAACCGATTGCCCAGCCGCGTTTCTTGTCGGGCGCAAACCTGATCGAGTTGATGGAATTCCCCTGCGGAAGCGGGTTTTGCCACTGCCAGCCACGCGCTGGATCCTGTGCGTGTGCCGATGGACCCAGGAGTGGAGCGAGGAGACAGATTACGAGCAGGGCGTGGATTCTTTTCATTTTGCTGAAAAGGGGAGAGCGGATTATATCAGCGCAGATCTGCGGCTTCAACGCTGCCAACCTGGTCTTCGGCGTCTCGCAGAATCGACTCTTCAACCCGGCCGGCAGCAGCAATTCGGCGCGCGGCGTTGTCAACGGCTTCCTGTACGAGATGGCCCGCGTGTCCGCGCGTCCATTCCCAACGAACCTTGTGAGCCGACGCGGCGCGATCCAACCGTTGCCACCACGGCAGGTTGGTTTTGCGCCGGAAGCGCCCATTCATCGTCTCGACAACATATCGTGAATCAGTAAAAAGACTGACGTGGCAAGGCTGTTTCAATGATTCGAGTCCGACTGCCGCGGCAACAATTTCAGCCTGCTGGTTTGTGGCTATGCCGATGTACTCGCCAAATGCCTTCCAGTGACCTTTGAAGCCCAGCATCGCCGCGGCTGCGGCGCGGCTCGCGTCCTGTCCATTGCCCAGACTCGAGCCGTCGCAGTAGATCGCCACCTGCTTCAACGCAGAAATTTTTTGTTCGTCACTTTGCACAGTTGAGATTACGACTGATGCGACGTAGCCTATCAGGAAATTGTAGAATCTGAAACCTGGAGAAATTACTACGATGACGCCTCAGGAACAGCGGTCCATCAGTGAAGTGGATCGCATTCGAGATCAATTTCGTCGCGCATTCGACGGCGAAGCGTGGCATGGACCATCAGTGCTGACGTTGCTCGATGGAGTGACTGCGCAGCAAGCGGACGCGCATCCGATTCCGGGCGCGCATTCGATCTGGGAGTTGACGTTGCACATTGGTGCGTGGGAACGCGCTTGCATGCGTCGTTTGCAAGGTGATCCGGCGCAACTCAGTGACGAGGAAGACTGGCGGCCCATCTACGATACGAGTGAAGAGGCGTGGGAGAATACGAAGAAGTATTTGCTCGATACTCATCGCGATCTGTTGGACGCGATCGCCCATGTTGATGAAGGTCGATTGA
>DASYPN010000260.1:0-64453 GCA_036006625.1 Pyrinomonadaceae bacterium | reverse complement strand
ACGCAGTTTTTCCACCGTTCCCACAGCCCCTACTACTGGATAAAAAGTGTAAAGGATGTCGTGATAACAAACTGTAAAGGATGTCTTGACAATCAACACCTCCGTGGCCGCCCTCGGTTGAACCGACCCCATTCGAAAAAGACGGCATTGAATTCGACGAACCCGATTTAAACCGAGGGCGGCCACGGAGGGCCGCCCCTACAGTAATGTGGCATGAGTTAGTGAGGTTTAAGGCGAGGAAGTTGCAGTTAAACTGCCGCCGCGCGCTGTTCGGTCGCCTCGGCGGCTTCGCCGATGATCTTCGCCACAGTCGCTGGCTGTGAAACGAACGGAACGTGACTCGATTTCACCTCGTGAGTCGTCGCACCCATCCGCTCTGCAAACATCCGTTGCAACGCAGGATTAATCGCCTGGTCCTCGGTGGCCAGTAGGTACCAACTCGGAATATCTCTCCACGCTGGCTCTTCGTAGACCTGACCAAACGTCACTGAGTTGATCGGTTTCTGCGCAGCAGCAAGGATACTCAAATCTCGCTCGGAAACGTCCCCTGCAAACGCAGCTTTAAACTGCGCCCGATCGATGTACAAGAAACCCGCCGCGTCGGGCACAAGCGCAGCGCCAATCTTCGAGGGATATTGCTGCAGAAGCGACTGCAAATTCTCACCAGCATCCGGACCGAAGGCGGCCACGTAAACAAGTGCGCGCACATTGCTGGCGCCCACAGCGGCCTTCGTGATGACGGCGCCGCCGTATGAATGGCCCACCAGAACCACCGGATTCTTTTGTGCGTCTATCACGCGACGAGTGGTTGCGACGTCGTCGGCGTACGTCGTGAGTGGATTCTGAACTGCGATCACATCGTAGCCGGCCTTTTCAAGCAGTGGAATAACCTCACCCCAACCGGACCCATCTGCGAACGCTCCGTGAACAAGAACCACTGAAGTCTTCATAATTTTCAACTCCATTATCAATCAGGATTTTGGAGTATTATTGCGGGCGCGAACAGTTTCGGCATCACGCGATTTAAGAATTTTTATCTACCACGATCGTGTTAGGCGCACGGTGGGTAAGTTGAGGTAAACTGGATCGCTTGTTTGAGCTTTTTGTGCTTCTCAGTGGCAAATCTAAAAGACCCCAACGACCAAATCGATATCAGCACTCATATTGACACACAGGAAGCAGCGGGGGAGTCGACTCACGTGATCGGCGAGGCGACCGGAGACTTTCCGGCTCCTAAGGCCGAGGAGGCCACCGGACGATCGGCGATGCTGGTCGGAATGGGCATTCTGATCAGTCGCATCGTCGGTGTCATCCGGCAAAGAGTTTTTGCACACTACCTGGGCACGTCCGATGCTGCCGGCGCGTTCAGCGCCGCGTTTCGAATTCCAAACTTTCTGCAGAATGTCTTCGGCGAAGGCGCGCTCTCGGCTTCGTTCATTCCCGTCTACGCGAAGCTCCTCGCCGGCGGCGATAAGAAAGAAGCTACTCGTGTCGCCAATGCTGTCCTCACGTTGCTGGTGTTCGTGACGTCGGTGATCGTCCTTGTTGGAGTTTTGACGACTCCATACTTCGTCAATCTCTTTGCGTATAGTTTCAATCCCGCCACACGCGCACTAACGATTCGTCTGGTTCAGATTCTCTTTCCCGGCGCGGGACTGCTCGTGCTGTCCGCGTGGTGTTTGGGAGTACTGAACAGTCATCGCAGATTCTTTCTCTCTTACACTGCACCGGTTGCGTGGAACCTCGCGATCATTACGACGCTGATCGTTTTTGGCGGCGGTGAGGATCAGGCGCGGCTTGTAATCATGGTTGCACTCGGATCTGTCGTGGGCAGTGTGCTGCAGATCGGGGTTCAGTTTCCTACTGTTCTGAAACTACTGAAGTCGTTGCGACCGATTGTCGATACGACGGACGTGAACGTTCGGAAAGTGTTGACGAACTTTATTCCAGTGTTTGTCAGTCGTGGCGTGGTCCAGATCTCGGCGTTTGTCGATGCGATGCTCGCGGGATTGATCAGCTCACAGGCAGTTGCGGCGTTAACGTACGCGCAGAGTCTGTACACCTTGCCGGTAAGTCTGTTTGGAATGTCGGTTTCAGCAGCTGAACTGCCGGCGATGTCTGGCACGCTCGGCACACAGGATGAGATTGCGGTGAAGCTTCGCAGCCGCTTAAATGCGGGTTTACAGCGGATCTCGTTCTTCATCGTGCCCTCGTCGATGGCGATGTTTGTCTTCGGCGACGTGATGACCGGCGCGTTGTATCAAACCGGTGAATTCAAGCACGCCGATTCGGTTTACGTTTGGGGAATTCTTGCGGGTTCGACGATCGGACTGCTCGCGTCTACCCACGGTCGTCTTTACTCATCAACTTACTACGCGCTGCACGACACACGAACACCGCTGTGGTACGCCACTATTCGCGTGATTCTAACCACAGTGCTGGGTTATATCTTCGCGATCACTCTGCCGCCTGTTTTGGGTCTTGATCCGAAGTGGGGCGTGGCGGGTTTGACGGCGTCCGCGGGCATTTCCGGATGGATTGAATACTTGTTACTTCGACACTCACTCAACTCACGGATTGGTTCAACGGGTGTCGCGGCGATCTATTTGGTCAAGCTCTGGGCCGCAGCCGCTATCGCTGCGATTGTCGGCTTTGGTGTCAAACTGATCCTTCCTCCCCTTCACGCGATTCCTCTCGCGATTCTCGTACTGGGAACTTACGGCGTTCTCTACTTCGCCATCGGCGCGGGTTTCGGAGTGCCTGAAGCTCGCAGGATATTGAAGAACTCGGTCGACATTCCGAAGCGACTGCTCGGCGGTCGGAAGAAATAATCAGTCGCGACGGCGGCGCTCAAACAATATCGTGTCGCGCCAGACGCCACGGAGCATCGCAATTCGCTCACGCCTGCCAACTTCACGAAACCCGCACCGTAAATGTAATTCAACGCTGGCGATATTCTCGGGAAAGATCGACGCCTGGAGTGTCCAGATACCATTCCTCTCCGACTCGGCAATCAGAGCCTCGAGCAACGCCCGACCGACTCCCTTTCCTCTCGCACTCTCTGTAACATACACAGTCACTTCGGCGACTCCGCGATACACATCGCGCTTCGATACGGGACTTAAGGCGGCCCAACCGATCACGCTTTCTTCATCGCGCATCACTAAGCGTGCGATCTCCAGATGGTTCTCATTCCACTTCTCCCACGATGGAGCGTCCGTTTCAAAGGTACTGTTTCCACTGCTAATGCCCTCGAGATAAATCGAGCGCATCTGCTCCCAGTCATTGGCTCTCATCTGGTCGATCATATGATTCCTCGTTGCGCCAGTTGGAAATTTGATGAATACGCCGAAGGCGTTCGCTAATTTCAGCCCAGGGTTCGAGCAGCGCGAGAACCCTGGGACACAATTTTAAATTGCGACGAAACCCTGAAAGGGTTAGGCGGTTGGCGAACCCTGTCAGGGTTCAACGATCATTTTGATGTTCCGATCCCAGGGTTGTCGCTGCGCTCCAACCCTGGGCTGAAATTAGCGAACGCCTTCGGCGTAATTTTAAAGCTGATAGAGTCTATCTCCGTAGCGTAATTCCAAACTGATGCACTACCCAATTCGGTTCTTTGTGGTCAAAATACCTACCGTGATAGCATGGCCGCTTTTAATCACCAAGCCCAAACGAAAGGGACCAATGTTGAGCAACCTCAACACAGTTAAGGCCATTTACCAGGCATTTGCCGAAGCAGATATTCCATCAGTCCTCGGATTTCTAAGCCGGGACATCGCGTGGACCGAAGCCGAAGGCTTCCCGTATGCCGGAACGTATCATGGACCAAACTCAGTGCTGACTGATGTGTTTATGCGCTTAGCCACGGAATGGAACGGCTTCGCCGCCGTGCCCGAAGAATTCATTGACGGCGGCGAGACAGTGGTCGCGTTAGGGAAGTACAGCGGCACGTACAAGGCGACTGGTAAAAGCTTTCAAGCAAACTTCGCTCATGTGTGGAAACTTCAGGATGGAAAAGCGATTCGCTTTGTTCAGTACGTCGATACGCTGCTGGTCCATCGCGCGCTTCAAGCCTGATATTTTTAATCACAGATTTACGCAAAATGTGCGGTCGATTTACACTTAAACAACCACGCCGGATCAACATCATTAATTTCGAGGACACGGATCTTCCGCCTTTGCCGCCGCGCTACAACATCGCGCCGACGCAGGATGTTCTTACCGTCGTCGAGCGCGAGAAGACTCGTGAAGCCCGGATGCTTCAGTGGGGACTGATTCCGTTCTGGAGCAAGGAGCCGAAGGGAATCATCAACGCGCGCGTCGAGACGATTGCTGAAAAGGCGAGCTTTAACGAGTCGTTTCAAAAACGACGATGCCTGATTTTTGCAGATGGGTTTTACGAGTGGGAAAGAAGCGGAAAGATTTCGCAGCCTTACTATTTCCAGCTAAAGGATGGAGAGCCGTTCGCATTTGCAGGTGTCTGGGATAAGTGGCGCGCCAACGAGCGCGTGATCACGTCCTGCGCAATCATCACTACGAAGGCGAATGAGTTGTTATCAACTATTCACACACGCATGCCCGTGATCCTGCCGCCTGAGTTATATGACTTCTGGCTTAACGAAGATTCGAGAGAGCCTGAGTTGAAAGAAATTCTGATGCCCTTCCCGGCAGCGGAGATGATCAGCCATGCAGTCAGCTACGACGTGAACGACGTGAAGAATGAAGGTGAACATCTACTGCGTCGTGTCGAACCCAATATCGGCGTGAATCTCAAGTTATTCTGAGCCACGGATTTCACGAATTCTTCTTCCGTGTGATTACGCCCGAGTCAATTGTCTCACCTGTTCTTGAAATCGCCTGAAAGTACATCTGATCTCCCGCTACTTCAAACAGCATGAAGTGCAGGTCGCGGTCATATGACTTTTCTGTTAGCTGCAATGTGTCTTTGACGTCGCCGCTTCTGAGTTTGCCACCTGCGCCCGACACAAAATAGTAAATCCCTTTCTGCGGCTTGATGCGTTCATACACGTGATCGTGACCTGTCAGGACTACGTTCACGCCGTACTTGATGAAGATCGGTTCGACAACTTCTCGCAATTGCGGATCAGAGCCGTGGGCTTTTGCAGACGAATACGGCGGGTGATGAAAGAAACAAACCTTCCACTCCGATGTGTCTTTCGATAGCTCGCTCTCCAACCACTCCACCTGCTTCTTGTCCATGTAGTTGCTGTTGAGTGCATAGAAAGCGACGTTGCCCTTCTTGAACCGGTAATACTCCTTACCGTTCATATTGAAGTTGGTGTAATTCGTTTGCAGCGACTGATCGTGATTTCCAAGACTGGCATAGAACTTCACTTTGTTGTCGAGCAGCGCTTTGTAGGGTTCAGAAAACTTCTTCTCGAAGTCCGCCGGCGCTTCACCGCCGTACATGTTGTCGCCCATCATCAAGACAAACTCGAACGGAAAGGCCACGCGATATTGGGCCATCATGCTGCCAACGTCTCGCTGTTTGTCCGTCCCTGACCCCGTGTCGCCGATCACTGCAAAACGAACTGAGCCGTCTTTAACCGGCAGCGTCAGTTTTACTGGCGCGGTCTTTACGTCGGCGTTGTTGAGTCGCTGTGCTGATGCCGGGAAGCAAAGAGTTGCGCAAATAAGGAGTGCAAGTAAGAAATTTCTCTGCATGGTTCAATCCTTATGGTAGTGCGTCGGGCATGTAGTCGATGATCACGTTGCTCTCACGATCCACCAGCAACATGTTTCGTCCGACAAATCGGTATCTGACTTCTTTCGGCAGTTGCGGCAGCTTCGTCAGGAGCGTTGCGGGCATTTCCGAGAACTCAGCCGATTGCGCGTACGGATAGTTCACTCGCAGGACCACGCCTTGTGTTTCCGTTTCGAAGACTGTGTCGCGCAGCTCTGCTCGGTCCTTGCCCTGGAATTCGATCTTCAGAGTGCGGCGGATGTAATCGGCGGTTTCGGGTCGGAAGAGATCGCCGCGTTTAGCGCCTGCGCGTGCTGAGCGCAGTGATTGTTCGAGAGCTGTGCGATATGCGTGAATCTGTTCGGGCGTGCTGTCTTTTGAGAGCTTCGGCGCGTTTGTTTTTAGCTTGTTGCGAAGGTCGACGTAGTCCTTGACCTGGTTTTCGAAAGTTTGAATTGTGGCTTTGTCTGCCGGGGTGATGACGGTTGGTGGCGCAAGGGCTGATTTGTCCTGCGCGATCGCTGCCGTTGCGAGAAGCGCGCACACTACGACGCTCAGGTATATGCTCGTCTTCATACCGGTTAAAAGAGCAAGGAAGGTGCCAGTTATGATGCTTGGAAACATCGCTGTTGAGGTGTAACCCGCGCTCTATTTCCGTCCACTTATGTACCAAGTTCATTCATGCGCCGCGGAAGCATCGTTCCCCGGGCGCCACGGAACGTACTGTAGGGGCGGCCCTCCGTGGCCGCCCGTGGCTTTGATCGGATTCACCAATTCCGAAACCGTCGCTTCTTGAACCCGTGCCTAAACCACGGGCGGCCACCGAGGGCCGCCCCTACAGTTACGCCCAATACCGCTTCAAACTTCGAAAGCACAAAACACGACATTCGTGCTAGCATCCACGCGCGCTATATGACCCGTTATCCCCTGGCTATCATAACTCTCATATTTGCTTGCCAGTTTGTATCCGCGCAGCAACCAAATCCGGTCGATCGCAAAGTCGCGAATCCGATGACGGACACTCCCAACGTCAATCCTCTTAATACAGATCAACCTGCGCAGCGTCGTCCCAGAACGCAAGGTGGCGTGCAGGGTGTAGCCACCGACGAGCTGAAGGTGACGGCTGGGAAGGAAAGTGGCTCTGGACCTGAAAACGCGCGCGTTGTCGTCTACGAAGGCAACGTCGATATCCGCATCGGCACTTATCGTTTGCAGGCAGACAAAGTCACCGTCTACGACGCTGAGAATCGTGTCGTCGCGGAAGGCAACGTCGTTTTCGATCAGGCGGATCAGCAACGCATCACCGGATCGCGTGGCGAGTGGAACTACCGCACGAAGACCGGTTACTTCGTCGACTCAACCGGCTATACAAACCAGACTCAGGACGGCACACGCATTTACTTCACAGCAGATCGCGTCGAGAAGATCAGTCTCGACACGATTGTCGCCACGAACGTTCAGGTCACAGCCTGTGACGAAGACGTTCCGAAGTGGAGCTTTCACGCGGCCAAGACGCGAATCAAAACCGGCGACCGCGTTTACGTCTCCGGACCAAAACTGAAACTGAAAAACGTCCCAGTGTTCTGGCTGCCGTATGCTTCAGTTTCGATTAAGGCGCGCGATCGTGCTTCGGGATTCTTGACGCCGACGTTTGGCGGCTCCGGCGCAAAGGGCGCGCGGTTGTCGAATGGTTACTATCTGACACTCGGTCGCTCAGCAGATTTCACTTTCCGTAGCGACATCTACACTGCGCGCGGACTCGGATTTGGTGGCGACCTGCGCACGCGCGCCAATTCGCGCTCTTATCTCAACTTCGGATTTTATGCAGTCAAAGATCGGATCTTCGGACCATCCGCCGACGCTGCTCATCCCGATCAAGGTGGTTCGAGTCTTTACGTCGACGGCGTCCACTATTTCAAGAACGGTTTCATCGCCGTCGCCGACGTCAACATCACTTCCAACCTTGCGTTCCGGCAGGTGTTCTCGGACAACATTCAACAAGCAATCTCGCCGGAAGAGACTTCACAGGTTTTCATAAACAAGGATCACAACGAGTACAGCTTTAACTTTCTCGCACGCACGCAGGTGACCTCGCTCACGAATGCGCGTATTCGCATCCGCCAGTTGCCGAGTATCAGCATCGATAAGCGTCCGGGCATCGTTAGTTTCTTCAAAGATCTGCCGCTCTATTTTTCTTTCAGTGGTTCTGCCGACGGCGTGAGCCGGAAAGAGACTGTTGAAGATGCCGTGCAGTTTGTGAATGACGTCGGCGGGAATCCGATCATCACGCCGTCGATCGTGCAGCGACTCGATCTGTATCCGCGATTTGAGTTGCCACTGAATTTCGCTGGGTGGACCATCACTGCAACGGGCGCCGGGCGAGTTACGTTCTATTCCAACTCACTCGATCCGAACACACGTGATGTGCTGAGTCGTAACCTGACGAGATCTTACGGAGAGTTTGAACTCGACGTGCGGCCGCCGGCGTTTGCGAGAGACTTCCGTCGTGGTGGCAACTTCTTCTTTCGTCACGTGATTGAGCCGTACGTGACTTATCGAAGGCTGACCGGCATTAACAACTTCGATCGCATCATTCGCTTCGATTACATCGACGCGATTGCCGACACAAACGAGATCGAGTTCGGCGTTGCCAATCGTTTCTTCACGCGTCGTTCGACTGAAAACGTGAGTGATGTGTCTGTGAAAGACACGGACGGGCAGAACAGGCCCTTGCTGTCGAGTCAGCCGTACGAAGCGTTGACGATCACGCTGCGCGGCAAATACTTTTTTGATCCGTTCTTCGGCGGCGCGTTGCTGACCAACCAGCGCAATCAGTTTTACCCAATCAATACGCTTTCCGGATTTGTGTATGGCGGCGTGCCGCGACGTTTCTCACCGGTCAATATCGATGCGCGCTACCGCCCACGCCGGCATCTCTTCGTGGATTTCCGGACGGACATCGATTCACGCAGTCTTGAGATGCGCTCGCTGTCGACGACTTTCGGATTTCAAAAGTCGCTCATTGAGATCTTCCAGAGCTTTTACTACACGCGTGCGATCGAGCTCGCACCCGAGCTGGCAAGGTTTGCCGATCCGACTGGGATCGAGGCGGGCACGGTGCGTGGATCGCAGTGGAGTCCGTCGGTGTTTCTGGGTAATCGCGATCGTGGTTGGTATGGCGGCGCGTCGTTCTTTTTCGACTTCCAGAAGCGGCCCGGCAGAGGCGACAGCTCGCTCATCAGCTCGACGATAACGATCGGGCACGCGTGGGATTGTTGTGCTGCGACCGCCCAGTTCTCCAGTTTCAACGTGGGCCTGCGTAAAGAGAACCGAGTCGTTTTTGCCTTCCGTCTCAACGGCATCGGCAGCTTCGGCACCGAACAGATCGGCCAACGCGCACGATAAGCCTACGGCATAGGCCCCCTCGCTCGTCATATTACGGGCGGCAAACTTTGCCTTGAACGATGCTGGAGGCCGCGCGATAATACGCGGGCAACCAAGGCGGTTGCCTAAGCCTCAAAGATCGGCTTCACCTGTAGCCCAGCGTTGTAAGTCCAGGAAAGTAACTGACGCATACCCCCGATTTTGGTGCGTCTAAATGATCACAAACGGCAAATCCACGGAAGTAATTGGTTCTCCCAACTCCCATAATGACTATCAATCAGCCCAAACGAAGAGGGACGAATGAAGAAGCGAAAGAAAACAAAGAAGCATGATTCTGCGACCAAAGCCCGGCGTCTGCCCGTGCTGATCGCTTTGGCCTCGGTTGTTCTCGTTATCGCTGCAATATCAGCTGTATCCAGGCAATTAGTTGCGGGGAAACAAACCTCGCAGCCCGAGAACACCTCCGCGCCGAAAGATTCGAGTGCCAAGAAATATATGACTGTCAAAGTCGCCGGCCAGGACGTCCAGGTTGATCGTCAAACAGGAAAACTGAAGCCGCTTACCGCCCAGGAAGCTCAAGAGCTAGCCGAGAGTCTCAAGAAAATGGTGAATAAGTCGGCGGAGGGACTGAAGGAAGTCCAACGCGCAGACGGTTCCGTGTCTATGGATCTCGAAGATCGGTTCCAGCACGTCGTAGTAGCTCGCGAACGTGAGGATGGCACGCTTTCGATGTCGTGCGTTGATACTCCTCGATCGGCAGCAGCAGCCACGGGAATCGATCCGAAGCTTCTCGGCGTTGAGGGTGGCAAAGGCCCCATTCAGCCGCTTAACAATGCGCAACAGAAGAACTAACCGAAATGAATATGTATTTACCCGCCAGACTACCTGTCCTCCTGTTCGCGCTTGCGACGGTTCTTATTATTTCCTCCTCTGCCTTTGGCGCCGCAACGGTCACCGTTAAAAATAACGACGGGGCAGGCGTTGGTTTCAACGACAACACACCTGTTTCTCCAATTGGCGGAAACAGCGGCACCACCCTGGGGCAGCAACGGTTAATTGCTGCTCAACATGCGGCTAATCTCTGGGGAGCGGTTCTGAACAGTAATGTTCCGATCGTCATTGGTGCAACGTGGCGAAATGATTTGTTCTGCGCGACCGATGGCGCCACGCTCGCATCTGCCGGAAGTCAGGGTGCAGAAAAGAACTTCCTGGGTGCCGTTCCGTTTACGTTGTACACCGAGGCCCTTGCGAACGCGCTTTCAGGAAGTGATCTAAATGGATCAACTGTCGAAATAACCGCGAGATTCAACACTCGCATCGGCGCCGCAGGCTGTTTACCCAGCAGAACCTGGTATTACGGCCTTGATAACAACCATGGCAATTCCGGCATCGATCTGGTCACTGTGGCCCTGCACGAGTTTGGTCACGGCCTTGGTTTCTCGTCGTTCACCGACGAGGAAACCGGCATCCAGCCTGGAGCAACGCCCACCATATATGATCGATTCCTGCTCGACGTCACCACCGGCAAACTCTATTCGGAGATGAGCAACAGCGAACGAATCACCGCTGGGGTCGACACAGGGAAGTTGGTTTGGATTGGTCCGCAGGTAACCGCAAGTGTACCGAGCGTGTTGAATGCTGGCGCGGATAATTCGAATCATGCCCGCGTGTATGCACCTAATCCTGTTGAGGTAGGTTCGTCAGTTTCCCATTGGGATACGACCCTCTTCCCCAATCAATTGATGGAACCGGCCATCAACGATGATCTGACGCACAGTGTTCAGCCGCCACAGGATCTTACGTTACGCCTTTTGCTGGATATTGGCTGGAACAACGGCGTGACACCTACGCCAACACCGACGCCGTCGCCGCCTCCAAACGATAATTTCTTGTCCGCGCAAGTAATTACCGGGTGTAGCGGCGTGGTAGCCGGCACAAACGTGGGTGCTACTCACGAACCCGGAGAACCAAACCATTTATTTGACGGCACGGGTGGCACCCACTCGGTGTGGTATCAATGGCAGGCCCCAGTTACTGCCCACGTAAAGATCGATACGAGCGGAAGTAACTACGACACGGTGCTCGCCGTTTACACGGGAACAGCAGTCAATGGTTTGGTAGCTATTGATAAAAACGACGATGAAGTTTTGGGGGTGGTGCAGACCAGTGTCATTAACTTCACCGCAACCGCCGGAACCATATACAAAATCGCTGTAGATGGATTCGACGACGGCGACGGGGGAGATGTTGGTCCGATCAAGCTGAACTGGAATCAGGACAACTGTGTCGTCGGCGGGCTGGCGCCTCAGATAGTTTTGGAACAATCCGGACCAGCCGCCGATCAGGCAGCGATTTTCGATTCGATTCTCCATGTCAGAGATCCGTTTTTGCTGGTTAATACTGCCGATCTCTTCCTGCCAGCGGCGGATCAGAATACGAGAGTGGTGATTTTCACTCAGAATTTGCCGGAAACATTCGAATCAGGGGCGATTGTCAATCTTATAGATAGTAGTAACAAGTCGTTTGAGATTGCTCCGATTGATGTGCACCAGTTTACTGACTTGCCGTTCAGTCAGGTCACATTCCGTCTGCCCAACGGTTTGAGTTCGGGGACTTGTAGGGTAAGGGTGTTTTCACGAAGCCTCGTTAGTAATACGGCGACCTTCAGAATTCTCTAACTACTTTGGGAGGACTGCGGTCGGAACCGTAAAATTTTCAGACCATGGCCCGGGATGGAGCATCAAAAGGCTAATTTCCGGGTCCATTTGGTGTCCTAATCTGGTTTGTTCTTTGCGCCTTTGCGTCTTCCTTCGCGCCTTCGCGTGAAACTCTTTTTCCACGCAAAGCAGCAAAGCAAGACGCAAGGGCGCAAAGAAACCCAGGAGCTAAACAGTGTTGACAGAATGGTTAGAGCGCAAGTATAGTTTTTGGTCAAGCGGCCGAAAAGGCTCGCCTAGCCTCAGTCCCCTCAAGAGAAACGATCCATATTTGGAGTTGAATATGAGAAAGCTCGCAGCAACAATTTTCCTGACGGTATTTATCTCCGTCGTTGGTTACTCCCAGTCGCCGCCGACATTGCGAATTGTCACCGAAACACCCGGTCTCCCATCGGAGCTGTTTTATGGTGATATCAAGGTCAAGCCACTGAGGTTGAGGCCGGGTACCAATACAGTTATCACTATTAATGACTTTGATTTCTTTGTGTCGCAGCAGTATATCGACTTCCTGAAGCGTTTTCCGGAACCGGCAGGGTTGCAGTTTTATATCGACACCCTGAATCCCGACACCAAGTGCGCGCCAACGGATACTGAGTGCCGAAAGGTACTGCGGGGAATCGTGGCGGCGAATTTCTTCCGTTCGCCCGAGTTCCAGCGTAAGGGTTCCTACGTGATGTACCTTTACATGATATCGATTGGCCAACGCCCGGTAACTGTAGCTGAGTTGAGCGACACATCAAAGGTTGACCGTCCACATTACACTGAGTTCATGTCGGATCTCGCAGCCATCTCGACACCGAATGACGATCCCGCCCTGACTGAGCAGAAAAAGAACGATCTCGCTAATGCATGGATGCTCCGTGCCGAGATTCAGGCGAAGTACGGTGCTTTATCGAACGCTCAATTCGTTCAGGCATTGCTGGACACTGCTGGCGTGACGAACCCGAATCAAACTCAGCTCGTGGCAGACCTGAACGCTGGTACTAAAACGCGTGCGCAGGTGTTGCGCATCATTGCTGAGAGCACGCAGGTCAGTGACAAGTTTTACAAGCAGGCATTTGTGACGATGGAATACTTCGGTTTCCTGCGTCGCGATCCGGAAGATTGTCATAATAGTCCTGACCCGGCGCAGTGTGGTTACATCTTCCACAATGCTCGCTTCAATCTGGGCTTCGACCCGTCAGACATCGAGAACGTTATCGTGCGCGGTTTCATGGAGTCACCTGAGTACCTGAACAGGTTCTAAATTTTCAATCAGCCACAAAGAAGCACAAAAAGCACAGGAGATTTTCTTGTGCTTTTTGTGCTTTAAACCATACTCCTGAATATGGACGTCGGACTGGATGGCACGCCGCTGAATCAATCTTTGACGGGTGTGGGCCATTACACACTGGAGTTGGCGCGGGCGCTCGCACGGATCTCTCCGGATGATAGGTTCGAGTTGGTTTCTCCGTCGCCGAGTCTAAACGGACTAAGTCGACGGTTCTGGTGGCAGGTGGGATTGCCGCGTTACATCAGAAGATCTGGATTCAATGTCTTTCACGGCACCAACTACAGCGTTCCCCTGCTGAAGACGTGTCCGACGGTCGTTACTATTCACGATCTTTCGCTTCTTCTCTGGCCGCAAACACACGCTCAACATCTTGCACGTCGCGCTCGTTGGCGACTGCCGTTAATGGCGCGCCGAGCCGATGCGATCATCGTTCCCTCGCAAAGTATAAAAACTGAAGTCTGTGAGCACCTGGCGATCGACGAAGAAAAGATCACAGTGATTCCGGAAGCACCGCGCGCCTCGTTCCGGCCCATGGCGGAAACAGCAGCAGTTCGACGACGGCTGAATATCAGTGATGACTTTATCTTGTTTGTCGGCACGATCGAGCCGCGCAAGAATCTGTTGACCCTGGTTCGCGCCTTTGGAGAAATAATCCGCAACCGCGCTTGTCACACGCAGCTCGTAATTGCGGGAGACGAGGGTTGGCTCACAGGTGAGTTACATGGCTTCTTAAAGAATGCAGATTTCAGGGAACGTGTGAGGCTCGTTGGTTATCTTGCGGATAATGATTTGCGAGCACTTTATTCGTCGTGCCGGGTGTTTGTTTACCCGTCGCTGTATGAAGGATTTGGTTTACCACTGCTCGAGGCGATGGCGTGCGGCGCGCCAGTAGTCACGAGCAACATACCGAGTATCCGCGAGACTGTCGGAGACGCCGCACTTCTCGTTTCACCAACTGATGTGGATGAGTTGGCACGGAGCATCACGCGGCTGTTAGAGAATGGCGACGAGCGCGAACAACGATCCGTAGAAGGGAAGCAGCATGCGTCGAAGTTTTCCTGGGATAAAGCAGCCGCTGCGACCTTGGAGGTTTACCGGCAGGTAATCAGTCAAAAACAAAGCTGAACCGCTTCTTGATGTATTCTCTCCGGCTTTCCATGCTGAGTCTCCACGCATCGGCGTCGACGACGAAGTGGGCCATCGTCGCTCCGAGAACTCCGCCAAACAGAAAGTCCGCGGCTCGCGCATAAGCCCACGTGCTCTTAACGATCTCCATGTCTCTCAGATCGTTCACACGCCAAAACGCGAAACCCACGATCAGAAGTAAACCAAGAAGCTGCGCGATGCTCTTGTACGAAAGTGACGGCGTTGGATCTCCCGTTGCAGTCGCTGAGATCACGGTCATGAAGATGATGTACTGCAGACCGTGTGCAATCGCATAACTGAGGAAGCCGATGTTGTTGTCCGTCGAGATGAATACAGGCAGAAAGAAGAATACGCTGGTAAAGAAAAGACAGGTTTTGAGGAAGGTCGTGTTCTTAAAGAATTTTATGTAGACGAAAAGACTGAACAGCGGAACAGCAAAGAACGCTATCCAGCCGATCTGATAAAAGACATCAAAAGCCCGGTGCAGGTACAGCGGCGCTACTGCCGTTCCGAGTATTTTGAACGTTCCGAGAATTCCGAGGATAGTTCCGAAATCAATAGCCAGCTTCTCTTCTTTGCGCGGACCAGTTCCCGTTTCTGCTATCGACGCAAACGCGTAGATGCCGATGTTCTGACGTCCGTAGTGAAACGCCTGCCATGCCCAGTAAGCCAGTAAGACAAACGCCTGCGTGATTGTATTTGTGAAGGCGAAGATCAGACCCGTAATCACGATCAGGATTATCGGAACGTAAATGTACCTCGCCGGATTCTTCTTAATGATCGTGGAAAAGTTTTTATCGAGATAGAAGAACAAGGTCGCCGGAACGTGAGCGGTTCCGAGAAAAAGGAAAACTGCCTTGATGCCTGCGAAACCACTGAGCTCATCGCGAGACGGAGCGACGAAGATGAAAAATGCAATTGGTAGCCAGGTCGAAATTAATAACGACACCAGGAACCAACGCTTGCGCACGAGGTTCCTTGCGACCTTTTGTCCCTCAACTTCGAGCGTAATTGGATTTGAGGATAAACTCTCCATAGCGGCTACACTTTTACAGTCTCCGCTGTTGCCCGCCGTATCCCAACACGTCGCAGCGAAGCAGTCGCGTTAAGGTTCGTCACACCTTCCATAGCCGTCGCGCTTATCACGCGGAAAAACAGCGCTCCGTCGAGCCAGTCGAAACTGATTGCATCGACGCTGTGCACTCCGAACGTCAATGAATACGTATCCGGCGCAAGCCAGCACGAGAAAACAAAACTTACTTCGACAATCTCACCGCGTTGCCCCGTGCTAAAGTTTACTTGTTGCAAATCAGTGTTCGTGCCGTAGAGATGAATGCCGTGACGGTTTCGGATCAGGAAGCCGCACACAGGCGCTTCGACGTCGTCATGAAAGACAAGTCGAACTTTCACGATAACTTCTTCGCCCGATTCGACAAACTCGATCCTTTGGTGCGCCGCATTGAGCAGTTCGACGGCGATGATTTCCGCGCGGCCGTCGCCATGCCGGAAGGTGTAAGAGAGTTTTGGAATCGTTTCAGTGTCGAGCTCTTGCAGCGGTTCGCCTGAAACCTCCTCAGTCATTTCGTACGCGCTTTCGCGGGCCATGATCAGTTTCTGATATCGATTGAGAACGTCAGCAGGTTTACCGATCGCTTCCATCCGCCCGCTGTGAAGCAGCAGAGCGCGCGAGCATAACGCGCGAATGGCATTTGGATCGTGTGAGACGAGTAAGATCGTCATGCCGCTCTCCTGCATCTCGCGAATGCGTCTCAGACAGCGATGTTGAAACATCGCATCGCCGACAGCGAGTGCTTCGTCGACGATCAGGATCTGTGGCATTGCGCTGATGGCGGTGGCGAAGGCCAGGCGAACGTACATGCCGCTCGAGTAAGTCTTTACCGGTTGATTGATGAACTGGCCGATCTCTGCGAAGCGTTCGATCGCCGGGAGCATCGCCTCGGTTTCGGCGCGTGAGAATCCCATCAGCGATGCGTTCATGAAAACGTTCTCGACGCCGGTAAACTCCGGATTGAAACCCGAGCCGAGCTCAAGCAACGCTGAGATGCGTCCGGCGTGCGAGGTTGTGCCTTCTGTTGGCTGAAGGGTGCCGGCGATGATTTGGAGTAGAGTCGATTTACCGGAGCCGTTCGGGCCGATGATGCCGAAGGTTGTGCCTTTTTCGACTTCGAAGGAGACGTCACGCAGCGCCCAGAATTCGCGGTGCGTCCGCCATCGCCCACGCGTCAACATCTCTTTGAGGCGATCGGAAGCGCGATCGTAAATACGATACTGCTTCGAAACACCCTCAACTCGCAGCACAGGTTCCATCGGTCGTTATCATATCCACAGATTACACAGATTTCACAACCGATCTGTGTAATCTGTGGATAGAAAGTGTTTTGGGATAGAATCCACGACGTAATGTCGACAGATAGGCTTCACATCAGCAGCTCTGATCTGGACGTTGAGCGTCTGATGCATGAGATACGACAAAACGTCACCAGGCAATCACCACCGCAGGAGGCAGTCGCTCCGCGGCCAACGGAACCAATCGGTTCTCTAACACTACAACCTCCATTTCAACCGAGTCGCGATAACCGATATCACATCAACGATCTATTACGGTTTCACGGTGAAGACTTCGTGCGTAACTCCTACCGCGCGCTCTTACTGCGAGAGCCCGACGAAGCCGGCATGGCCTACCACCTGCAAAGCCTTGCCAGCGGCCGTTTCAATAAGATCGATGTGCTCGCGAGTTTGCACTACTCGCACGAAGGGCGGCAGAGCGGCGTCACAGTCGACGGTCTATCAACTCCAGCAACAATCAGGCGTCTCGGTCGCATTCCGGTTCTCGGCTACCTGCTTCGCATGATCATTACTGTCCTGCGTCTTCCCGCTTCGCTGCAGTATCAAAATCAATTCGAGCAATATTCATTGTCTCTGCAACAGCGAATCGTCGATCATCAAAATCAGCACCAAAAAGATTTGAAAAGTGCCCTCGCGCAGCTCGCAAGGGAAATGCTCGAGACTGTGCAAACAGTAACAAAGCAACAACAGGCGCTAGAGTTGTCGTTGCGACAACACGACGAATTAGCCGCCGGGCACAACGAACTGGTGAAGACCCTCGACCTACGTTTTGATGAAGCGCGGCGTTACGTCGATGACTTAGCAACTCAAACTCAGGCGCAACAACTGGCTATCAGTCAACGACAGGATGCAGACAAACAGGAACTACTGGCCCAGCAACAGCAACTTAGATCCGAGCTGGTTGATCAAATCACGAAACAACAGCAGCTTCGTTCCGAAATCGACGAGCAGTTGCAGCAACTAATCCTCCGCCAGCAGAGAGCGCATGACGAACTCGCCGCGCAGGAAGGACGACTGAGAATCTTGCTCGAAGAAGTCAGTCGCAATGGAGAAGCCTCGCCGAATTTTGTGCGGGTCGCAGCGGAAGAATCAGACCATCTGCTCGACGGTCTCTATGCCTCATTTGAAGATCAGTTTCGCGGTGAGCGTGACGAAGTGCGGCGACGACTGCAGGTCTATGTTCCGATTCTAAAAGAAGCACAGATCACTGGCGACGTTCTCGACATCGGAGTTGGGCGCGGCGAATGGTTGCAGTTACTGGAAAGCGAAGGCATTAAAGTTCAGGGCGTCGATCGCAACAGAGTATTTGTTGATGAGTGCCGTCGCGCTGGTCTAACTGTTATTCAAGCCGATGCTTTGACGCATCTACGCACCCTGCCGCCGGAGAGTCTGAATGCTATAACGAGTTTTCATCTTGTCGAGCACTTGCCGTTTGAAATGTTGATTAGCCTGCTCGATGAGATGGCACGCACGTTGAGGCGCGGCGGCTTGTTGATTCTCGAGACGCCAAATCCGGAAAATCTCCTCGTTGGTGGTTGCAACTTTTACGCTGATCCCACTCATCGCCATCCGATTCCGAGTCAAACGCTACAGTTCCTGCTTGAGGCGCGCGGCTTTCACGACATCAAGATTTTGAAGTTGCGTCCCTGGGACGAAGCCAGGATTGAAGGTGACAGCGAGATTATCAAGCGATTTAACGACATGTTTTATAGCGCCCCCGACTATGGAATCATTGCAACCAGGACTTGATGTTCAAAAAAAAATCGTCGTCATCACGCCATGGTTTGGCTCGTTTGCCGGCGGCGCTGAACTGCTGGCGAGAGTTATGAGCCGCGAGCTGAACAAGCGTGGCGTTGAGACGATTGTGTTCACGACGTGTTCGCGTTCACCGTATGACAGTTGGTGGCAGGACCATTATCAACCGGGCACTTACGACGTCGAGGGGATAAAGACCCTTCGCTTTGCGACTGGCAAGACGCGTGGACCATACGACGCAGTCATCAAGAAAATAAGTCTCGGCAAGGAGTTGTCCGAGCGTGATGAGAACGACTTCTTTGATTTCGGAATCAACAGTCCTGATCTGGTTGAGGCAGTGGGAAGTTATTTAAGCGATGATTACGAACTCATTGCCCTGCCATATTTTCATGGCGTAACGCATTCGGTCGTGAACAGGTATGCGGGCAAGATTTCTGTCGTTCCATGCTTTCATGATGAGCCACAGTTTTACTGGTCTGCCACCGAACGCTTGTTACAAAACTCGAAGCACATTTTCTTCAACGCACATGAAGAAAAGCAGTTGACGATCAGCCAATACGGAATGCGAGTTGGGCGCCGGATTGTTGAGAGCGTGGTAACGGGTGTCGGCGTCGAGCTTCCGTCGAATGGTGCGCAGTCTGCGAAGAGACCCGCGGACGTGCCGGGTAGCTATTTCATTTATGCCGGACGCAAGGAGCGAGGCAAGAACGTTCATGTGCTGTGTGAATGGTTTCGAGAGTATGTAAAGGAGTTTCATCGAGGCACGAAGCTGGTGTTTATCGGCGGCGGTGATGAGTCGCTTGTGCCGCGCAATGATTATTTTGTCGATTATGGTTTTGTGTCGGAGGCGAGGAAGCTCGAGCTCATCAAGCATTCGAAGGCGATCATTAATTTATCGGAGAATGAGAGTTTTTCGATCGTCATCATGGAAGGGTGGTTGTGTGGTGTGCCGAGTGTCGTGTCGGCGGGTTGTGCGGTTACGATGAATCATGTTCGCCGGTGTGATGGCGGGTTGTTTGTTGGCAACAGTGAGGAGTTTGGGCTGGCGTTGAAGTATCTCGAAGATCATGAGGAGGTCCGTCGCGCCCTGGCCGCAAACGGCCACCGTTATGTCACCCTCGAATTCTCCTACGACGCCGTGTTGTCCAAATATCTAAACGAACTGTCGAACGTACTGTAGGGGCGGCCCTCCGTGGCCGCCCTCGGTTTAAATCGTGTTCACCAAAACCGAGACCGTCGAAGCTTGAATCAGTGTATTTCAACCGAGGGCGGCCACGGAGGGCCGCCCCTACAGTACGTTCCGAGATATTAAATTTCATGAAGATCCTGATCGATGGACAAACGCTTCTGACGCCGGAAATCAACCGGGGAATCGGGACGTATTTCAAAAGCACGATTGAGCAGATGCTCGAGAATGATTTTACAAATGAGTTCTATCTCAATACGACCCGTGGCCCACACCTGGAATGCCTAAAAACCTGGACACGCAATAAGCTCACGTTAGTCGATACCAACACGTCAAAAAGCAAACTCTACTCAGACGCCGTCAATAACGCCATCGCCCAACTCGGCATCGATCTCTACTGGTCTCCCAACGCCTTGATGCACAACGTCTTCATCCCAACTCGACAAACAAGCTCCACGTTCGCGGTCACGATCTACGATCTAATCCCGCTGATAATGGAAAAGGAGTACGCAAAGCATGTATCCGCATCAGCCCGCGAGGTGTATCAGCGTAAACTCAAGCAGATGGAAACCGACTTCGATCTGTTCCTGCACATCTCGGAACATACGCGCGCCGATTTCGTCAACGCACTCGCGGTCAAAGACAAGCAGCACGTCGTCACGCCGCTCGCCGCCGGCAGCGCGTTCAAGCCGTATCCGTTTCCGCAGCTGCCTTCCGGAACTGATTACGTCTTTTATCCGGGCGGCTTCGATCCGCGCAAGAACATGAATCGAGCGCTCAAGGCATTTGCGAAGTTACAGTCGGTGTACGGTTCGGATCCAACAATCCGAGCAACCGATTTTCTGATCGTGTGCTTTCTGGATGACGCTTCAAAACGGGTAATGATGAACAGCGCCAAAGATCTCGGCATCGCCGACAGAGTTCGACTACCGGGTTTTGTGGACGACACGACACTCGTCAAGCTCTACCAAAAGGCGCGGTGTCTTTTCTTCCCGTCACTTTACGAAGGATTTGGTCTACCTATACTGGAAGGCTTAGCGTGTGGTCTTCCAGTGGCCACAGCAAACACCTCGTCGCTGCCGGAAGTCGCGGGCGACTTTGCTTTTTATTTTGATCCTTACGATATTGACGGCATGGCCCAGGCTTTATACCAGGCGTTACGCGCCCCCGTCGATCAAGAAGCTAAGCATGCGCGCTACGAATACTCGAAAAACTTTTCCTGGCAGAAAACAGCTCTGGCGACCCTCGCTGCTTTTGAAGCGTCAGTGAGTGAACTGCGCCTATGAATCGTCGAACTGTCGCCCGCGAGATTCTGATCTTCCTGGGCTTCCTCACTTTAACCGTACTCATGACGTGGCCCTGGGCGCTTCACCTTCGCGACGCTGTGTCCGATCGAGGAGATCCGTACTCAATCGCTTACTGGCTGTGGTGGGATTATCATCAGACTTTTCACGACCCGCGTAATCTCTTTCAAGCGACAGCCTTCTATCCGTACAAATACACGATGGCATTCACCGAGAATAACTACGGTGTGTCGCTGTTGTTCTTTCCCCTCTTTGCGATCGGCTTTCGGCCTTTGACGGTGCTGAGTCTGGCGACGCTGGTTGCGTTTGCGTTCTCCGGTTACGGCATGTTTCGTCTGGTGCGGACGCTAACGAACTCGCTGGGTGCGGCATGGATCGCAGGAATCGTCTTCGCATTCGTTCCATATCACTTCCAGCGTCTGCCTCACTTGCACTTGCTCTTCACTGGTTGGATCCCTTTGCTGCTCGAGGCGCTCGTTCTTTATTCACGTCAACGCACCTGGCGAAGCGCAATGTGGCTCGGCATTGCTTTTGTAATGAATGCGCTGACTTCCGTCACGTATTTCATCTTGACCCTGGTCCCTCTCACTCTCACGGGAGTTTTTCTGATTGCGTGGTGGCAGTTATGGCGAGATCGCAATTACTGGATTCGCGGCGTCGCGTTGCTTGGCTTGGCTGCTTTAATTGTCCTTGGTTTCCTGTATCCGTTTTATCGCGTACACGAACTATACGGTTTCGCTCGCAGTCCCGATCAGGTGATCGGGCTTTCCGCGTGGCCCATTCACTGGCTTGCTGCAAGCGAGCGAAACAAACTTTGGTTTGGTCTCGGAGGAGCAGCGGCGCGAGATGAGTTGATGCTGTTCCCAGGGTTCCTACCGCCACTTCTTGCCGCGGCTGCGCTGTTACTCGTTAGACCAGGCGCACGACAATTCTCCGTTTTATCATCCCGGATAACGTCGTCTGTTTATTTCCGAACACTGCTCGTTGTGTTGGATTGTCTGGCTGTTGTGCTGCTACTGATTTGTCTCTTAACGATCGGTTACGGAGCAATTCATCCAAAACTGTTTGGCGTTGAGATACTGCAATCCACTCACGCCACTCGTCCGCTCTACTTTTTTATCGTCATAGTTGGACTTCGCCTCGTGCTTGCGCCTCCGCAGATCGTTAATCGAGTTGTCGAGAAGGACTGGCTTAGCACTTTCAGGTCTGACCCACGCACAGTGGCCTACGGTGTGGCGCTGATCTGGACGGTAATTGGCGTGCTCGGTTCGTTCGGAATGAATCTTTTCTTTCACCGCATGCTCTACGACACGATTCCGCTCTTCAGGAGTATGCGGTCTCCGGCACGTTGGGCCATGATCGCTTACGTGGGACTCGCGATTCTTGCAGGTCTAGGCTCTGCTCAAATTGCGGCGCTGTTGCGTCGTTGGCGGCCCGGACTGAGATGCGCCTTGATCTTTGCCGCGCTCGCGGTGTTAGTGCTTTTCGAACAACGAGTCGTGCCGCTCGTGTTTGTGCGTGGTGACGTAGATCCGGACCCGATGACACTTCGTCTGAAAGCGACACCGATGTCGGGCGGGATTGTCGAGTTACCAGCGGAACGCGACAACTACGCGTACTTCACATACATGCTTCGTGCTGCTGATCACGGCAAGCCAATCGTGACGGCGAGCTCCAGCTTCGCACCTCCCCTCGTTCAGGAAATCGAAGCGTTAACAAAAGAGCGTCCAATCCCGGCGCGTCTCCTGGATGTGCTCGAGGGTATTCCCACGTCGTACCTCGTCGTGCACAAAGCGCTCTTAACGACTGACAGTAAGAGTGCGATCGAGTCGATTGTTAAGAGTGGAATAGCCGAACGCCGGCTTAGATTGGTTCATCGCGAGGGTGATGACGAACTCTACGCGCTGACAAAGACCGAACCGTCAGCACCGTCCGATCCGAATCCCATCGACGACGCGAGTTACTTCGTGCGTCAACAATATTCTGATCTGCTGAGTCGAGAACCAAAGCAGGACGAGTTGGACGCGTTAGTGCGAACGATCAATGAGTGTGGCGGCGAGCCAAAGTGCCTGACTCAACGGCGCTCTCAAGCTGCGTTGCAAATCTTTCGCTCCGATGAATTCAAAAAGTCACAGTTCCTGAAGTATGCCTTACTTTACGGAACGTACCGACGTCGTCCGACTTATGAGGAGTGGACGAAGAATGTTTTTGTCCCGGGCGTTGGAGCTTTGGATAAACAAGTCGAAATGTTATTGAGTAAGCCAGAGCAATACAATTCAGCATTTGTAACACTGTGTTACTTTAACTATCTGAAACGAGATCCCGACCCGCAGGGTCTCGAGTACTGGTTACGAGCGCTGAAAGAAAATTCAAACGATCCCGCTGCGGTAATCAACGGCTTCATCTCTTCGGGTGAATATCGTTCACGGTTTTGGTAGACGGTGATGGATAAACCTGCATGGTCAGACGCGGCGACGGTAGAGGATATTTACTACTGTTATCGAATCCTGCTCATGCGCGAGCCGTCGCAGGAGGATCTCGATTACTGGACTGAGAGGGTCGCGGCTGAGCAGTTAACGTATTCGCGGCTGGCTGCATACTTTCGCCAGTCTCGCGAGTTTGTCACTGGCAGGAAGGTTCGTGGCCTCGAGTTGCTTACGCTCGACGACTTTGAACTGTACGTTCAGGAGCATGACTGGGACATCGGCGAGAACCTCATCGAAACGAAACTTTACGAGCCACACGTCACGGCTTTTCTAAAAGAACACCTTCAGCAAGGAATGACATTCGTCGATGTCGGAGCGAACATCGGTTTCTTTACGCTCACCGGGGCGGGGAAAGTCGGCAAGTCGGGCAAGGTAATCGCTGTAGAGTGTAATCCTCGAAATTGTGAGCTGATCTACATGAGCCTGCATCGAAACGGATTCGATCAAGTTACAGTCTATCCGTTCGCCGTTGGTGATACTCAGAAGCTGATGAGTTTCTCGTGGGGATTTAGTAACGGGTTCGTTACTGAATTAGCTCATGACGAAGAGGACGTTTTCATCGTTCAAGCTGTAACATTGGATTCGTTACTCAAGAACGAGGCTCGAGTGGATGTGATAAAAATGGACATCGAAGGCTCCGAGCCGAAAGCGTGGCAGGGCATGCAGGAAACGATCGCGAAACATCATCCAGTGTGGCTGATGGAGTTTTTCCCTGCGTTAATCGAGCGTGTTTCGGCTACGAAAGCCGACGATCTCCTCGAAAGCATATTTGCGTCCGGGTACAGCGCAGGAGTGCTTCGTCGCGATCAGGAAATGGTGACAACTTCATCGACGAGCGAAGTGATTGCTGAATGGGAAAAAGAACGCGAGCTCGTTGGCGACGTGGCCAAAACATATTTGGATCTGGTCTTCTTACCCGCCTCTCAATAGCCGCATGGGGAATCGTAGAATCGCCTGGCTGTCTCCATTACCGCCACAGAAAAGCGGCATCGCTAACTACAGTTACTGGCTGATAAAGGCTCTCAAGCCACACCTCGATATCGACCTCTACTACGATACCGAGTTGCCGCTGCCCGAATTGCAGGATGAGTTTGACGTTTATCCGATGTCGGAATTTCCGGAGCGTGGCGAGACTTACGACGACGCTATTTATCACCTCGGAAATCACAGTGGCTTCCACAAGAAGATCTATCAGCTTGCCTGGAAATTTCCGGCGACGGTTGTGCTACACGATTACAACCTGAGCGCGTTCATGCACGACTCGTTTTATCTGCAGGCTGACTGGCAGCTCTACGATCAGGCTTTGGTTAACAACAATGGTGAAGCGGAACATAAAGGACTGACGGGTTTAGTGCCGCAGCTTAGGCGAAATGTGAATGGTCTTCCGATGTCGTATGCGGTGGTTAACAGGAGCCGGAGAGTTGTAGTGCATCACCGCTGGGTGAAGAACCAGTTCAGCAACAACGATCACGTCGAGGTGATTCCTCATTTTGCGAGAATCAACGTTTCTCCCACGCGCGAGCAGATTGAGAAATTCAAAGAGAAGTTTTCCTTCAAGGACAATCGTTTTCTGATCACGTGTCTCGGGTTTATCAATCGCAACAAGCTGCCGGAATTACAGGTGCGGGTTGTCAAAAGACTGTTGGCCCAGGGTTATCCGGTGCATCTGTTGTTTGCGGGTGAGACTTCACCGGAGGTGCGTGCGCTTCAGTCTGAAGTGGAGGCGAGTGAATTCCGCGATTACATCACGTTCACGGGTTACCTCGATGAAGCAGAATATTTCAGCGCGCTCTTTGCGTCTGACGTTTTGATCAACTTAAGAAATCCTTCGATGGGCGAAGCGTCGGGCACCTTGATGCACGCCCTTGCAGCAGCCAAACCGGCAATCGTCAGTGATAACAACCAGTACAAAGAGTTTCCCGATAAAGTTTGCTGGAAGCTAACTCACGACGAGAACGAAGCACAGTTACTTTGTAATTATCTCCCGGTGCTTCTTTCTAACAAGAACGTGAGAGCTGCGATGGCCGAGAATGCAGCGAGCTACGTGAACAGCGTATTCACCCTCGACAAGGTCATCCCGCAATGGCTGCGGATTATTGGGAAGTAAGAATCTCTGAAACCAGGAAGGACAGCGCCGAAGGCGCGAAATATGATAGCCAGGGGCAAGCGCGAAGCGCGTCGCCCCTGGTTAAGCATACAAAGCAAGATACGAGGCCTGAAGGGCCGAAATAACGCTCCAGTATTTCGCCCTTTCAGGGCTTGAAACCTTTCTATTTTTGTACCAGGGGCGACGTGCTTCGCTTCGCTCAGCACTTGCCCCTGGCTGTCATATTTCGCGCCGTTGGCGCTGCACGGCTTCAGAACCTGACTCTTAGGACAAGGCAGATGTGCGTGGAGTGCCCTGCTCGGCGGCGAGGCTCGTGAGGTCGGAGGCGACCATCTCTTTAACTAAATCACGGAAGCTGTAGGTCGGTTCCCATCCGAATGCCTTGCGCGCTTTCGAGGCGTCGCCGATTAATAGATCAACTTCCGCGGGTCGATAATATCTTTCGTCGACTTTCACATACTCACGATAATCGAGGTCCACTTCAGCAAACGCGATTTCACACAACTCACGCACGCTGTGAGTCTCTCCGGTTGCAATCACAAAATCGTCTGCATCAGGTTGCTGAAGCATCGAGTGCATCGCTCGCACGTAATCCTTCGCGTGGCCCCAGTCGCGTTTGGCTTCAAGATTTCCGATCCTGAGTTCCGATGCGAGTCCGAGTTTTATTCGCGCGACGGTGCTGGTCGTCTTGCGGCTCACAAACTCAAATCCACGGCGCGGGCTTTCGTGGTTGAAGAGAATCCCACTGACGCCATGCAGCCCATACGCTTCGCGATAATTTCTGGTCAAATGAAATCCGGCCACCTTGCTGATCCCGTACGGGCTGCGTGGTTGAAACGCGGTGGTCTCTTTTTGCGGGACTTCATTGACGTTACCAAACATCTCGCTCGAGCCCGCGAAGTAGAACCGGCAATCGGGCCGCAGCTCACGGACCGCCGCAAGCACGTAGTGCGTGCCGTTGATGTTCATGTTCATCGTGGAAAAGCCGTCAGCAAAGCTCTCCGCTACGAAGCTCTGGGCCGCAAGGTGATAGCACTCGTCAAAGTCGTGGGCGCTGAAGACGTGGAAAATACTGGCATAACTCTCGAGACTGGCCGGGTGCAGAGTGACGCGGTCGAGGATGTGGGCAATGCGTTTGAATCTCGTTTCAGGCGCCTCGAGTGCGACCCGCCGGACCAGGCCATGCACCTCATAGCCCAAACTAAGCAGGTAGTCGGCAAGATAGCTGCCATCCTGCCCCGTAATTCCGGTAATCAGTGCTTTTTTCGCCATCCAATCCTCCCAATCCGTGTCATAGGTCCTATAGGCCCTCTGTGCAACCTCTGTGTTCTCTGTGCCTCTGTGATTATAGGAATGTACGATACAACAACCACAGAGACGCAGAGAACACTGAGGTTGCACAGAGAAGAATTGAAATTAGGTCATTACCCAAATCCATTCGTGCTTGCGAAGCGGAGGGGTTCTGCTTAAAATGGCCGTTCTTTAATCGTCGGTGCCGGCAATTTATACATTCACCTGCGCGACGCTGCTCAGCTCCCCGAGGCATCTAATCTGTTCGTATCTGCGTCTTTGTTGCGGAGGAATTCGTGAAGCAAGGTTTCTGGTCTCTGTGCGCCATCATAGTGGCTGCGCTTATCGGTGGCTCGCTTGCCTCCGTTTCAGCCCAAGTGTCGAGTCCGACACCGGACCCGTTTGCCGTTCAACTAACATCCAGTCCGTCGGGCTCGTTCAACTCTTTGTCGAGTGATATAAGTGCGGATGGCCGGTTCGTTGTTTTCACTTCCAACGGCGACGTCGCGACGCAGAACAGGAGAAACGCCGACGGCAATCGCGAGATCTTTTTAGCCGACTACGCGCAACGTCGTATCTTCCAGATCACAGATACCAGGAGTGTTCCGAACCCGACGCCGTCACCAAGCCCGACGCCGACGCCGAGTCCGTCACCAAGTCCAACGGCTAGTCCATCGCCGACTCCCACTCCCGTTCCAACACCAGAAGACCGGTCGCAGTTGTTGATTGAAATCGATAACCGAGCGCCGATGATCTCGATGTTGCCGGTACTCGATGGCGGTGTTCGTCATTACATTATCGTGTTCAGTTCCAATGCGCCTGATCCCAGTAGTCCAACGGGAACTGATGATGCGACCTGGCGCGCGGATGCGAATTCTGAGATTTGGGTATACAAAGTTCCGGACGTTACCGATGTTGATTTAACACTCGGAACTGATTTGCCTCTTAACCGGCTGGATACGGGGACGTTCCACTTCGTTACAAAGACTAGCGCCAGTCGAGCACCGACCGCCGGATCAACCAATGTGTCGCCGTTCTTCGCTGACGATAATCGCGAAGCGGCCATTTCCGACGACGGGAGGGTTCTCGCCTTTATCTCGACCAGGAACCCTCGGGGCAATACCGGCAACGCCGATGCCAATCCGGACTTGTTCCTCTTCACCATCAACGACTCGAGTACCACCAATCTCTCGGAGCTAGGCGGCACTCTCAGACAGTTGACGGACACGAAGGATGCGGTTGCCGGCCTCGGGTTCATCTTTCAAACTAATCCAACGCTGTCGAAGGATGGATCCGTAGTGTCTTTCTTGTCGAGCGCGAACAGCTTTAACATGAGCGCCCAAACTCCGATCACTTACACCAACAGCGACAACAATGCAGAGGTTTTTTACGCTGACGTGGGCGCCAGCAGCGTTACATTTCATCAGGTAACTCGTACGCTCAACAACATCACGTCTGCAAACCTGCTTAGTCCGGGTCGCCGGTTGAGTCGCGATGGAAAACTGATCGCTTTCGAATCGAAGGCGACTGATCCGAAGTCGAATGCCGCGCCGAGTGGACAGCTTTTCGGAACCTTTGTCTACACGATCGCGACCGACACATTTAACGAAGTCGGAACCAGGCCGACAGTCGGTGACATCATTCGTTTTCCAACCTTTACAGACTACGATTCTTCGCTGGCTCCATCATCTCTTGTGTTCACGTCGTTCCTGAATTTCAGACCTAACGGGACGTTCCCAGCCGACAGTGCGACGGCCAATGAAGGTTTGAATACCGATAACTCGGCGGACCTGTTTTTGACACAGGTGCCGGTTTCGTCATCGAACACTTTTGTTCGTATCACTAACATGGTTGGTTTGACTGGCGGCACCAGAGCGATCACCAGCGCGACTCATAAGCGTCTTGCTTTTTCAATCGGTGGCGTCGAGTTGGGTGGTGGCAATAGTGATGGGTCAACTGAACTCTTCTATCTGCTGACCCCGACCATCACGAATCAGTCGTCTGCGACTCTCTCGTTCTTTACAGGTGCGAGTGAAATGCCGGTTGCGGCTGCGACGCCGCTTCCGAGTCCGACTCCGTCTCCAACACCGACACCCAGTCCGGTTCCGGGTCAACCATTTGCTGTCGCGCCCGGTGAGTTGACGATCGTCCGCTCTTCGATTGCGCTTGCGCCGTCAGACGCAGCTACCACGGGAGATGTGAGCGAGACTGGCAGGAGCCCGGCGTTACCAGTGGAACTGAACGGTGTTTCGCTTTCTGTTAACGGCCATGCTGCGGGTCTTTACCGGGTGAGTAGTACCGATAAGCAGATCAACTTTGTGGTCCCAATCGGTACCGCTTCGGGCTTGGCCACGGTTGCAATCAATATCCTGAATGCGGGTGCAAACACTGACACGCTGGTGCGTGGCAACGTGCAGATTACGCCTTCACAACCTGACATTTTCACGCTTCCGGGTAACAGGGCCGCGGCGCAGACAAGACAATTGCTGTCAGAGCCGTTTAATGTCACGACCAATGGAGAGCCGACTGTCATCTTGTTGAGTGTGACGGGCGTTCGCTTTGCTGCCGCGGGTGAAGTCACCATAACAATCGGGACCACGGCGATCACAGCCAGTAACATTATTTCGGTTAGACCTAACACGAATGCGGCGGGCTTCGACATCATTGAATTTTCGTTACCGGCTTCGCTGGCTGGAGCTGGGGATGTGCCCATACAAGTGACGGTCACGAAAACGAACGGCACCACCGTCAGCCGACCGGCCGACACCGCACCGCACATAACGATCAATTAATCACGCACCTCGGAACGTACTGTAGGGGCGGCCCTCCGTGGCCGCCCCTACAGTACGTTCCGAGGTTTTTAGTGCCTTTTTGTGGCTAAACCGTGGTACCATGCCTCGGCTGGCCACTCCCCTTGTCCCAGCGCCCGCGCTTTACGTAGTTAACTCGACCTCGCCAGGGAAGTTCTTAAAATGCAGTATCTGGTCGCTGTCATTGCGAGTGTGGCAATGTTTTTTTCTCTCGGTTCGAGAGAGCGACTGGAGATCCGCGACTCGTTCGAGTTTGAACCCACAACCCAAACAGCTCGCAAAATCAAATGGCCCAGAAGGACCATCGCGGTCGCCTTCTCGACGTCGTTGCAGTCTCCGGGCGCGAACATCAAACCCGATAGCGACGTTGTCGGCGCCGCGCGCCGTGCACTTGCTCGCTGGGCCAGTTTGTCGAACATCAACTTCATCGTCACATGGTCCCCCGCGACTTCGGTCAGCCCCGCCGACGCAGGCGACGGCATCAGCCTCCTGACGATCGCGACCACACCCGAAAACGAAGCGTTCAACTCCGCCGCAACTACAGGACGAACACGCGTCTTCTTCGATCCCGAAACCGGCAACATCGCCGAAGCAGACATCAGCATCAATCCACGACCAAGAGCGGAAGACGGAACTGAGCTACAGTTTTCAACCGACGGCACACCCGGCACATACGATCTCGAAGCCACCTTCACTCACGAGATTGGACATCTCCTCGGCTTGGACCATTCCGCCGTTTTGTCGTCAACGATGCAGGCACGTCAGGCTTACAACGGAACCTTCGGCTTGCCCGCGTTGACCGAGCGCACTCTGAGTGAAGACGACCGCCAGAAAATCGTCAGCCTTTACGGTTCGAGACTGAAATCGGGACGCATTGAAGGTCGACTCATCGACAACCGCACTCCCGGTGCGTTGACTGCGCTCAACGGCGTGAACATCTGGGCCGAGAATGTTGTTAATGGACGAGTGATTGCGAGCGACGTCACTGCCGATGACGGAACGTATCGTCTGGAAGGTCTCACGCCGGGTCAGTATCGAGTGATTGTTTCAGCGCCCGCAGATGACGCCACACAGAAGCTTCGCAGTTTTGAGCTTTCGAATCAGGTGCTGGTCAAGGCTGATGTGGCGACGCCTTTGAACTCGAACCTCGTACCGCAACAAGCATCCGCGCTCAACCCAAGAGTAATCGGACTCAACGCTGAGATTTCGACTGTTGCGTTGCCACTCGCGCCCGGCAGACGTGTGAAGGTTTATTTGGGTGGTGAGGGAGTCGATCAGGTGCCCGGCACTAGCATCAGCGTCAACTCACCTTACTTCACCGTCGATCCTGCTTCGCTGGCGCGGGAACAGATCGCAGCGCCATACCCGATCGTGAGCGTCGAGTTGACGGTGGCGCCGAATGCGCCGTTTGGCGATTACACTTTGCGACTCCAGTCAAACTCCGGTGAGACGGCCTACGTGCCGGGCGCGATCACGATCGATCCTGGCGTGTCGTTGTCAGTTGCGAATCCGGTTGACGACTCTCGTTTCTTTATCGCGCAGCAGTACGCGGATTTGACCGGCCACGAACCCGATCAAACGACTCTCGATCGCCTGAACGCGCAGCTCTCCGCATGCAACAATCGCAGCGAGTGTTTGCGCACGCGGCGAATCGAGATTTCGACGAATCTGCTGGTTGAAAACGAACTGCCGGCAACGGGTGTATTTCTGTACGGGTTGTATTCCACCTCCTTTGGTCGGCTACCGCGATTGGCGGATCTCGAGATGGATCGAGCTGTGATAACGAGTCAGAAAGGTGAGCTCGAAGCCGTTCGCCTCGCCCTCGCGAGCGCGTTTGTTGAACGAGCCGAGTTCAAACGCAAGTTTCCGGCGACGATGAAACCTGCCGAGTTTGTTGATTCACTCGTTACCACGTTGGCGCAGACTTCCGGCGTCGATTTCAGTTCCGATCGAAGTTTATTGATCAGCCTGCTTGATGATGCTGCGAATGGTCGAGCGATGGTTCTGACGCGTCTCGCATCCGATCAGCGTGTCGTCGATGCCAACTACAACCATGCGCTTGTCCTCTTACAGTACTTCACCTATCTGCGACGCAATCCCGATGAAGCGGGTTACAACGCGTGGCTCAACACGCTGAAGAACAAACCACTCCGCGACTCGGACGCCGCGCGTTCGCTCGTCTGCAATTTTCTCCAATCCGCCGAATATCAAAATCGCTTCGGGATGGTCGCCACTCGCAACAGCCGCGACTGTAACTAGTGCCACAAAAAGCACAAAAGGCACAAAAATGCACAAAATGGAGTCTTGGTTTTTGTTTATGTGCTTTTTGTGCCTTTTGTGCTTTTTGTGGCCATTGCTATAGTGGCTCGGCTTGAAGAAGAGTCTACTCGCGTATCTCATCTGTCCATCGTGTGAAGGAGCTCTGGATCTCTCGGTCGACAAGACCGAAGCCGAAGAGATCATCGAGGGTGAGCTGCGTTGCTTATCCTGCTCGTCTTCATTTCCGATAATCGCCGGCATTCCGCGTTTCGCCAATCTGGATCACGTTGAGAGTGAGAAACAAGAAACAGCGGCAAACTTCGGTTGGCAGTGGCAACACTTCACACAGGAAGATGAACGATACGCCGAACAGTTTCTCGGCTGGATCACCCCCGTCACGCCAGACTTCTTTCGCGACAAGGTTGTGCTCGAAGGAGGTTGCGGGAAGGGCCGTCACACGCAACTAGCAGCGCGCTGGGGCGCACGCGAAATCATCGGCATCGACCTCAGCGCCGCGGTTGAGACTGCATTCGCAGCCACTCGATCACTGCCTAACGCACACATCGTTCAGGCTGATATCTACCGCCTGCCGTTTGCGCGAAAGTTTGACTACGCATTTTCAGTTGGAGTGTTGCACCATCTACCGGATCCGCGTGGTGGATTTCTGTCGCTCGCGTCAAAAGTAAAACCCGGTGGACACGTCTCAGCGTGGATCTACGGAGCTGAGAATAATGAATGGATCACGCGTTGGGTGAATCCAGTGCGTGAGCGTGTCACGTCGCGGCTGGATCAACGCGTACTGCTGCAATTGTCAAAACTCCCGGCAGCGTGTATGTATCTCGCGACGAAGTTAGTTTATGGACCACTCAACCGAAGTGGATCGTCGCTGGCGAGATATCTTTTTTACAACGATTACTTGAATTCACTTTCCAGCTTCGGCTGGCGCGAGCAGCACACGATCGTCTTCGATCATCTCGTGGCGCCGACTGCGTTCTACATCTCGCGTGAAGAATTCGAAACGTGGTGGCGCGATATCGGCGCGCGCGATGTCGAGATCGCGTGGCACAACAAGAACAGTTGGTGCGGCCGCGGAATGATTCAATGAATGATTCAGTGATGCAATCATCCGGTCATCGCAACGTCTGGCAACCACTCTGGCAACTGCCGTCACGAGCGGAGTTGATCTTCTCGTTTGCGAAGCGAGAGTTGTTGGCGCGTTACAAGGGCTCAGCGCTCGGCATCGCATGGGCAGTGCTCACGCCGGTCGTGATGATTGCGATCTTCACCTTCATCTTTGCCGGCATCTTCGGCGCACGCTTTGGCGCAAATGATTCTCACTGGGACTACGCGCTCTATCTCTTTTGCGGTCTGTTGCCCTGGACGATGTTTCAGGAGGCGATACAGCAGTCGGCCAACACGATCGTGGCGCACTCAAATCTAGTCAAGAGGGTCGTCTTCCCGCTCGAGGCATTGCCGGCGGCGCAAGTCTTCGCGGCACTGGGCACGCAACTATTCGCTACCGTCGCACTGCTGATCGCAACGCTCATCATCCGGCAGCGACTGGAAGTAACCGGACTCTGGCTTCCGGTGGTGCTAATCCCGCAACTGCTGTTAGCACTCGGCTCCGCATGGCTCATCGCTTCGCTCGGCGTCTTTCTACGGGACATCACGCAAGGAATCACGCTGTTGCTGATGGCGTGGATGTATCTGACACCCATCATCTACCCGGAATCGATCGTCCCGGAACGTTTTCGCACCTTCATCAACCTCAACCCGTTCACGTCCCTCATCCGCAGTTACCGTCGCATCTTCCTCGACGGCGCCGCCCCCGACTGGCGCGGCCTCGCCTACTTCACCGTCATCGCCCTCGTAATTTTCATCTTCGGCTACTGGTGGTTCGCCCGCACCCGCAAGAGCTTCGCCGACGTTGTTTGATCAATGGTCGCGCGTGAAGCCGAAAGCAAGCTTTGTTTTTTCCTGAACGCCTCGCCAATCGCGGTCTGTAAGTTTGCCGACTCTCAACCGTACGGCTGATCTTGGAAGCGTGGCAAAATAGGCTCGAAAGGCTGATGGCCGCGTTAGCTGTGCTTGAGACCAGTCCTGCAAAAAGTGGTCTGTCGGTCCACGAGCGGCATTTATCTGACTCGTTACCAGACCAAGGATGAGGTCCGGCCGTACACGGTTATACATCCGCGAAGACAAAATCACAGCCGGTCGAACTTTAGTCTGTTTGGTTCCAGGAAAACTGAGTAGTACTACGTCACCGGGCTCAAGGTTTACTTCTATATTTTTCATGAGGATTCTCGCTGTGAGAAAGCGCGAAGGCGGTCAGATCGTGGAGATCCTGTTCCGTCCAGCTATCGCTGTAATCGATGGTTTCTTCATTGGCAATCATTTCATTGAGGATCATGATAGCCAGATGCAAACGTTCCTGAGGTGGAAGTTTTTTGACACTTGTGTTGTAGAGGACTTTGGCCGTGAGCTTCATAGCCGGAGCCTAACAGAAAACGCATGAGAATCGCAAAATCTTTGGTGCAGCCAAAGTCCTGCGGGCTGAGATTTTGTGCTTTTTGTGCCTTTTTGTGGCATGATCTTCCCCCTGTCCCCGAAGAGGTATCCATGAGTAAAGCAAGATTCATTAGTGGCTTAATCGTTCTACTTTTTGCGGCAACGGCTACCGAGGCACAGGAGTGGACGCAGTGGCGCGGGCCGGCGCGAGATGGGTCGGTGTCGACCAAAAATACGCCTGCGGCGTGGCCCGAAAAGCTGAAGCAAACGTGGCGTGTGGAGATTGGCGAAGGCTATTCATCGCCGGTGGTCGCCAATGGCAAAGTGTTTATTCACGGGCGCCGCGATCCCGAAGAGATCGTGTCGAGCATCAATCTCGCCGACGGCAAAGTGCTGTGGCAGCAGAAATATCAGGCTGAATTCAAGAAGAACCAGTACGCGGTCGAGATGGCGAAGGGACCCAACGCCACTCCCCTCGTCGTTGGCGATCGATTGTTCACACTCGGCGTAACCGGAGTTCTCAGCGCGTGGGACACAGCGACCGGCAAACAGCTATGGACCAGAGATTTTTCAAAGTCGATCGATACTTCGAAATTGTTTTGCGGCACAGCAGCTTCGCCGCTACTGGTTAACGGACGTGTCGTGGTCCAAATCGGCAGCGATATTCACGGTGGGCAAGTGCTCGCACTGAATCCCGCTACCGGAGCAACCGAGTGGGAGTGGCAAGGACCTGGACCAGGCTATGCTTCGCCTGTACTGGTGGAACTCGCGGGCACTCAGCAGATCGTGGCGATGACCGAAGGCTCCATAGTCGGTCTCGACGGCAAAACCGGTAAAGAGTTGTGGTCCGTGCCGTTTCCCGACGAATGGCACGAGAACATTTCCACGCCGTTATGGACCGGCGCTCAACTCGTCGTCTCCGGCACCCGACAGGGAACTCACGCTTTCACGCTGGCGCAAACTGCCGGCAAGTGGCAGGCAACCGAGATCTGGAAAAATCCCGACATCGCGATGTACATGAGTTCTCCTGTTTTTGGCGACGGCTTGATCTACGGTCACTCGTCAAAGCGGAAGGGACAGTTTTTTGCAATCGACGCGAAGACAGGCGCCGTGCGTTGGACCACCGAGGGCAGAGAAGGCGAGCACGCTTCTTTGTTGCTCACTCCCCAGCACGTAATCTTTTTGACTAACGGCGCTGACCTGATTGTCGCGAAGCGCAATACGCCGGTGTTTGCCGTCGAGCATCGTTATGAAGTGGCGCAAGCGTCGACGTTTGCCACGCCGGTTCTACTCGGTTCGAATATACTGGTTCGCGATGCGACGGGATTGATGCTGCTCACGGCCGGAACATAAACCCCAAACTCACACCGATCCGTGGCGTCTCAAAACTTGGAAAGGAACTCCGCACAACTACTCGAGCGAATGATCGATGCCAGCGTCGACGGTATCTTCGCGTTCGATCGCGATTGCCGGCTCATAGCCTGGAATCGAGCGATGCAACAAATCTGCGGCTTCAGCCGCGATGAAGTGCTCGGCAAATGTGTGGTTGATGTCTTTCCTTTTCTGCGCGACGGCGAGAAAGATGATTATTTTTCAGCGGCCCTCGCGGGACAGGAATTAATTACGGAGAGTCATCCTTACGCTGAAACCGGCGTCTTCGAGAGTCGTTATACACCTCTTCTCGACGAACAGAACAATGTAACCGGTGTCATCGCTGTGATCGGTGACATCAGTGTGCGCAAGCAAGCTGAAGAAGCAACGAGGCGTTTGGAATTTCACGTGGAGAGTTCGCCGCTGGCCGTTGTCGAATGGGACACTGACTTCCGCGTGTCGCGCTGGTCTGCGTCCGCCGAACGACTCTTCGGTTGGAAAGCGGAAGACGTACTCGGCAAACACGTCAACGAGTGGCGTTTTGTTTTCACTGACGACGTCGATGCCGTGGCGCTCGTAACAAACCGCCAGCGCGAAGGTGTAGAAGTTCAGGGCATAACTCGCAACCGCAATTACACGCGCGAAGGCTCGATTCTTTACTGCGAGTGGTACAACTCGGTGCTGCGTGACGAGCGCGGGAAACTGGTTTCGGTTCTTTCACTCGTCCTAGACGTGACAGCGCGACAAAGTGCTGAAGAAGAGCGAGCGGCGTCATTAGTTCGCGAGCGCGACGCGCGCCAGCACGCAGAAGAAGCTGATCGACTCAAGGACGAGTTTCTCGCAACACTCTCGCACGAGTTGCGAACGCCGTTGACGTCGATACTCGGCTGGGCGTCGATGATCCGCAATGGTGAAGTCGAAGGCTCGAATGCTGCGCGTGCGATTGAAACGATTGAGCGCAACGCGCGCTCGCAGGCGCGACTGATTGACGATCTCCTCGACGTTTCAAGGATCATCACCGGCAATCTCCGTCTCGACTTGCATCCGCTCAATCTCGCGCCAATAGTCGACACTGCTCTCGATGCGTTGCGTCCCACCGCGGACGCCAAAGGCATGAAGCTGCAAACGCGTTTTGTGCCCGGCCAGTGTTTGGTGAAGGGCGATCCAAATCGTCTGCGACAGGTAATCTGGAACCTGCTCTCGAACGCGATCAAGTTCACACCGCGTCACGGCAGCGTGAGTATCGATCTGACGTGTGTGGAGTCGACTGCACGATTGACTGTCAGCGATACTGGTGACGGAATCTCGCCGGAGTTTCTGCCGTACGTGTTCGATCGCTTCCGGCAGGCGGAAGGTTCAATATCTCGAAAGCAGGGCGGTCTCGGGCTGGGACTTGCGGTCGCACGACACCTGGTTGAGTTGCATGGCGGAACGATTCGCGCGGAGAGTGACGGGATCGGGAAAGGCGCTGTTTTTACAGTTGATCTTCCGCTCGCACAGGAACGCAGAGATCCCGCGCGTGCGGAAGAGCGCAGGAGGGAAGTTGAGCGGCGTCGCAGCCGGATGGGCGCGGTCAGGCTCGATGGCGTGCACGTGTTGCTGGTTGAAGACGACGACGATTCGCGCAAACTGCTGGGCACGATGCTCAAGCGGTACGGCGCTCGTGTGACGTCGACCAAATCGGCGGCCGAGGCGCTCGCTGTGTTTGAAGGTGAGTTGCCGGATGTGTTAATCAGCGATATCGGAATGCCGGACCAGGATGGTTACGAATTGATGCGAAAGTTGCGAGCGTTGCCGCCGGAGCGAGGTGGTAAGACGCCGGCGATTGCGTTGACCGGATACGCCTCGCGCAAAGATCGCGAGCGCGCGCTCAATACGGGTTACCAGCAGCACATGGCGAAACCGATCGAGCAGGCAGACATGATCAAAGCAATCGCCGCGCTCGTTGGTCGCGGCGACTAGTTTGACAGGATTAACAAGATGTTTTCAGGATGGACACAACAAATGAGACGACGAATTCAACTACTTCCAATATTTCTTCTCTTAATCCTCCCCGTTTTCGCGCAACAACAATCCGATCCGTCACTGCTCACGGTTGATTCGCTTTTTACTTACCGCACCAGATCGCTTGGTCCGGTTCAGTGGCAGAACGATGGCAGCGGCTATCTCGCCCTCGAACCGTCACCAACCAAAAAGAACTTCCTCGACATCGTTCGTTACGACGTCGCAACAGGCGATCGCACGATCAAAGTGTCAGCAGAAAAACTCACTCCGTCCGGCGCCACGGATCCGCTCAGCGTCGAAGAGTTTTCGATGAGTGGCGACGAGCAGAAGATGCTGATCTTCACAGAGACTGCACGCGTCTGGCGCAGCAACACGCGCGGCGATTACTGGGTGCTCGATCTGAAAACGAATACGTTGAAGAAACTCGGCGGCGCCGAAGCGAAGCCATCGAGTCTGATGTTCGCTAAGTTCTCGCCTGACGGACAACGCGTCGGTTATGTTCGTGAAAACAACGTCTACGTCGAGAATCTTTCGGGCGATTCGAAGATCACAAAGCTCACTAGCGACGGCTCGAAGTACATTGTCAACGGTACATTCGATTGGGTTTACGAAGAAGAGCTCTTCTGTCGTGACGGTTTCCGCTGGAGTCCTGACAGTAAACAGATCGCGTACTGGCAGCTCAACTCCGAAGGCGTGAAGGAGATGACTCTGATCAACAACACGTCAGCGCTCTATCCAGTTACAACAACCTTCCCGTATCCGAAAGCCGGTGAGACAAACTCCGCCGCCCGTGTCGGCGTCGTAGACGCGAATGGTGGTCCAACCAGATGGATCGACATTCCGGGTGATGCGCGAAACAACTATCTGCCGCGGATGGAGTGGGCCGCGAGCTCCAACGAAGTCGTGATTCAGCAACTCAATCGCCGTCAAGACACAAACATCGTGTTCATTGCTGACGCAGCGAGTGGCAAGTCTCATCCGGTTCTGACTGAAAAAGACGAAGCGTGGGTCGACACAGCATGGGGCGACATCGATTGGGATAAAACGGGACTTGCGCGCGGCGACGTCGAATGGATCGATGGCGGCAAACGTTTCCTTTGGGCGAGCGAGCGAGATGGCTGGCGTCACATCTATTCCGTGTCGCGCGATGGCAGCGATGTAAAAAACATCACGCCGGGCAATTACGATGTCATCAGCGTCGAGCGTGTGGATACGCAGAACGGATTTGTTTACTTCCTCGCCTCTCCTGACAACGCAACACAACGTTATCTCTATCGTGTTCGCATCGACGGGACTGGCAAGGAAGAAAGACTCACGCCCGCGAATGTCCCGGGCGTGCATGGCTACAACATCTCGCCACGCGGCGACTTTGCGATTCATTTCTATTCGACCTTTAACAAAGTTCCGCTGACTGAGATCGTGCGCCTGCCGCAATACGCAGTTGCTCGAACACTCATCGACAACAAACAGACGCAGGATCGCCTCGCGCAGTTGAAACAAACTCCGTCGGAGTTTTTCAAAGTCGATATTGGTGACGGCGTTCAGCTCGATGGCTGGATGATGAAGCCGCACAACTTCGATCCGCAGAAGCGTTATCCAGTGCTCTTCTACGTTTATGGTGAGCCCTGGGGACAGACGGTGATGGACAGTTGGGGTGGTCGAAATCGGCTGTGGCACCAGATGCTGGCGCAGCAGGGTTACATCGTAATGAGTGTCGACAATCGAGGCACGCCCGCGCCGCGTGGTCGTGCGTGGCGCAAGATCATTTATCGGAAGATGGGAATCGTGAACTCCGGTGATCAGGCTGCTGCAGCTCGTGCGGTTGCGAAGTGGCCTTTCGTCGATCCGGCTCGCATCGGAATCTGGGGTTGGAGCGGCGGTGGTTCGTCGACACTAAATGCGATGTTTCGTTACCCGGATGTTTATGCGACCGGCATGTCGGTCGCGCCAGTGCCGGATCTTCATTACTACGACACGATTTATCAGGAACGGTATTGTGGGCTGCCCCAGGATCATCCCGAAGAGTGGAAGCAGAGCTCGCCGATTACCTTCGCTGGACAGTTGAAAGGCAATCTCCTCGTCGTTCATGGAACCGGCGACGACAACGTCCACTACCAGGGAACCGAGGCGTTAATCAACGCTCTCGTCGCTGCGAACAAGCAGTTTTCGATGTTTGCGTATCCAAATCGGTCACACGGGATCTATGAAGGACCCGGCACACAGAAACACTTGTTCGGAATGCTCACGCGGTATCTCAACGAGAGAATGCCTGCCGGCCCTGCGTCCACGACGACCAGCTCTGTCCCCTAATAATTCCGTTGAAATTATCCTCCTAACTCTGGTAGCCTAGTCGAGCGGTTGACGGCCAACCGCTTGCCCAAGTCTCACCTCTCCAATTTCAAGCGAAATCACCGTTTTATGGAAACCAGAGTTGATGCAGCCCTGCGGCATTTGGTCGCGACCAACCTTGTCGCCGTCTTATTCACCGATCTGTCTGGAAATATTCTCGAAGCCGACGAGAGTTTCCTGAATCTGCTTGGTTACACTTCCAAAAACTTGCCGCGCAGCATTCACGATCTGACGCCGCCCGAACATCACCGGCTCGACGACGAAGCATTCGAGAAGCTGATGGCCTTCGGCGCCTGCGCGCCTTTCGAAAAAGAATTTCTGAAGCAGGACGGCACTCAGATTCCGGTCCTGTTTGGCGCCGCCCTTCATGAAGACGAGATAGCCTGCTTTGTCGTTGACCTTTCTCAGAACCGGCAGGCTCAGGAAAAACTGAACCACCTCGCATATCACGACGCATTAACCGATCTTCCCAATCAGGTCCTGTTCAAAGACCGACTCAAACAGGCGATCGCACTCTCGCGTCGCAGCGATCAGATGCAGGCCGTGCTGCTGCTCAATCTCGATCGCTTCAAGACGATCAACGACTCGCTCGGCTACACCGCGGGCGATCGTCTTTTACAGTCGGTGGCGCAGCGTCTCAGCAGTTGTGTTCGTGAAAGCGATACCGTCGCGCGTTTCGGCGGCGATGAATTCGCAGTCTTGTTGACGCAGATTCCGCGTGCTCAGGATGCGGCGAACGTAGCGAGCGCGATCAAGAGTGCACTGGACCAGGCTTTCCTCTTTGAAGATCAGGAAATCTTCGTGTCGAGTAGTATCGGCATCAGTCTCTATCCGCACGATGGTCGCGACACGGGTGGACTGTTGAAGAATGCCGGCGCCGCGCTCGATCGGGCGAAGAGTCTCGGTGGCAATGTCTATCAGTTCTACACAGCGGGTGGAACTACGCGCGCTCTGAAACAACTCGTGCTCGAAAACAATCTGCGACCCGGCCTCGAGCGAGCGGAGTTTTTTGTTCAGTACCAGCCGCAGGTTGATATTCGCGGTTTTCATCTTGTCGGGATGGAAGCACTCGTGCGCTGGCAACATCCGAGTCTGGGTTTGTTGTATCCGAGTGAATTTGTGCCGCTGGCGGAAGAAAGTGGCTTGATCATCGCGCTCGGCGATTGGGTAATGCGCACTGCGTGCGCGCAAAACAAAGCGTGGCAGGATGCGGGATTGACACCGTTGCGCTTGTCAGTGAATTTCTCGGCGCGTCAATTTCAACAGGCCACTTTTATGGATGACGTTGCGCACATTTTGAAGGAGACGAATCTGGATCCGCGTTGGCTTGAGCTGGAGCTAACGGAGAGCTCGATTATGAAGGAACCAGAGGTGGCGATTGAGAAGCTGCACGAGTTGAAGTTGATGGGGATCAAAGTCGCGATTGATGACTTCGGAACGGGTTATTCATCGCTCAACTATCTGAAACGATTTCCGATCGACACGTTGAAGATCGACAAGACGTTTGTTTCGGATGTTTGTAAGGATCCGCACGACACCGCGATTGTGCGCGCCATCATCAACCTTGGCCATGCGCTCGATCTCACTGTGATCGCCGAGGGTGTGGAGACAAAGGAACAGCTTCAGTACCTGAGCGCGCTCGAGTGTGATGTCGTGCAGGGATTTCTGTTCAGCAAGGCGTTGCATGCGGCGGCGTTTGAAGAGTTGCTGATCGAGCAGCGACGCGTGACATCTGGAAACGTGTCGGCGACTGTGCCGTTGTCTGTTGAGTCGCTTGCGATCGTTACTTAATCTCACTCGCGGCGTCTTTATCCAGCATCCATAACAACTCGCCATGTGTTGGCTTAATGGCCTGCGCCGGATATTTTGGCGGTCCTTCAAGAACTTCCTTCACGATCGTCGCTTTTTCCGCACCGCTAACCAGGAAGATGACTGAGGCGCCGTTGTTCAGCAACGGCAGCGTCATGGTGATGCGATACGTCTGAAATTTTTCGACCCACGGCGCGGCTACGAGTCGCTTCGTTTCATGCAGGACTTCAGAGCCGGGAAAGATCGACGCCGTGTGACCATCGGGACCGAGACCGAGCAGGATCAGGTCTAGTTGGGGCAGAGATTGGTGTGTTGTGTCGATCAGTGTTTGCTCGTACTGGCGGGCGGCTTCCGCGGCGTTTGGATTCTCACTCGGCACACGATGAATGTTGTTCTGTGCGACCGGGACGCGTGAGAGCATCGCTTCGTTTGCCATGCGGTAGTTGCTGTCCGCGTGATCCGGAGGAACGTGTCGCTCATCGGACCAGAAGAAGTGAATGTTGGGCCAGGGGATTTGATCGCGAAACGGTTCGTTTGAATCGGCGAGAAGCTCGAAGAGAAGTTTTGGTGTCGAGCCACCGGACAGCGCCACGGTAAACGATCCGCGCCGCTCGACGGCCTCGCGACACCGCGCGACAAAATGCTCCGCCGCCGCACGCGCCAGATCTTCAGAATTTGGAAAAATTTGAATCATTCAACTGGACGCCTCCGTGGAGTGCGGTACCTTGGTACCGCTTTGGTAAAAATACCAAAGCGCCAACAAGTTGGCGCACTCCAAGGAGGCGTCCGACTTAGAGTAGCGCAATGATTCGCAGCGGTCCGCCGCTGCCGCCCTTGATCTTCATCGGCAGCGCGATCACTGAGAACCCTTTCGCCGGCAACTGATCGAGATTCGCGACATTCTCGAACGCGGGAATATTGTGCTCAAACAAAACGCGATGACTCTCAAACAGCGTCGACTGCCCGCGGTCGATACTCGCCGTGTCTAACCCAATCGCCTTGATCGATCGATTCTCCGTAAGCCATCGAGCTGCCGCCGGATCGAGTCCCGGAAAGTGCAGTTTCGCAACTGCCGCAGCGCCTCGCTCATCCGTTCCGAGATAGCTCTTACGATCCGGGTAATACTTCCCAAACCCGGTCTTCAACAAAACGATCGTGCCCGGCTGAATCCTTCCGTTGCGTCGCTCCCAACTCTGAAAATCAGCAACGCTGACAAGATAATCAACATTTCTCCCGCACTGCGCAGTCACGTCAACCACTATCGCTGCGCCCATGAGTTGCTGCAATGGAAGTTGATCGACGCTGAGCCGTCCCTTCGCAAAATGCACCGGCGAGTCGAGATGCGTCCCGCCGTGCTCAGCCGCTGAATAGCGATAAGCCGAATAGAAATAACCCTTGTCCGTCATTCCTTCGAAATCAGTCTCGAGCTTGAATTGTTCCGCCGTCGGCCAGTAGACGCTGTTCGCATCAAACGCGTACGTGAGATCGACAACGCGACCAGACGGAAATGCGCCCGATTTCTGCGCCATAACGGGAACTACGAGTGCCAGCAAAATGACAAGCAGGTGCAAACACTTCATCTGGATTGCTCCTAACGTTCTGGTTTCTGTTATCTTCAGGTAAACACGGACACATAGCAAGGAGCTTTTTAATGCAAATCGGAATGATTGGACTCGGCCGCATGGGCGCCAACATGGTGCGACGCCTTTTGCGCGGCGGGCACGAATGCGTCGTCAATGATCGCAGCCCGGAAGCTGTTGAAGCGCTTCTCGCCGAAGGCGCAACAGGAGCCACATCGCTCGACGGCTTTATCGCAAAACTGAAAGCGCCGCGAACCATTTGGTTGATGATACCGGCCGCACTTGTAGATACGATCCTGAACGATCTCATGAATGTGTTATCCGCCGGCGACATCGTCATCGATGGTGGAAACTCTTATTACATCGACGACATTCGTCGCGCGCGCGAACTCAAGACTAAACGCATTCACTACGTCGACGTCGGAACGAGCGGCGGGGTTTGGGGACTCGATCGTGGTTACTGCCAGATGATTGGCGGTGAGAAGGACATCGTTACCTATCTCGATCCGATCTTCAAAACTCTCGCCCCGGGAAGCGAGTCAGTTTCGCCTACACCTGGACGCGCCGCAGACGCAGGCACGGCAGCGGAAGGTTACTTGCACTGCGGCCAATCGGGCGCCGGCCACTTCGTGAAGATGGTCCACAATGGCATCGAGTATGGATTGATGGCCGCGTACGCTGAGGGTCTGAACGTGTTGCATCATGCGAATGAAGGAAAGGCCGAACGAGCAGCGGATGCTGAGACAACACCACTGCGTTATCCCGATCACTATCAATACGACTTCAACCTCGCCGACATTACCGAGGTATGGCGACGCGGCAGCGTCATCGCTTCGTGGTTGCTCGACCTGACCGCGATTGCATTAGCGGAATCGCCGCAGCTGGAAAATTTTTCGGGACGTGTTTCCGATTCGGGTGAGGGTCGGTGGACGATCAATGCAGCGGTTGAAGAAGGCGTGCCGGTGCCGGTGTTGAGCGCCGCGCTGTTTCAGCGGTTTAGTTCACGCGGCGAGGCCGACTTCGCGAATAAGATTTTGTCCGCGATGCGATTACAATTTGGCGGGCACGTGGAACGAAAGTAAGGTTTCACAGGATTTACAAGATTAAGCAGGATTAACAGGATAAGAGATGTCAGCAATAGTTGTAGAACCAAATCCAGTTCAGTTTGAGCAACCAACACTCCCGCATGCGGAGCCGTGTGTGGTCGTGATCTTTGGCGCCACGGGCGATCTGACCAAACGAAAGCTCATGCCCGCGCTGTGTCGTCTCTTGCAGATGGGATGTTTAGACAGCGTGCGTATTCTCGGCATCGGCCGCAGCGCCATGTCCGAGGAAGAGTTCCAAACACTCGTGCACGAAGCGCTCGAAGACTCAAAGAAGATCGAGCATCTCGATGAACAACAGTGGCAGAAGCTTTCAGAGCGTCTTCATTACATGGCCGGCGAGCTCGACGACGCGAACACTTATCGCAGCGTTTCCGATCGTCTGGCAGAACTCGCTTCTGAAGGCGCGAGCAAGAATCGACTCTTCTATCTCGCAACACCACCATCACTGTTCGGCACTATCGTGAAACGTCTCGGCGAAGCCGGACTCGCCAGGGAAGACGAGCACTGGAGCCGCATCGTCATAGAGAAACCTTTCGGCCGTGATCTCGAATCAGCGAAGGCGCTGAATGTCACTGTTAGTGAAGTCTTTAAAGAGAATCAGGTCTACCGCATCGATCACTACCTCGGCAAAGACACAGTTCAAAACATTCTCGTGTTTCGCTTCGGGAACTCGATGTTTGAACCGATCTGGAATCGCAACTACGTCGAATACGTTGAGATCACTGCGGCGGAGCAGGGCGGCGTCGGCAGTCGCGCCGGTTACTACGAAGAAGCCGGTGCGTTGCGCGACATGGTCGCGAATCATCTCTTGCAACTACTCACGCTCACCGCAATGGAGCCGCCGGTCGCCTTCGAAGCTGATGCAGTTCGCGAAGAGAAGGTGCAGGTGTTGCGCTCGATTCGTCGCATGCAACCGGAGCAGGTCGCTGAACGTACGGTGCGCGCGCAGTACGGGCCAGGGGAGATCGACGGAGAGAAAGTTAAAGGCTACAAGGAAGAAGAAGGTGTCGCTGGTGGTTCAATAACTGAGACGTACGCGGCGGTTGAATTCATGATTTCGAACTGGCGCTGGTCGGGTGTGCCGTTTTATGTGCGGACCGGAAAAAATCTCGCACGCCACCTGACTGAAATCGCAGTGCACTTGAAACGCACGCCGCAAGCGTTGTTCGCACGCACGCCGACCGACGAGATCGAGCCGAACGTGATCGTGTTACGGATTCAACCGAACGAAGGAATCATAGTTACGTTTGGCGCCAAGCAACCCGGCTTCGAGATGCGCACCGCGACGGTACACATGGATTTCTGTTACCAGACTGTATTTGGTGTGGAGTCACCGGACGCTTACGAGATGTTGTTGCTCGACGTGATGCGCGGAGATGCGACGTTGTTCATCCGCAGTGATGAAGTCGAAGCGCAATGGCGTTTGATCACGCCGATTGAAGAGGCCTGGGCAAATCAGAAGGTAAAGGAACTGCCAATCTACGTCTCCGGCACTGACGGCCCATCCGAAGCCGACGATCTGCCGCGAGGCAACGGTCACCGCTGGCGAGGACTGGCAACAACTCAGGCGGGCTGCGACTGAATGCGTAACCAATCCGCGTTTATCTGTGGCCCAAACTGGCGATGACCGCGGCGAGCTCGAATCTATCCACAGGCTTCGCGAGGTGCACCTGATAACCTTCTGAAAGCGCGCGCACGCGATCTTCCGTTCGCGCATAAGCAGTGAGCGCCAGCGCGGGTATATGCCCGCCCTTCTGCTTCGGCAACGCACGCACTTTCCTGATCAACCCGTATCCATCTTCCACCGGCATCCCGATGTCGGCGATCAGCACGTCGGGCTTCCAACTCTCGATCGACTCTAAACCTTCTCGCGACGAACCGACCGCAATCACCTGCGCGCCACACTTCTCGAGCATCATCGACAACAACGTCCGCGCATCAATCTCGTCATCCACTACCAGCACGCGCAAACCGGAAAGTGATGCAGGCCGCTGGTCGCGTGTTCCCACTTCGGCAATTGCGGGTTGTTTGAACTCTTCCGGAAGTGGCCGGTCGTCGTCAGTCATAGCAGGCAGTCTGATAGTGAATTTCGATCCCTCGTTCTCACCGGCACTTTCGGCCCGCGCAGTACCGCCGTGCAATTCCACGAGGTGTCGAACGATCGCCAGTCCGAGCCCCAGGCCGCCATAGTTTCTTGTCGTCGAGCCATCGGCCTGACGAAAACGCTCAAACACATACGGCAGAAAATCCGGACTGATGCCCACTCCGGTGTCGTTCACCACGATCTCAAGGTGAGAATTGATGCGTTGCAACGTGACCTGGACCAGTCCGCCTCGGCGCGTAAACTTGACGCCATTCGACAACAAGTTCCAAACGATCTGTTGTAGCCGCTCGCGATCTCCAAACACTGGGCCAACATGTGGCTCAAGCAAAACCTGCAATCTGACCCCTCGGGCTTCGGCCGTTGGCCGAATACTCTCCGCTGCCGCTTCGATCACCGAATGCAGCTCGCAGGCGACAAATTCGAGTCGCAACTTGCCGGTGATAATGCGCGACACTTCGAGCAGATCGTTGATTAACTGACACTGCGAGTTTGCGTTGCGGAAAATTGTTTCCACCGCTGTACGCCATCTTTCCGGTTCCACTTCGTCGTGCAGCAGCAGATCGGACCAGCCCATGATCGCCGTCAGCGGCGTGCGTAGTTCGTGCGAGAGTGTGGAGAGGAATTCATCTTTCACTCGATTGGCCGCTTCAGCTTCCATGCGCGCTTCTTTTTCTCGCTTCAGCGCCTGGCGTCGCTCAGTCGCGTCATGGGCCATACCGCGCACGATTGGTTGCTCGACTCCCTCGGTGCGAAGCGTGTTGTAATACTCCCACAATCTCGTTTCACCCGTGGCCGTTCTGACTTTCATGACCCCGCGAGCCGAGCCTTCACTGATTACGGTGCGCAGATACTCGTCAAACTGTTCGCGATATTCAGGCAAAAGCCCGTCGCGAATATTTATGCCGACGAGAGAATCCTGCGGGTAACCCAACACGCGCGCAGCCCAGGGATTTACCTGAAGCACGCGTCCTTCAAGATCGTGTGTGCAGATAAGCTCGTGACTGTTGTCCACCAGATCGCGGTAGCGATCTTCACTGATGCGCAGCGCAGTCTCCGCTTTCTTTCGCTCGGTGATGTCCTGGACGAGAACAAACTCTGCCGACCTGCCGGCAAAGGTCAACCGGTTCGAAGTGATCTCGACATTGATAACCGTGCCGTCTTTCTTTCTATGACGCCATTCAACTCCCTGTTCTACTCCCGCGTCGGAAACAAGATAGTCTTCGAGCCGTTTCAGATCTTCCGGCGGGCGGATGTCCTTGATCGTCATGTCGAGGAATTCCGAGCGCGAATAGCCATAATGACGCACAGCAGCGTCATTCACCGCCAGAAAGCGAAGCGTCGCGAGATCGTAAACCCACATCGGTTGCGGGTTTGACTCGAAGAGCAGGCGATATTGCGCTTCAGACTTTCGCAGTGCCTCTTCAATTCGCGTCGCGACTGTCACGTCCAGCACGAGTGAGAGAACCGAAACGAGCTTTCCGTTTTCGTTATAGAGTGCGGAGTTGTACCACTCGCAATGAATGATTGAACCGAGCTTGTTGTAATTACGATTGCGCGAAATGCCGTGGCGTTCCTGTCCCTGATTTTGCCGGTGGCCCACCTGGTTGACGACTTCGATGTCGTCGGGAACTACGAATTGCCAATCGCTGAAGCGCTTGCCGAGAACTTCCTGCGCGTGCCAGCCGAAGAGTCTTTGTGCGGCGGGTGACCAGCGCAGCACTCTGAATTCCTCGTCCCATTCGATGACTGCGAGTGGTGTGTTCTCAACGTGAAAAGCGAGTCGCCTGTGATCGTCTGCGGTTGTTGCTTCGACCAGTTTCCGTTCCGTGACGTCGCGAATGATCGCGACGCCGCCGACTACTTCGCCGTGTTCGTCGTGACGCGGAGAGTAGTAACCATCAAAGAAACCGTTGCAACCGGATTGGGCGATGATGTAGGGACGGTTCTCAGCGACCACGCTTTTGCCGGCGAGGGCATCGAGATAGAACTTGTCTTCGCCGGTATGCGTGAGGCACGGAAATAGCTCGAACGCATTTTTGCCGATAACATCTTCGCGCTTCACACCGGAGATGTGCTCCATCGCGCGATTCCAGGTTGTGTACCGGCATTCCCGATCGAAAGCGATGATGCCGTCGACATTCGCCTCCAGCAGGCACTTGAGAAAAAGATCTTGTTCTTGGGGCTCGTAGGGCATCGGTTTTAAAGGAAGACTCTCTTCGGAAAGAGGAAAAAGTTAGCACATTTAACCACCGTCGGAGCGTATTCGCAAACGGTTGGCGGTGGCATGTTAGGAGGATTTACTTGTAACAGCGGAGTTCGTGGTGGGTCGTTCAACAGCTCTGTTGCCTCAAGAGTTGGAATTCAGTGTGCGCAGCGCCAAAGGCGCGAAATATGATAGCCAGGGGCAAGCGCCGAGCAACGCGAGGCGCGTCGCCCCTGGAATCAAAGTATACGGAGCGTGAAGCTCTGAAAGAGCGGAATAACTAGCGTTGATATTTCGCACTTTCAGTGCTCACTTCAATTAATTTACGCTACCCAGGGGCGACGCGCTTCGCTTCGCTCAGCGCTTGCCCCTGGCTAACATATCCCGCGCCTTTGGCGCTGCGCCTAGACTCCTTCTTGCCGGTCACAAATCTTATTGAGAAAATTGGCGCGGGTTCGCGGCGCGTGTCTATTCTATGTCCAGAAGCATTGTCTCTATGTCCAGAAGCATTGTCCTTTTAATCATCGGAGCGTGCGCTCTGTTCGCCGTGGTGGCGTGGGTGGGGGTGCGTGTGGTGGGGCAGTTTGGAGTGCAGACTTATGAGGGTTATCTCGCGCCTGTTTATTCTGCGGATGGGCAATATGTCTACTACGTCGAGCGTCGGGTCAGCGGCACCGCCAGGGTGACGGAGAATCCAGGTTTTGTTTTCGGCGGCTCGCCTACGTATGGCGTGTCCGTAGCGAAGGACACGTTCCGTCTCAAACGACTCAACGTTCAGAGCGGCAAAATCGAAGAGCTTATAGTTCTTTCGCCGTCGCCGATTGAAGGGCGGAGCTATGAATCGAAAGGGAGCATGTTTCAGTACTCCAACGCTCGGCTCAGATTCATAAACGAAGGGCAACTTGAATTCAACGTCTGCATGAAGATTGATGCGGTTACCAGGGAGAAAGAGTATTTGTCATCGGGCGTTTGGACCGAGGCCCAACACGCCGGGAAGATTTCCCGTTCGTGGGAAGAATCAGAGTGCGTGTCAGGCGGGAACGAATGGCCGCTATTTGGCGACTGGGAGGTGTTCGAGGCGCACGGAGACCCGGATTATTTTACGGTGGCAATCGTCGCCTACAACCACGTCACAGGAGAAATAAAGCCGTTAGTTAAAAGCAAAGAATATGCTCGCGCTTACCCGGATGGTGTCCCGCTTCGTCAAATCCAGGAGATCTCTCGTAGGAAGGACATCGAACGCAGCCAGGCTATAAACCGGACCCTCGGAGAGCTACGACAAAAATACAAGGCAATGGGTCTGGGCTACGTTCAGACGGAACTTCGGATCGTGAAAGACATGCAACGTCTTGGTTATTATCCTAAACCAACCACGATCGTGGCACGGCGGTTAAGCCGAGACGAGGCTGCGAAGATCGACAAGTCTGCGTTATTCAGCATCGCCAGGGAAGAGATGGCATCTGGAATTTTCCCAGACATCGAAAAGGCCGTTGCCAGGCCCGGTGAAGAAATAGACCACGACACTGATGGCTATCTTACGCATCGTGATTACACGACGAGTGCTCGTTTGAATTCATACCTCCAAACAGGGAAGATGCAATTCTATGTGCGTTACCTTGGCGACATATACGAAATGACGATCAAGAAGCCCGAACCTGTGAAATGAATGTTTGAGCAGTCGCCTCCAACTTTAGGTAATCAATATACCGACGACCTGTTGCTGCGTTCGTATTTAGCGCGTGTGTCGCCGGCCGAAGTCTTGCGTGATGTTGAGGAGTCGCTCGTGGAGATGGGAAGGCTTGCTGGATCGGAGCTCTACGAGTTGCAGTTAGCTGACCGGTTGAATGAGCCGAGGCTCACGCAGTGGGATGCGTGGGGAAACCGCGTCGACAAGATCGAGCTGACACCACTGTGGCGTGTGGCTGAGCGCATTGCGGCGGAGCATGGAGTAGTTGCTACAGCTTACGAGCAAAGACACGGCAGTCTGTCGAGAGTACATCAGTGCGCGCTCGCATATCTGTTTACACCTTCGACTGATATCTACAGTTGTCCACTCGCGATGACTGACGGTGCTGCGCGCACGTTGCTCGGTTCGGGTAATCAAGCGCTGATCGATCGTGCTGTGCCTCACTTGATCACACGAGACCCGAAAGAGTTTTGGACTGCCGGCCAATGGATGACTGAACTCACTGGTGGCTCCGATGTCGGAATTTCCGAAACAATCGCAAAAAAGGACGGCGACATCTTTCGTCTTTACGGTCGCAAGTGGTTCACGTCTGCGATCAGCTCGCAGATGGCGCTTACACTCGCGCGTCCGGAAGGCAATCCACCTGGCGGACGCGGGCTCGCACTTTTCTATCTCGAAACACGAGACGCCCATGGTCGCCCGCAGAACATTCAGATCAACCGGCTCAAAGACAAACTCGGAACACGCAAAGTGCCGACGGCCGAGTTAACACTCAACGGAACTCCCGCGCATCTTGTGAAAGGGCCAACTGACGGCGTGCGCAACATCGCGCCGTTACTCAACATCACTCGGCTCTGGAACGGCATCAGCGCGGTCTCTCTGATGCGACGCGGACTCGCACTCAGTTTCGACTACGCTCACAAACGTGTCGCTTTCGCCGCACCACTCTCAGAGAAACCTTTGCATCGCGATACACTTGCAACTCTGCTTGCCGAGACAGCCGGTGCTTTTCAACTCGCTTTCTACGTCGCCGAGTTGACTGGTCGCAGCGAAACACGCGAGATTAGCGACGATGATGCGTTCTTGCTGCGTGTGTTGACGCCGGTGATGAAACTCACGACAGGCAAACAGTCGGTGATGGTTGCGAGTGAAGTGCTCGAGACATTTGGTGGCGCCGGTTACATTGAAGACACAGGGCTGCCGGTGCTGCTACGCGACAGCCAGGTGCTCCCAATTTGGGAAGGGACAACGAATGTTCTCGCACTCGATACGCTGCGTGCTCTCCAGAGTGGAGACAATGATCTGAAACAAGGATTGGCGCGATTTGAGTCGGCCGTGATGCGTTGTCTTGAGGAGACTGCAGACGCGACTCGAATCGCACGTTCAGCTTTGGATCATGCGGCGAGCTGGTTGGACAGTGCAATGTATGCAGGTCAGCCGGCGCTTGAAGCTGGTGCGCGCCGTTTCAGCCTCACTTTAGGCCGCATCATGGAATTTGCGTTGCTGGTCAAGCATGCTAAATGGTCTAAGGAGCACGAACACGACGAGCGAGCAGCAGCGGCCGCCCGTCGTTTCACCGCGCTCGGCATCGACCTCATCGGGGAGTATGATGTTCGGGATGTGAATGGCCTGCTGTAGTGCTTACCGCAAGTTTTTTAGACAGGATTAACAGGATTCTTCAGGATACGTAAAGGAGATTGCCATGAGACGTGTTTCACTATTTATCCTCATGTTCGTTGTTGCTGTGTCCTCCGCGGTCGCGCAGCAGAAGAAAACACAAGCTGTTAAGGAGTACACCATCGAACAGTTCATGAACACTGTTCGCGTCGGCGGCAGCTCCTTCTCATCTGATGAAAAGTCGATCCTTTTCCACACCAACAAGACGGGGATCTTCAACGTCTATTCTGTTCCCGTGACTGGTGGTGCGGCGGCGCAGTTGACGAACTCAACTAAAGAAAGCACCTTCGCCGTTTCATATTTCCCGAAAGACACGCGCTTCCTTTATACGTACGATCGCGGCGGCAACGAGAACAGTCACCTGTACCTGCGCGAGCTTGACGGCACCGAACGCGACCTCACGCCGGGTGACAAAGTGAAAGCGAATTTTATCGGCTGGAGTCACGACCGCAAGACATTCTTCTACTCGACGAATGAACGGGATGCGCGTTTCTTCGACATCTTCGAAATGCCGATCGACACGTTCAAGCCGACCCTGATCTACAAAGACGAACAAGGTCTGGACGTCAGCGCGATTTCCGACGATAAGAAGTACGTCGCGTTTCAGAAGAACGGTGCTTCGACGGCCGATTCGGATATCTTTCTTTACAACACCGCGACCAAAGAGATGAAGAACATCACTGCGCATACCGGTGATGTCGGCAACGGCGCAGAAACGTTTGACGTCAACTCGAAATATCTCTACTACCTGACCGATGCGGGTAGCGAGTTCAAATATGTCGCGCGTTACGATCTGGCGACAGGCAAGAGCGAAGTGGTTGAGAAGACATCGTGGGACGTTTCTTACACTTACTTCTCAAACAACGGAAAGTATCGCGTCACGGCAATCAATGAAGATGCACGCACTAAGATCAAAATCTATGACACTGCAACGGGCAAGCTCGTCAGTCTGCCGCAACTTCCGAACGCAGACATCACGGGCGTAAACATCTCGCCGAGCGAGAAGCTGATGACCTTTTATTTAAACGGCGATCGCAGTCCGAGCAATCTTTACGTCTACGACTTCGTCACGAAAAAAGCGACGAAACTCACCGACAGCTTGAATCCTGAGATCAACCAGGCCGATCTCGTGGACTCACAGGTGATCCGTTACAAATCGTTTGACGGGGTTGAGGTGCCTTCGATTCTTTACAAGCCAAAAGGTGCAAGCGCGACGAGCAAGGTTCCGGCACTCGTGCTGGTCCATGGTGGTCCGGGTGGACAGACGCGTGTTGGTTACAGCCCGCTCACGCAGTATCTCGTGAACCATGGTTATGCGGTGCTTGGCGTCAACAATCGTGGCTCGAGCGGATACGGTAAGTCGTTCTTTACTTCTGACGACGGCAAGCACGGGCGCGAACCGCTTTGGGATTGTGTCCAAGCGAAGAAGTATCTCGCGTCGCTCGGGTATGTCGATGAGCGGAAGATCGGAATTGCGGGCGGGTCGTATGGTGGTTACATGGTTCTGGCCGCGCTCGCGTTCAAGCCCCAGGAGTTTGCTGTCGGCGTCGATTTGTTTGGAGTTTCAAACTGGGTGCGAACGCTGCAGTCGATTCCGCCATACTGGGAATCATTCCGGAAGTCGCTCTATAAGGAGATTGGCGATCCGAGTACGCAGTTGGAGAACCTGCGGGCAATTTCGCCGCTGTTTCATGCCGACAACATCGTGAAGCCTCTGATCGTGTTGCAGGGTTCGAACGATCCGCGCGTGATCAAGCCGGAGTCGGATGAGATTGTTGAGAATATCAAGAAGCGCGGCGGCGTTGTTGAATACGTGCTGTTTGACAACGAGGGCCACGGATTCACGAAGAAAGCCAACGAGATCCGGGCGTACAAAGCGATTCTCGACTTCCTCGATCGCTACCTCAAGAATGGCGACGCGGTGAGCAGCATGTAAGGTTAGCCACGGATTTGCACGGATAAAATCCATAACAATCTGTGCAAATCCGTGGCCGTTGCGGGGGATAAACTAAATAGTTCGAGGGAATTACCCGCATTCTTCTCCCGCTTAGGCCACCGAAGGTTGCAAAATCGTGGCATCTCTCAAATAAATCTATGGCTAACTGATTTCGCTGGCGAGGCGGGTGGCTTCGGAGGAGAAGCGGGGAGATTGGCAGTCGTCGACGAGTGTCTTGTAGGCGGCGAGTCTTGTCGCGGCTTCGTCGCGCTTTTGTGCGGCGAGTAGAACTTCGATGTAGAGTGGCCCGAGCCATAGACGGCTGACACGCGACTCAGTCGGTGACACGAGCTCTTCAGCCTGGCGGCAGAGTTGTTCCGCTTCGTCGATCTCACCGCGACGAAATCTCACTTCCGCAAAACATCTGAGCGCTTCGAAATGTGTGTACAACAAACTCGGCGACGAGCGTTTAAAATTCTCCTCAACTGTTTTCAACGCCTCATCGTATCGTCCCTGAATCGCCTGAACCACTCCGAGGCTTGATCGAAATAACGCCAGCACACGATTCTCTCCAATCGCTTCGGCGAGCGCGATGCCGTCGAGAAATTCCTGTTCTGCACGTTGTGTCTCGCCGAGGTAGAAACGACATTGCGCCGCGTAGTAATGCGTCCACGCGCGACGTTCACGTGAGTGCAGTTTGTTTGCTATCTCGATCTCGCGCTCGGCATACCCGAGACCTGCTTCGTAGGTTCCTTTGTGGATGCAGTTTTCTCCGAGAAACTCGATGCCAGACGCCTGCGCGAACAGGACGTTGTGCTTCTCACCAAAGTCAATCGCCCGTCGTGCCCATTCATCAGACTTTTCGTAGAGGCCATAGTGTTGATAACCGGCGGCTGTGTAAGGGTAGATCTGCGAGATCACCGTCGCTTCGAAAGGGCTGACGTGGTCACCTTCAGCAATAGGTTCGACAAGTTCGACGGCGCGCGTCAACAATTCGATCGTCTTTTTGTGACGACCTGCGAGGTGATGAAACCGCGCTTCGGTTGATAAAGCATTTGCTGTTTCGAGTGGATTCGTGACCGGATCCAGAACCAGTAGCGCTTCGCGTAAGTATTCACTTCCACGCGGATCGCCTGTGGTGACGAGTGAAGCCGCTGCCTGGGACTGGAGACGCACGCGAGTTGCCGGATCGGTCGCAAGCGCGAGCGCGTGTTCGAAATGTTCGGCAGCGAGAATCGTGTCGCCGTGAAGCATGAAGGCTTTGCCGATTGCTTCTTCCTGCGCGAGTTGCTCTTCAGTCAATCCCAACGCCTCGGCGCAGTCACGTGCGCGCCCGTAAGCCGCGATCGCTTCGTCGAATGCAAACACACGCGCGGCCTCGGCGGCTGCCTGTTTTGCGTATTCGAGACCACGTTGATGATCGCCGGCCTGAATGTAGTGATGGGCCAGCTTCTCAACGGCGCACTGAGAGGTTCTGCATCTGCGCTCCAAACCCTCGGCGACGTGACGATGCAGGCGCCGACGCCGGATCGGATTCAGTTCCTCATAAAGAACTTCGCGAATCTTGTCGTGAGTGAAACTGAATGAATCGCCCGGACCGGCCGCAATCAGTTGGGCGCCGGTTGCTTCGTCGAGGGCATCGAGCAGCGTGTCTTCGTTTTGTTCCGCAGCGGCTGACAATTCTTCGAACGTGAAGACCTTGCCGAGTATTGCGCTCACACGCAGCACTTCGTTCGTGTTTTGACTGACTCGATCCAGACGATTGCCAATCGCTTCTTTTACGCTCTGCGGAATCAACAACTCTTCCATGTCACAACGCCGCCAGCGTCCACTTTCACGCCGCACAGAGCCACGTTCAATAAGCGCCTTCAAAACTTCCTCGACAAAGAATGGATTGCCTTCTGTTTCGCGATGAACAGCAACCGCAAACTCACCACTGACCTGTTCGCCAAGCAGCGCGCCGAGCTGATCGCCAGTTTCCGATTCGCTGAAACGGCGCAGCACGATGCGAGTGATTAAACGTTCGCGGTTCCAGTCGACGAGTGACTTCGCAAGCGGGTGAGCGCGATCGAGTTCAGTCTCTCTATAGGCGCCGAGAATCAGCACACGCGAGTCACGTAGTTGCCGCAACAGATGGCCCAGCAACCAGAGGGTACCGCGATCGGCCCAGTGCAGATCGTCCGCGTAAAAGAGCAACGATTGACGTCGTGCGATGTTGGAAAACACTTGCACGACAGCATCGAAGAAGAGCAGACGTTCCTCGTGTGCGGCGAGCTCCTGACGTTCGGGAAACGGGCCGAGTCGCGTTTCGATCTCGGGAGCGAGCTTCGCGATCTGAGTTGCGGCATCACCGAGAACCTCTCTCAAATGTTCGTCACTCTTCTCTTCGCGCACCCAACGGCGAAACGCTTCTACAAACGGAAGATAAGGCGTCGCTGCTTCATACTCGTAACAGCCGCCAGACAGCACGACTGCGCCGTCAACCGCCGCCTGGATCGTGATCTCGCGCGCGAGACGACTCTTTCCGGCGCCGGGCTCACCGCTGAGAAGCACCGCGTGCCCGCGTCCTTCGCGCGCTCGTTGCCACAGCTCGCGTGCCTCGGCCAGCTCGGCATTTCGGCCAACGAGACGACCGCGTGACAACGCGTCGAGAATCGCGACCGCCGGCGCGGTTTCGGTGGGCAGGGTTTCGGTGCTCTTTAGTGAATTGAGTAATGCGGCGCGAGTTTCAGCCGCCGTGCTGAATCGTTGTGCCGGATCTTTCGCGAGCAGCCGGACGATGACGGTTTCGAGGCTGGGTGGAATGTCGGGACAAAGCATGCGCGGTGGGACAACGTGCGCGTGTACGTGCTGGGAGATAATCGTGAGTGGATCGTCGCCGGTGAAAGGCACGCGTCCGGTCGTCAAATCGTAAAGCAGAACGCCAAGCGCGTAGAGATCCGCGCGACCATCGACTGGTTGGCCCAACGCCTGTTCGGGCGCCATGTATGCGGCCGTGCCGACGATGACTCCCGCGCGCGAGATGCGTGCGCCGTAAGCGGGTAGAGCGAGCCCGAGATCGGCGAGTTTTACGCTGCTCGATTCGCCCATACCGGCAAGGAGCACATTGTCAGGTTTCAGATCGCGATGAACGATCTTGTTGTTGTGTGCGTGTTCGAGCGCATCACAAATCTGAACGGCGATACTGACGATACGCGAGATGTCAGTCGGACGCGCTTGTGAGAGACGCGGACCAGCGACAAGCTCCATCACGAGAAACGGAAAGCCACTCGCTTCGCCAACGTCGTGAATGGTGACGATGTGCGGATGATTGAGCGCCGCGGCGGAACGAGCTTCGCGGACGAGTCGTTCACGCGCGTCGGAAGTCTGCGCGGTAGTTGCGAGAACTTTGACGGCGACTTCTCTTTGAAGCTCGAGATCGGTGGCGCGATAAACCGTGCCCATGCCACCGCGACCGAGTTCACTGTCGAGTCGATAGCGGTCGCGCAGAATTGTGCCGACAAGGGGAACAGTCGTGCGCAGCTCATCCGGCAGGATGCGCGTCTGCTGGGAGTCGACCATATAGGAAAGGATAGCAGTATAGGTCGGATAGGTCCTATAGGACCTATATTTCGTTTAAGGCTTGAACGTGTATGTGATCGTTCCTTCGACTTCCCGGCCGCGAAGTTTTTGCGGGTCGAAGGTCGATTTCATTGCGGCTTCCGTCGCGGCGCCGCGCATGAGCCAGTCGCCGCCTGAACCACGGGCCCAGTTAACCTGTCCCTTATTGTCGACGAGGATTCGCACCGTCACTGCACCGGAAATAGGATCTGGTCCAGTCACAGGACACTCGGCCTCGGGTAACGAAGTCGATTTGCCTGCAAGCCCTGCGCTGAGCTCCGGCGTGCCTTTTTGTACAGACTTCTGTTGTTGAGCAGGTAGAGGCGTCGAAGCCTGGTTTGCCCTGTACATGTACGTGGTAATGAGTGAACCCAGGATGATAGAACCAGCAAGACTGATGAACACCAGTATCCAAAACAGCGCACCATTTTTTGGTTTTGTTGTTTCAGTGACGATAGGTGCGTCGATGTCGACGAGTGGCGCCATATCCTGAGCGCAATACGCAACGAGATCACTGTAGACTTCACCACACTGTGGGCAGCGTTTGCGCTTGCCTGATTTCACGGGCTCGACGGGTGGTGGCGTCAGGATCCGTGGTGCGCCGGTGAGAGCTGTTTCTTTCGGCGGTTCCGGTGGAGGCGGTGGCTGCGGCGGTGGCGGCTCCTCACGAACTATACGTCGCTCGACTGGAGGCTCATTTCGATTGAGCCGTCGCATGGCTTGTTCATCAAGCCTTTGCTTTACTCCCTCCACCCAGAGGCGACTCTTTTCATCCTTCGGAGCAGTACTCTGGACTTCGTCTTTGCGCGGAGCGGGAGGCGTTTCGACGACAGGCGCCTTCGTCTCTTCGACAGGAATCACGATTCGCCTGGATCGAGGCGCGGGTTCAGGGCTATTCGTCAGGAGAGCGTACGCTTCGTGGAGTCCTCTGCGTTGTGCCCACTCGATCGCGTTCAGACCGAGGTTGTCGCGCATCTTCGGATCCGCGCCCGCATTCACCAGCATTCGTACAAGATTTGTGTGACCGAAAATGACGGCGAGTGTGAGGGCAGTCTGACCGCCGTTCGTAGTTTCGTTAACGTCCGCGCCGCTGGACAGCAGTCTGGACACGGCGCCTTCGTCGCCGGAAGTAACGGCGTTGGTTAACGATAGCGAAGAACTCACCGCACGGTCCCTTGAAGAACTCAACAACAACACCAGGGGGCTCGTGCGTTATTCTACAGGATGTGCTTGGACTGTGCCCAAGCAGCGTCATCCTGTCTAAAAAGGCGGTGGGACGAAAGCATTGTTGAATCCCAGCCCAGCCGGAAATGTCGCCGCTGTCGGACGCACTCCGGTGCGCACCCACGCGTCAATCGCCCCAATCGAAGTCAGCACTTGTGGGCCAGTCAGGTTGCAGTGACCGACGCCGGTCGTGAACGTTTGGAAAAGTAGATCTTGTCTGCCGGCCGCGGCATTCAGCTCCGCGTATGCGCCATCGTTCGCAACCACCAGCAACGGATCGATGATCGTGTGCACAGTCAGAATCGGATTACGAATCTTGCCGTTGAAGTCGGTGTTGTTACGGACGTAATTTCTCGCCGACTGTTTTGCCTCAATGTCTCGTCTTGCGTTCATCTGCGCGAGCCACGCATCAACGACTGGCGTCGGCAGTCCGATACCGGCGAGATAAGCTTTCTCAGCAGCAGTAAGCTCATAACTCTGATCGAGGTTCTGAACGAATGGACCACCCGCACGACGTTGCAACTCTGCGCGCGCTTCAGTGAAGAAGAAAAAGTCAGTCAAAGCCCAACCCGGAAAGAACGCAGGCGGCGGTGGCGGCGTAAGACCGCGACCGGGATTCTTCGCCACGAGTCGAATGAATTCAAACTTCGGAAAGTTTGCGATGTTGCTGAGCTCGGGCGCGAGTTTCGCAAGTACTTCCGTGTCGAAGTCGATGTCGTTTCTAACTTCGCCGACTGTTCCCCACGACGCAGGAATTCCGAAGACGACGTCGTAAGCCAGATAAAGCGGCACACCGCTGTCCCACAGGCGAGTTGCGCCGGCGCCGACACTACAAAGGCAGAGTGCGCCGTCGTAGATCCCGTTGAACTGTTCCATGCTCTTGTAACCGACGAAAGTTCCGAGCGAAGCAGCGACGAGGATCGTTCGTTGTGGCTGCGCTACGTTGTCACGGAAGAACACAGCGAGATTCTTTGTGTCCTGAATTGCGTCTCCAACTGCCCAGCCATTGTCTTTGTAAGCACTTCCGGCGAGGGCAAAACCCTGTGCCAGCAACGGGGCTTCGAGCGCTGCATTTGGTGCGACGTCGGCATTTCGATTATCGATCTCACCGGGATGATCGGCCTTGTCACGATATCCGTGAGCGAAGACGAGCAGCGTCCCATTCCAAACTTCCGGCACTCTGATCCGGTAAGGAGCGCCATTGATTTCACCGGAGAGATCGAGGGGCGCCGCTTTGGCTGCGGGCGAGCGATCGATCAACGTGAGCGAGAGCAGCAGGCCGACAGTTAGAAGGATTAGAAACCTCACCGTAAATTTCATCGCGATGTCTCCTTTTGTCTGCGGAATGGGAAGAGGACGGGAGACTATCACGCTCGACAACTGGCGGCAATGTTTCAGAAAGACTGACTGGGCAATCTGCCGGATTCACCGGAGGAGAGAAGTCGGGCGATGAGTTGGTGCATGCGATCCATGTCGATTGGCTTTGTCAAATACCCGTCGACACCCACGTCGTAAGCCGCGCGCTGAAAGCCTTCGGTGCCAAAGGCGGTGACTGCGACCACGGGCACTTCGCGCAGTGTCTCGATGTCGCGTATTCGGCGTGTCGCGGCCAATCCATCCAGTTCCGGCAGATTGATATCCATCAGAATCAGGTTGGGATTTGTTTGTGTCGCGATTTTAATTGCGTCTTCGCCGTTGCTTGCCGTTACGACCTGGTAATTCTGTTGCTGTAGATCGAGGCTGAGCATTGCGAGGTTGTCAGCGGAATCGTCGACGACGAGGATTAAGAACTTCGGCGCGAGCGGCGGAGCCGGTCTCGGCGAATCGTCACTTTGGAATGTGGGGAGTCCTGAGGTTGCTAGTGGATCCTTGGTTGGCATACGCCTGCGATTATATCGGTCAACGGCGTAATCTCGTAATCTGCAGAAGTTCAGTCGAGATGCATGTCCTGAACGAAGCGTGAGTCTTCGTGAAAATCGCTAACGCCAGTTTGATCGATGATTACCATTCGCACGGTTTCAGCAATCTCTTCTCGCGTCCAGTTTTTCTTGAAAGCGTGAGGACTGTGTAGCGCCAAATAGTTTGCCAAGTCGCCGGCAGTCGTATATTCACGACTAAACTCCGATCGCAGTGAACGAGTCGCGAACTGGCTTGCGTGAGCCAGCGCGCCTGAAACCAACACGCTCAGGAAGAATGCAATTGCACTATCGCCCGAGATGTCATAGCTGTGACTGAACATAATGATAGCGGTCACAACGATGAGAATGGTTAGTACGTAAACCAACCATTTTGGGCGCACCAGATCGGGAAGCACCGAAACCCCAATCTGCGATCTTGCTTCGTTCCAGACTTCTTTTCGGGCATCGGCCGGAAACAACTGCGAAAGCATAACCGTTGGACGAAACTCGCCACGCTGAGTCTTCGTGAGGGGCAACAACTCTCTGCGTAACCGGTAGAAAGCTTGTTGTGAAATACAACTTGTTCGCCGGCCAACGTTGAGTTGAGTGACGAGGTATTCCGTCACTTCGCGTGGAGTTGTTATATCACTCGCGACCTTATCAGGAATGGCGACGCCGAAAGCATCCTCAAACCTGATCGTCAATTCGACTAAATCAAGACCCATCTTCTTAAAAAACCATAGAACGTACTGGAGGGGCGGCCCTCCGTGGCCGCCCTCGGTTAAATGGTGTTCGCCAAACCCGAGGCTCTCGCATCTTGAATTCGTATGCCAACCGAGGGCGGCCACGGAGGGCCGCCCCTACAGTACGTCCCGAATTATTTCGTCATGTCGATGCGGGCGTAGAAGATGTTGGTCTCGGGAAGTTTCTCGTCCTGGGCCACGATGATCGCGAGTCCCTCGTCCTTGCCGTTGTCTTTGCGTTGAAAGAGACACATGGCGCCGTGATTCTGCGAGTCTTCCGTGTCGCCAACGCATCCCTTCTGATCAACGGTCCAACCAGCCGCTTTCATGCGTTCCTTCGAATAGAAATCCTTTACTTCCTGCGCCGTCTTATTTGTTTTGAATGAGATGAAGTTGAGCTTGCCTTGCATCATGCCGCGAATGAACAGACGCGCTCCGAGTGGAATCTCGAGATCCGATTTCGTGGCGCCCTGAAACGGAGGCACGTCGGCCCACAGCGTGCTCACAGTGCCTGCATTCTTATCGCCTGCGAGTCGTTCGCCGAGCTTGCAGGAAAGAGCCACGCCAAGAATCAGAGCCAAAGCCAAAATGGAAGCCGGTATTCTCATACTTGCCCTCCTATTAACTTGTGAACTCGGCTGCTTAACGCGTCACGATGTTCTTCACCTGGCCGCGTTTTAGCAGGGTAACAATTCCGTTGCGGCGGTACCATACACCATCTTTGGTGCGCCAGACCTCATCGGCTTCGATTTTTCCGCCGCTCGCCAGCATTATTACGGGTTTACCACCCTGTCGGGTTCCGATTCCTGGTCCACTGGTCGAGACTGGATCCCCAGTCGCACGTGTGTGTGCAGTCGAAATTGATGGGGAAACTTTCGGCGACGCCGTAGGTGACGGTGATGGTGAAGGTGAAGGAGACGGCGACGGCGAGGGCGCTAGCGGCGAAGGAGTGGCAACCGGCTGAACGTTGATTGTGCTTTCGGTTGCGGCTGAAGCTTCCTGAGATCGGGAACTCAACCCGACGTAAAGCGCGCCTACAAACACGCCCAGGATTAGCGCCACGGCTACGACAAAAGGCACGGTGCGGCTTTTCTTAGGACGCGTCGCGGGTTCGAGCGCTGAGTCGTCGACGACCTCGAGCACAGTCTGATCGAAGTCACACTTTTCGTCCGAATCGGGATAGAGGAAGAGACATTGGGGGCAACGCTTCATGGCGGGAAAGGATTAGGACATGGATGTCAGAACTTGAACGGCTTCTTGAGAATGCGACCGGTTTTCTTGAGGATTGAACCAACCTTCGAATCGTCTTTCTTTTCCTCGGCGGCAGGGGTCGCAAGTTTGGTTTGTGAATTCGTGGATGCTTTTGCGGAAACCTTTTTCACGGGAACTGCCGGCGCTTTTGTCGCAGCGGACCTGGGTTCCTCGACCGGCGGTTGAGGTTCGGGTTCGACGGGCGCCGCCACTTGCGCTGGACTCTCTGCAGGCGCGGGACTCACGGTCGTCTCGACGATAGCGGGCGTGGACGCAGTCTGCGTCGCCCTTCGTTGCATGGAAACGAAATAAACCATCCCCAGCACGAGCGCGAGAATCAGCGTCGCAAATGCAGGCACGGCACGGTTACGCTTCGGCGCGGGCTTGGTCGTGACCGTCGTCAGCGCGTTCATATTTGGCAGAGTGCGAGAATCCAGAACGAGGAGAACTCCATCCATGTCACAAAGACTCTGGTCGTCCTCGTAAATAAACTCACACTGGGGGCACCTTTTCATCTGCGATTCTCCTGGAGTGGCTGTGGTGGATGGGGGCCTGCGGATAATGTAGCCGGAGTGAGTGTCCCCGCAGGGCTACAAGAGTACACCCGAAGCGGTGTGTAAAACAAGGATAAAGATCTACAAATTTTTTCAGGATGGACCGGATTTAGGGCTAAATCCTGCAAAAATCCTGTTAATCCGGTCTAAAGATACCGTTCGGCGAGGACGTTTCGATGGTGCTCGACGTGCCCAGCGATGATGTAGGCCAGCGAACGAACGGTGAACGGGTAGTCGCTGGCGACGCCAGTTTTCGACCACGCCTCGTCCGGAAGGTTCTTGAAAAACGAGATGGTCGCTAGCCGGATGCTCCTGAACTCCTCAACCAGGTCCGCCCACGAAGTATTGTTGGCATGCGCCGCCACTACAGCCAGATCCTGGTCAAAACTGGGGAGGGCGTCCTCATATCCGCGCGCAAACCAAAATGCGCGATAGAGAAAGACACGTTCGCCATCGTTCACGTGATTCAGGACCTCGCGAATCGTCCACTTTCCCAGTTCGTAGGCGTGCCGGCTTTTTTCCTCTGAAATGCCCTGTAGAAATTGAAGAGTTTCGTCCATCTGACTCTCAATCGCGGGCACGATCTCGTCGCTGGTTATAAGGTCAATGTACTTGAAATAGTAGGGGGCAGCTTCAGTTGTTTGTGGTCGTGTCATTTGGGCGGAAATCGTAGCAAAGATTGGGCAATTTCGTAACCAACCACGCGTTAAGGGTGTCTATCTAATCTTCAGGGAATGGGGGAGGATTTAAGAATGACAAACAAAAATAGATACTCGATTTCACGGCTTGTAATCAGTGTTTTTGCAACGCTGTTGCTTGCGGTAATGCCGGCCGTGGCATTGGCTCAGGGCGCTCAGGGTGCGACCAACCCGCAGCTTGCCAAAAAGGTTCGGCATGAACTGGTAATGCTTCCTTACTATGGCGTATTCGATAATCTCGCATATAGCATCAACGGAGGGACTGTTACCCTTTACGGACAGGTGGTTCGTTCTTCGACGCGGTCTGACGCGGCAGGCAGAGTGAAGAGAATTGCCGGCGTGACTCGCGTGGTGAACAACATC
>DASYPN010000259.1:0-27867 GCA_036006625.1 Pyrinomonadaceae bacterium | reverse complement strand
AGTGCGCTCTTTCCGTGATCAATGTGACCGGCGGTGCCAACGATAATAGACGACATGTTAGTTAGACAGGATTAACACGATTGTTTCAGGATCGACATAATTCATTCTGTCTATCCTGAATCAATCCTGTTAATCCTGTCCATCAAAGCTGTTTCGCAAGTATCTGTTCGTAGAATTCGATGTACTGCGGGATCACTACGTCGGTGCGATAGCGATCAATTGCCGACTCTCTTGCGCGTTGGCCCATCGCTTTGCGAAGTTTCTCATCAGAGAGCAAACGCGCGGCGTCCGCTGCCATCTTGTCGACGTCGCCCACGGCGCTGAGATAACCCGTCTCACCGTCAGTCACGACTTCCGGAAGCCCGCCCACACGCGACGCAATCACCGGAACCTCACACGCCATCGCTTCCAAAGCCGCCAGTCCAAACGATTCCTGATCCGAAGGCAACAGCAACACGTCTGACGCTGAAAGATAGTCGACGATGCGCGGCTGCTTGCCGACGAACGAACACTGATCATAAATGCCGAGACAGCGCGCGCGATGCTCTGCATTCGTTCTCTCACTGCCGTCGCCAACCATTATCAAACGTGTCTTTACACCCTTCTTCAGAACACGCGCAAAGATCTCGACGCAGTCAACCGGTCGCTTAACAGGACGGAAATTTGAGACATGGACCAGCAGCGGTTCGTTTTGCGGCGCCAATGTTTCGCGCAGACTTGCGACTTCGAGGCGGTGATAGTCGTACTGGCAAACAAAGTTTGGAATCACTTTGATATCGTCAAAGTGGAAAATCTCGCGTGTCGCTTCTTTCAGGTAGTTCGAGATCGCCGTCACACCGTCAGACTGCACGATGCCATAGCGCGTGATCGGCAAATAAGAACGGTCGGCGCCGACGAGCGTGATATCGGTTCCGTGCAGCGTGGTGACAACCGGCAAGCGCCGGCGTGGTTTGAGCGACTCGCGCGCGAGTATCGCGCTGATGGAATGTGGAATCGCGTAATGGACGTGCAGCAGATCGAGATTCTCTTCTTCAGCCACAGTCGCCATTTTTGTCGCGAGCGCGAGTGTGTATGGCTGATGTTCGAACAAGGGATACGACATCATCTCGACTTCATGGAAACGCACACGCTCGTTCAGCTCAGTCAAACGAGTTGGCAATGCCGAAGAGATGAAGTGAACTGTGTGACCGCGTGCAGCTAGTTCTTTGCCGAGTTCGGAGCCGACTATTCCGCTACCGCCGTAGGTGGGGTATACCGTGATTCCGATGTTCATGGTTCTTTGTGCCTGGTTCTTTGTACTTTGTTCTTCGGGAAACTACTTCAAATTACCAAGCACAAAGTACAAAGCACAACCCACAAAAAAGTTGAGGCAGGCGACCCTCGCTATCGCCTGCCTCTATCTCACTTTGACTCACCTTCTGAGAGGGGGGCAAGTGAGGGCGGGAGTATATGCCTGCTCCGAGTTTTTAGCAATGAATTCTGCAACGCCGGACCAGCTTTTTGACAAGAAAGACTTAGCGTTGCGATAAGCGTAGGCTTTCGCACGCTGTGGCTCACTGCGAGTGCGCAGCAAAAACGTTATAATGGTGGCCACGAATAGGAGTTAGAAATGCCGAAGATTAGTGATATTGAAGAGACCCCGAATCCAAATGCGGTGAAGTTTATTCTGCGCGAACCGGTGAGTAATGGTGTCGCACGGCAATACGGCGCGGCGGATTTGGCTGAGAATGATCCACTCGCGAAGTCGCTGTTTGATGTTGGACATGTCGTGTCGGTCTTTTATATGGACCGCATGATTACAGTGGAGAAAGATGACGAAGGCGACTGGGATGAGTTGTTACCCGCGCTGGCAGTCCCGATTCGCGCGGCCGAAGCCGTGAATGGATCGGCGGCAGCGGCAGCAGCGGCAGTTGGTGGTCCGATTGCAGCAGTAACGAGTGACGATCCGCGATTGTTAAGAATCAACGAAATCCTGGATGAAAAAGTACGTCCGGCACTGATGGGCGATGGCGGCTATCTCGAAATCATGGGCCTCGCCGATCACACCCTCAGCATTCGCTACCAGGGCGCCTGCGGCAGCTGTCCCAGTTCCCTCACCGGCACGTTAATGGCAATCGAGAGCATGCTCAAGCAGGAAGTCGATCCTGAACTTGAGGTAGTCGCGGTGTAATGATCCTTGCAGAACGTACTGCGGTGTAATGATCCCTGCAGAACGAACTGTAGGGGCGGCCCTCCGTGGCCGCCCTTGGTTGAAACGGGTTCGCGGAACCCAAGGCGGTCGATTCTTGAATACGTTGTAAAACCAAGGGCGGCCACGGAGGGCCGCCCCTACAGTACGTTCTGCAGCGCCCGATCAACTTTTGGAACTGAACTCCGCCAGGTACGTGTGACTGTCTGGATATATCCATCCCGCGTTTCACCTACAGGAGTGTTTTATGCGCCTACCCTTCGCCGTAATTGCGTTGAGTCTTTGTTTTAGTGTGTCCTCGGTTGCGTTTGCGCAGCCCAAAAAACCGAAAGCCAATAACGAAGAAGCGGATGCCGAGGCGGCGCAGCAGCGCGCCGTCGCGATTTCGCTCGTCACGAGTCTTGCCGAAGAGGCGCGCAGTTTTAAGGATCAGACGCGGCGGGCGCGCGTGCAGGCACGGGCCGCGGACGTGCTCTGGGATACGGATCCTGAGCGGGCGCGAGAGCTTTTCCGGCGCGCGTGGGAAGCTGCAGAGATTGTCGACGCTGACGCAGCGAAGAAACGCGCCGAGGACATGAAGCGGATGGAATCAGAAGGCGGCCCGGTCGTCGTGCGTGGGGGACCGGACCTGCGCAGCGAAGTTTTGCGCCTCGTGGCTAAGCGAGATCGCAAACTCGGCGAGGAGTTTCTCAAAGCACTCGATGAAGCAGCCGCAAAAGAAAGAAGTGAGGCCGCGACGAATCAGCGAAACAATCCAGACAGTCGTCTTGGCGGTTCGCAACGTTTGCAACTGGCGCGACGACTCGTCGAAGACGGCGAAGTTCAACGCGCACTCGAATTCGCAGCTCCAGCCCTCAACACGGTCAGCCCTGACTCCATCTTCTTTCTCTCCGCCTTACGCGAGAAAAATGCACAACTCGGGGACGGAGCTTTCACTAACCTCATGGCTCTCGCCGCACGCGATCCAAACTCCGACGCCAACACAGTGTCCGGATTGTCGTCGTATCTGTTCACACCGTTTCTTTACGTGACGTTCGAGAGGGAGGGCGGTTCTAATCAAAGTCGCCAAAGAGGACCGACACCCGCACCCGAAGTCGACCCTGCACTACGCAACAACTTTCTCAAAGTCGCCTTCAATATTCTGATGCAACCGGTTCCGGCGCCAGATCAGGACCGAACCACATCAGGTCGATCGGGAAAGTATTTGATGATCAAACGTCTGCTGCCGCTCTTCGAGCAGTACGCAGCAGATCTCGCGCCAAATTTACGAACACAAATGACGGCGCTTGCTTCGTATGTGCCCCCCGACATGCAGCAAGGCGAGAATCGCGCAGTGAGCATCGGGATTCAGCCGGAGTCGTCGGAAGGCGATCCTTTGCAGCGTATGCAGGAACGTTTGGACCACGCGACCAAATCGGACGATCGCGACGCGATTTATGCCGACTATGCAGTTTCGCTCTCGCAGGACGGCGATCCTCGTGGCAAAGATTTGGTCGACAAGATCGAGAACACGGAACTCCGCAAGAGCGTCAAAGCCTATACTGATTTTCAACTCGTTCAAGCCGCAGTCCGAAATAAAGACATCACCGAAATCAGCCGGCTGGTTAAGTCGGGCGAGCTCAGTAGCATTCAAAAGGTGTGGGCTCTGACGAGTGGCGCTAAGCTGGTCCTCGCTGCGGAGCGGTCGCGTGCCGCCGACATGCTTGAAGAAGCACTCGCAGAGAGCCGTCGCATCAGCCCCGGGGATCCGGATCGCGCGAGAGCCCTCACGGCTGTGGCTGTCGGTTTCGGCGAGATCGATCGCGTGCGTTCGTGGGAAATTCTCGGTGAGGTAGTGAAGGCAGCCAACAGTGCAGAGGCTTATACCGGCGAAGACAGCCGGATCACTTCACGACTGCAGACCAGGTTTATGGTGGTCATGAATCAAAGCACTGCTGAAGACTTTGACTTGCTCGCGGTTTTCAGGCATCTTGCACGCGCCGATCTTCTCCGAGCGATTCAGCTCGCAAAAACATTCACCGGCGAGGCTCCTCGGGCAGTGGCAACACTTGCGATCGCACGTTCGGTGCTCGACAAACGCAAGGATTCAGCGTAGGTCATCCACAGATTTCACAGATTTAGGAGTGGAGCATGAAAGAGTTCTGCATTTCGTTGTGTTTACTCTTATCTGCCATCCTCACTCACGCGCAAACAACCAACGTCGCGAAAAAGGCAGCGCCTGAGAAAGCCGCGGCGGCGGATTCCACTGCCCCGTCAGATGCTGAACTCGAGCTAAAGGAACGTCGCGCCAAAGCCCGCGCCCTTCTGGTCTCACTCTCAACCGACGCACGCGCGTTTCGCGACCAGATGCTGCGCGCCAGATCACTCGCTCGCATAGCCGATGCGCTCTGGCGAGTCGACACTGAACAAGGTCGACTCCTGTTTCGCAAAGCATGGGAAGCGGCTGAAGTTGCCGATCAGGAAAGCGACAAGAAACTCCAGGAAGATATCAGTAAACAGAAGTCACGGACTGGTGGCGGTTACGCCGTCAGCTTACCGCCGAACGTGCGACAGGAAGTCTTGCGGCTAGTGGCGCGGCACGATCGAGTTCTTGGCGACGAGTTTCTCGAGAAGTACAAAGCGCAAAAAATGGAGGCGGCGAATTCGGCGTCAACTGCAAAGCCGAATCCGAATCGTTTGAGCGACGCAATGAACCAGCGCATCGGAGTAGCGGCGCAATTGCTCCAGGTAGGCGAAACCGATCGCGCTCTCGAATTCGCTGAACCCGCACTTTCGTTTGTAGCAACGCAAACCATCAACTTTCTGTCCGACGTCCGCGAGAAGAACCCCGACGCGGCTGACAAACGATACGCAGCTTTACTCACGAGTGCTGCCAACAACCCTCAAGCAGATGCGAATACAGTTTCGCTACTTGCTTCGTACATTTTTACTCCTCACTTGCATGTGACCTTTAGCAGCGGCGGCTCGACCAGCTCGCAGAGTTCTGACACGATCACGCCCGCAGCGGTGTCACCCGAATTGCGAAACACGTTCTATCAGGTGGGCGCGGGTATTCTGCTGCGGCCCTTACCTGGACCGGGACAAACGGATCAAACTTCAGCGGGTGTGGATGGGAAATATCTCGTTATAAAACGACTGTTACCGTTCTTCGAGCAGGGCGCACCGGCCGAGGTAGTTGAGGCGCTTCGGACTCTCGTGAACGCTTTGGACCCAATCGTCTCTGAAAACACGCGCCGTCGCGACGACGATTGGATCAATAGAGGACTCAAATCGGATAAACCTGCTACAAGTAATCGCGAACAGTTATTGCTCGAGCGTGTTGACCGAGTAAAGACATCCGCCGATCGTGACCAGATCTACATCGAGCTGGCTTACATCACGTCGAGCAAAGGGGATTTAAGAGCGCGAGAGTTTGCGAGCAAAGTTGAAGACTCCGAAGTCCGCAAGCAGTTGCAGGCGTACATTGATTCGTCACTCGCGGCGTACTTCGTCGGCAAGAAAGATACCGATCAAGCGTTAGAGATGGTTCGTAAAGGCGAACTGACGCACATTCTCAAGACGTGGGTACTCACTGAGTGTGCCAAAATTCTCGCTAAAACCGATCGTGATAAAGCACTGGAACTGATCGATGAAGCGGGAACGGAAGCGCGCCGGATTGAAGTATCGGATCCGGCACTTCCGCGCGGACTGATTGCGGTGGCGAACGCCTTCAATTTCGCTGATCCAGCACGCGTTTGGGATGCCACGTTCGATGCTGTGAAGGCGGCAAACTCTGCCGAAGGTTTTACGGGTGAAGATGGCGAGATCGTGATGAAGTTCCAGAGCGAGGGACAGTCGTCGATTCACTCGAGCGACGTGGCTGACTTCGATCTTGATGGAATCTTCAAAGAACTTGCGACGAAGGATTACGATCGTGCGGTTGAATTGGCGCGTGGATTTCAGGGTGAAGGACCTCGAGCCGTAGCGACGATCGCGATCGCGCGGGCCATCCTGGAGCCAAAGAAAAAATAGGTCCTATAGGTCCTATAGGACCTATATAAGTCCTCAGGAATAAATATTCATCGGTCGCGTCAGCAGCGCGAGCGGATCGTCGACGTTCAGCGCTTCACGCACGTAGAAGGGCTCACCGGCCTCAACACCAATCAACGATCCGAAATATCTCATACGGAATTCGATCTCATCCAGAAAGCCACGCTTGCTGATTCGCGTCGTCGGCTCTCGTGACCCGGCATCATAAAACTGCGAAGCGTAAGCCTTGATCGCGTCCATCTTCTCATCGACAAACGCAGACACGTCCACTACAAACGACGGCACGATGCGTCGCGAGAAGAGCGAATGCATGATCGCGGGCATCGGCACCGGATCCAATCCAGCGTCGTCATCGTATCGCCTCATCGTCGCGAGCCGCGCTCCTTGTCTCACAATCACCGACGTATTCGCGTGATCCGGATGCGGATCGTCTTCGTGCGTCGTCAAAAGCACTTTGGGCTTGTGCGTCCGAAGCACTCGCACAAACGCCGTGCGCGCAACTTCAGTCGGCCAAACGTGTCCATCCGGTTGATCCAGATTCACGCGCACGTCGAGCTTCAAGATTCGCGCCGCATCGAGTGCTTCCTTCGCGCGAATCTCAGGAGTGCCGCGCGTTCCCATCTCACCACGCGTAAGATCGCAAACCCCGGTGCGATAACCCAGAGACTTGAGTTTCAGTAGCGTCCCCGCGACAGACAATTCCGCGTCGTCGGGATGAGAAAAAACTGCAAGCACATCGAGATGGGTCCCTATCGAATTGATGGCCGAACTCATGGCCGGAGTTTAGCTTAAAATACGCACATGAAACTAACGATTCTCGGTTCAGGCACCTCGGTGCCGCATCCGCGCCGTGCGGCACCCGCACACTGGCTGGAAACTTCGCACGGCACGATCGCTCTCGATTTTGGCGCCGATACTCCGCACCGTATGGCGCAGGAGAATCTCGACTGGCCGAATCTCGACGCCATCTGGATCAGCCATTTTCATCTCGATCACATCGGCGGACTCACACCATTTCTCTTTGGACTGAAATGGGCGCCACAAACGCTAACTCGTACGAAACCACTGCGAATCTTCGGCCCGAAGGGTCTCAGCCAGATCATCAATACGGTTAACGAGTCGAATAACTATCGCCTCTTCGAACAACGATTCGCGATCAAGATCGTTGAAGTCTTACCCGAGAGCGGATTCGAGATCCTCCCAGCCATCGAAGCCACCACATTATCGACGCCACACACGCAGGAGAGTTTGGCCTTAGGTTTGAAAGACGAGGACTCGCAACTGTTTGTCTATACTTCTGACACCGGTTTTTCAGATGATTTAGCACCGTTCGTAAAAGACGCCGCTTTGCTGCTGATGGAATGTTCTTTCAGGAGAAACAAACCTATTCAGAAGCACCTCGAACTTGCGGACGCGATGCGTGTGGCCCATGACTGCGCCCCCAACAAAGTGGTCTTGACCCATCTTTATCCGGAATGGGACGACGTCGATCTCGCCTCCGAAGCTCGCGCGTTATGGCCGGGCGAAACGATGGAAGCCAGGGACGGCCTTGTAGTGGAGGTTTAGAAATGTCTGGTCTGATGATGACGAAATGGTTATTGGTCTTAGTCTGTCTCCTGCCGCGCGTCGACGTGAGTCTATTGGAATCAGGCCGGGGCACAACATTGCGAAAGCCGGCGTCTACACCCGTTGAGCTCAAGGTTCTTTCGTACAACATCCGCTGGCGTAGCGGCGAAGATCTGAAGGACATGATCAAGCTGCTTAGAGACGATCCTGAAGTCGGCGGCGCCGCAATCCTCGCACTCCAGGAAGTGGACCGCCGCAAGAAACGCAGCGGCAACAACAACACCGCCAAAATTATCGCGGACGAGTTGGGCCTGCATTACGCATGGGCAGCGCCACCAAGCGTGAAACCAACCGATGAGGAAGAAACCGGCGTTGCGATTTTGAGTGTCTATCCTTTGTCAGACGTAAAGCGCATCGTGCTGCCGCATCCTGGTCCAGGCCAGCGACGACGCGTCGCACTGGGCGCAACTCTCGAAATTGAGAATCGCCAGTGGCGCGTCTACTCCGCACACGCAGAGACGAGGATCAAGTTCGACAAAAAGCTCGAGCAGTTCAAAGCAGTGCTTGACGATCTCGCTCAGTATCCGAAGGACATGCCCGCGATAATCATGGGCGACTTCAATACGTGGGAACCAAACGCACACGGCAAAGTCACCAAATTATTTTCAGATGCGGGCCTCAAAACACCATTCATCGACGGTAAGAAAACGTTCAGACGCAAGATCCTGTTTGTGCCGCTTGAACTGAAGCTCGATTGGGTTTGGTTGCGTGGCCTTGAAGCAACTAATTGCGGCATCGATCGCCAGATCGAAATTTCTGATCACTATCCGCTATGGACCAATGTTAAGATGTAGCCACAAAAGGCACATAAGGCACAAAAAGCACATAAACAAAAATCTGATCGCGACGTCCAATAAACGGGATTCATTTATGTGTGCAATAAGCTGACAGGTTCCTTTTGTGCTTTATATGCATTTTGTGCCTTTTGTGGCTTCTTTTTAGTGGCTGATGAAGTGTAATAACTGCGAAAGGATTGTGGCCCCGACGCGTACTCGTTGTCAGGCTTGTCGGACAAGACTGCCGGCGTGGTATTTCGTTGCGGGTATCGTAACTATTGGTGGGCTCTTCGTGGCGTTCAAAGTAGTGGAAGCGATCCTCTAGTTACCTCACACCCCATTCCCACATTCCGAAACCGATTTTCTTATCGAGCGGCTTGCCCGCTTGTTTGAGTGACAACGCAATCTGTCCGCGATGATGCGACTCGTGCGAGATCAAGTAGCCGAGAAATGCAGCCGCGTGCGGTTTGAAGCCTTTCACTTTGCCGCCCGCCTCAATACTGTTCGTCAACAGCTTTCCAATCGCAACGCCCGAATCAACTAACGACGTGCGCAAGAGCTTCTTGTCGTTTGCCTGCTCTTTTTCCACTTTCGCGAGTCCCTTCAGCAAATCAGGAGCGGAAGCCTTCAACCACATCAGACGAACGTTGTGGATATGAGCAAACTGTTCGCCGACGCTTCTGCCTTTTGAAGCGGAGTAGCTATTGAGTGATGCCGGATCGACGGCGTCGAGAAGATAAAGATTGATACGATCGTGAATCTGCCAGGTTTCGAGGAGTTGGTTGTCAGACATGCTTTTACGATCCTTTAGATGGTAGCGGTGGGTTTCGCCCCCCAAAACCCACCGCCCGCCGTGATGAGGTGCAGCAGTACGGGGAAACCTGTCAGCGCACTCGCACCACGATACTGTTCACTCGCAACGCATTACCCGTGGCTCGCTGTAAATCTGCAATCGCCTTGTTCAGATCTGTCTGCGCTTTTAACTCCAACCCACGCGCCTCAGTCAAAGCTGTCTGTCGCTCCAACACCAGAAACGTTGTCGACTGGCCCGCGTCCAGTTTCCGTTGCTCACTCGCAAACTGCTGCTCGTTTGATTCACGCGTCGCGCTTGCGGCGCGCAGACGAGATTCAGCGCTGCGCATCGACTGCAATGCATTACGAACTTCAACCTGAATTGTTTGCTCGAGTTGTTCGCGTTGAGTTCCGATACGCTCTGCTTCAACGAGGGACCGTCCGAGATTCGCTTCGGCAGTTCGATTGCGCAACGGCAGACTGATCTGCACTCCAACTTTGAAGTTCGTGAAGCGGTTCGACAACAGATTCTCCAGCGACTGCCCGAACCCGCCAATCAGATCGGGTGCGATAGTTTGCACCGGCAATTCCGGCAACGGATCCAAACCAAGCTGGCCCGAAATAAGATTGACGCGATCACGGACCTCCAGACTCGACGCAGTGAACGGATTCACACGCGAGATGCTGGACGTGCCGGCGAGACCAACAATCCCATACGTTCCGACGAGATCGATCGCAGGCTTCGTCTGATCTTTGAAAAAGCGCTGGTCGATCTGGTTGATCTCTTTCAACACGTTCGACTGCTGCAACTCAGGCCGGTTCTCCATCGCGGTCTGCAACGCATCCGGAAGCGACACGTTCGGAACGGCGAGATCAACCGGATCAGTAGGCACGATCGACTCGCTCCAAAGCTGCGCTTTTTGATTCTGCACGATCAGATTCTTCAGATTGTTCTCGGAGCGCGAGACTTCTTCAAGCGCACTGAACACACGCTGTTCGTACGTCGTGATCTGTGCTTCAGCAGCAACAACGTCGATCGGCGCCAGTTGACCTTCGTTTACCAGACGCTTGTTGTGCTCGAGTTGTGTCCGCGCTACTGAAACCGCATCGCGCTGCACCTGTAAACTGCGCAGTGCGAAGACGAGATCCCAGTAAGCACGTTGTACGTTCGTGATCGTGTCGATTGCGCGCTGTCGAAATTGAGCGTCAGTTAAAGAAAGATTCTTTCGCGCAATCTGAATCTGCCGGCGACTGTTATCGATTCTGAGCCCGCGCAACAAAGGTTGTGTGTAGTTGAACGTCACTCCAGTCGGAAACTGCGGATTGAGGGAAGTGAACTGGTTGTTTGTGGTCAACCTCACCGACGAAGCGTCCAAACGATAACTACCACCAAGAACCGGCGACTGACCTTCCAGACGCATCGTCCCGGTGTAATCGCTGGTGACTGTCGTTCCGTTTGATCCACCGGACAGGAAGCTGGCGATTGGACTCTCAGTCCGCTCGTAAAATGCCTGCGTCGAGAGTCGTGGATCGTAAAGACCCTGCGCACCGCGTAGATCAAACTCCGCAATCCTCACATTCTCACGCGCCACTTCGATGTCTTTGTTGTTCTCGAGCGCCATCGAGAGTGCCTCACGCAGCGACAGCGGATGCTGTCGATTCATGTCAACACCGACGCGATTCAACTCGGGCAGCGGTTTCTGCGGCGCGCGATAGTCCGGCGCAACTGGCGGCACCTGCAATTGCTGCATCTCTGATTGCGCCGTTGCAACCGAACTCAGGCTCAACGCCAAAACGATTAGTAACAGGAACTTCTTATGCATTGCTTTTTTATCCACAGATTTCACAGATTACTGCTTCGAAATTAACCCGGCCGCGACACTCGCAGCCCGGCGACGCACACGCCCAAACGTGCCCTGCGCCCGATCTCTAATCAGACCCCAAACCCGGCTGCGTGCCAGGTCGTCGAAGAGTGAATAGAAAACCGGCACCGCCAACAACGTCAGCAACAAACAGAGCGTCTGTCCGCCAACTACCAGCACGCCGATCGATCTGTTCGTACCCGAACCTGGGCCAGTCGAGATCGTCAACGGCAACATGCCGGCGACGAGCGCGATCGTCGTCATCAAAATCGGTCGCAAGCGATCTCGATTTGCACGAATGATCGCTTCGAGGCGTTCCATGCCGCGTGCGCGTAACTGGTTCGTGTGATCGATCTGCAGAATCGCGTTCTTCTTGACCACACCAAACAACAGCAGCAGTCCGAGTCCCGAGAAGATGTTGACCGTCTGACCCGTCATCAGCAGCGCAAGGATGCCAAACGGAATCGCGAGCGGGAGGGTCAACAGAATTGTTATCGGGTGTACGAACGACTCAAACTGCGCCGCCAGCACCATGTACATGAAGACGAACGACAGGATAAAAGCGAGCGCGAAGTAATAACCCGCGCGACCGAGTTCTTTGGAACGTCCCGCCAATCCGGTCGAGTAAGCAGGATCGATGTTCATCTCCTGCTTAATCTGGTCCAACTTCGTGATCACTGCGGCTTGTGAACCGCCGGGTCTGATGTTGCCGAGCAACATCACCTGTCGCTGGCGGTTCAAACGATCGATCGCGGCTGGTCCGGTTCCCTCTTCGACTTTCACAAGATTGTCGAGACTGACCCAACCGACTTTTGTCGACGACACGATCATGCGTTTCAAACCTTCGACACTCGTTCGAAACTCGCCGACCGCGCGCACGCGCACGTCATACTGATCGGTTCCGGCGTTGAAGGTAGAGACTTTCTGACCGGCAACAAGCGAGTTGAGTGCCTGCGCGACATCGCCGACTCTCACGCCGAGATCCGCCGCCCGCGCGCGATCGATAACCACTCGCAATTCGGGTTTGCCGCTTATGAGTGTCGAGTCGGCGTCGACCACGTCCGGAATGGTCTTCATCTTCGCGAGCATCGCATCGGAATACTCCTGCAACTTGTTCAGATCCGGACCACGCAAAACGTACTGGATATCGGCGTTGCGGAAACCGCCGCCGGAAATCGCCGCGACCTGTTGTACGCTCGTGCGTAGTTGTCCGGGATAGAGTTTCTGATACTTGGCCAACACTTCGTTTCGCGCCCGCACCATCAAGTCTTGTTGTGCGATCTTGCGCTCCTCGATCGGAGTCAGCTTCACGTAAATCGTGGCGACGTTCACGAGCTCCTGCTGCCCGCCGCCAATCGTCACGAGGGTGTCCATGACACCGGGCAAACTTCGAACGTCGGTCGCGATGCGTTGCGCAAGGTTCGAAGTATTCGCGAGAGTAAAACCTTCAGGCGCGCGCACGTTGAGTTCGAACTGTGCCTGATCGTCGACCGGCAGGAAGTTCTTTCCGACGAACTTGAAGAGCGGCACGATGCTCAGGATCACAGCCGCGCACGCAGCCACAATCACCCAACGATGGCGCATAGACCACGTCAACATCGTCGTGTAGGTGCGATCGATTGGACGATAAAAGCGCGATTCTTTCGAACCATGATCGGCAGGTTCGGTGTTTCGCTCGAGGGCGCGCTCTTTCTCGTCGTCACTTCGTTTGATCAAACGTGCCGCGAGCATCGGCGTTAGAGTGAATGACACCAGCAACGACACGGCAATCGCGAACGACGAAGTCAACCCAAACGACGACATGAACCGGCCGACGATGCCGCCCATGAAACCGACCGGCAGAAACACCGCCAGCAGGGATAGCGTCGTAGCCATAACCGCCAGGCCGATTTCCTTTGTACCTTCAATTGCGGCCTGGAACGGAGGCACACCTTTCTCTTCGATAAAACGGAAGATGTTTTCGAGCACCACGATCGCGTCGTCGATCACGATACCGACCATCAACGTCAACGCGAGCATCGTGATCTGATTCAACGTGAATCCCATCGCGGCCATCAGGCCAAACGTAGCAATCAACGAAGTCGGAATAGCGAGGCCCGCGATCACCGTCGAACGGAAGCTCCACAGGAAGACGAACACGACGATCGCCGCGAGAATACTGCCTTCGATCAGGTGCGTTTGAATCGCTTCGATTGACGCTTTGATAAAGATCGACTGATCGCCAACGACTTCAGTCTTGAAGCCCGGCGGCAACGTCCTGGTGATTTCAGCCAAACGCTCCTTCACTGCGTCTGCAACTGCGACCGTGTTTTGTCCTGACTGTTTCGAAACGATCAGAGTAACGGCCGGTTGACCATTCAAACGCGCTTCGGTGCGTGGTTCTTCGGAGCCGTCTTCCGCGTAGCCGATATCACTGAGTTTGACCGAGTATGCGCCGCGGTTCGCGACGATGAGATTATTGAATTCAGCAGGCTCGACGATTCGGCCCATCGTGCGCACCGTCAACTCGCGTGCGCCCTCGTCAACACGGCCACCCGGCACTTCCAGGTTCTGGGCGCGCACGGCGTCGGCAACTTGCGCGACCGTCACGTTGAAAGCGCGCATTTTGTCAGGGTCAACCCAGATCTCGATTTCACGCCGGCGACCACCGATGATCTGCACGTCGCCTACGCCGTTGATCGACTCGATCTGCTGCTTGATCTTCTTGTCGGCAATGTCTGTTACTTCGCGCAAAGAGCGTGGCGCCGACACCGCGATACGAACCACGGGCGCTGCGTCGGTGTCGAGCTTTTGTACGATCGGTTGTTCTGCAGTGACGGGAAGATCGTTAACGATTAGATCGACCTTGTTTCTGACTTCCTGCGCCGCGATGTTGGGGTCCTTTTCCAACAGGAAAGTGATGAAGACTTGCGAGACACCTTCGACGGATGTTGAGCGGAGCTCATCGATACCCGAGATCGTGTTGACCGCGCCTTCAACCCGGTCGGTGATTTCAGTCTCGATTTCCTGTGGCGACGCACCGGGATTTACGACTGTTACAGTGATGGTCGGCAAGTCGATCTTCGGAAACAGATCGACGCCCAGCGACTTGTAGGAGAACAGCCCAACGACCGTCAGGCTGAGAATCAGCATCGTCGCAAAGACTGGACGGCGAACACAAATTTCAGCAAGTTTCTGCATAACTTATTTTGTGACTTATGTGCCTTTTTGTGGCTACCTTACGGCGACGCCGTCGCTAAGATGTTCAAGGTTGCTCGTGGCGACGAGTTCGTCGGCGGCGATGCCGGATCTGATCTCGATCAAGTCGCCATCTGTTTGACCCGTCTGCACGAGACGCTGTTCAGCGTGCCCGTCTTTGATCACGTAGACACGATTGATTCCAGCTTCACTCACAACTGCTCGAGACGGAACAAGCACGGCCGGTTCAGCACGCTCCTGAAGAATCCTCACCGTTGCAAACTGGCCCGGCTTCAAAGCGTTTCCGTTGTTCTCAATCTCCGCTTCTACAGTCAACGTGCGCGACTGTGCGGAAACGTTCGGCGCGATGCGCGCGATACGCCCGGCAAAATTCTTATCAGGCCACGCGCTCGTCGTGATCGATACTGACTGGCCCACCTTCACTTCGGGAATCGCCTGCTCGGGAATATCAATCCGAATGCGCAACGGATTGGTGCGCACGATCGTCACGACCTTCTGCTGTGGCGAAACGTATTCACCGAGATCCGCGGTTCGCTCCGACACGAAACCGTCGATCGGCGCCGGAATGATCGCGTACGAAAGACTCTTCCGCGCGAGTGCGAGTGCTGCTTGCGCATTCGCAACGTTGGTTCGCGACACATCGACCCCGGCGTAGTTCTGACGCGCCTGCGCTACCTGAACTTCGTACTGCTCTTTTAACTGATCGCGGCGCGCACGCTGGTCATCGTAAAAAGAACGCGAAACGTCACCCGATTCGATCAGTTTCTCCGCACGCTTCAGGTTCTTCTCCGCGAGATCCAACGCGACTTTCGCCGCGGCGACTTCCGCAACCTTATTTGGATCAAAAGCCTGTCCGGATCGCAAACCAATCTTCTCTTCAGCCTGACGGACTGCGGCTTTCGCCTGCTCGACTTGCGCCGCTGCCTGATCGACACGCAGCTTCAACTCAGATTCGTCGAGTTGAATCAGCATCTGACCACGCTTCACATAACTGCCGATGTCGACGCCGATGGCAACGACTTTGCCGGAGGTCTGCGGTGCAACGTCAGTCTGTTGGTCGCCGGCGAGACTGCCAGTCGCTTCGAAGAATCGCGGCAGCTCACGTTTGATTGCCGCCGCAGTGGTCACACCTTCGACCGCCGCCGGCTGCGCGTTTGCGTTCGACTCCTCTTTTCTGACGTTCGCTTTCGAACCGCGACACGAAGCTACGAAAGCCGCCGCGACGACTAGCGCCAGAAGCAAAATCAGAAGTTTTAATTTCTTTTGAAATCGCATTTGTCTTTTAACTTCTCGTACTAATTCCATTTAACAGAATGTCAGTGAAATGCTTCGCCGCTCTTTCATTGGAGATATTCACCAACCGCCGCGTGGGGTCCCAGAGATTGTTGTTCAAGGAGTGATGCATCACCATCCCGATGAAGCAGCGCACCACGATCGCGGGATCCATCTCGATCAAAGCACCTTCGCGCTGGCGCTCAAGCAGGTAAGCTCCAAGGAATTCATAAACGCGCCGCACAAACTTGTCGAAAAATATTTCCGCGAGCTCATGCTTCTCCAGCGCCGAATGCAGCAGCAGTCGCTGAAACTCAGGATCTTTTTCGTGATGATTCAAAGCAGCAAGCGCCATTGTTTCGAAGACCGCGCGGTCGTCTTTTCGGTTGATTGCCTCGGCAGCCATTTCGGCCGGATCCCACCCGTCATGCGAACACGCTTTGTGGTCGAGAATCGCGGCGTAGAGTTCTTCTTTGGTCGCGAAATGTCGAAACACCATTGCTTCGGACACGCCCGCGGCCTGGGCAATCTCTTTCGTCGTCGTCCCTCGAAAGCCTTTTTGGGAAAAAAGCCTCACCGCGACTGCGAGTATTTGCAGCCTCCGCTCTTCCCCCGCCATACGGGCACTGGTTGCAGCACCCTCAACCATGATCTGTTTACTCAATTGCTCTCCTCTGTTCCTCTCCACCCAGTGGGCAAAGTAAGTACTTACTTACCATCATAACGAAGTGGGTGTCAAGCACTTAGAAGCCAGGTGGCAAATCCGTTCCCAATCCGCGTTCATCCGCGTACGGATCCGATCCTATTGGCGGGCGTTTGTATCCTTTCGCAACAAGTCTTGCGCTCAAACACGTTGCTTTTACGCCTGATTTGTCGGCACAAATCTTGCTGAATTGTATCTGTCAAATTCCTATTCCGAACTGATTAAAGGAGAACTCCGATATGCCAGAAAATGGAAGCATCAACGAAGGAACAACCGGAACAACACCAACTACTGGAACACCGGCTGGAACCGGTACCGCAACTGCACTTTCACAAACCGCACAGGAATACGGCCAGAAGATCTCTGACGCAGCAAGCTCTGCGAAAGACTATCTGTCGGATAAGGTCTCGGTCGTCGGCGACAAATTTAAAGAACTTCAAAACGCGGATCTCGGCGAGCTCGCAGAGAACGCTAAAAACTATGCGCGTCAAAAACCCGGCCAGGCGCTACTCATCTCAGCGGCCGCGGGTCTGTTACTTGGTTTGATTATTCGCGGCCGGCGCTAAGCCGGCTGCCCACCAACAGGGGGTGAACGAAGATGGCGGCAACGAAAACAAGTCTGACCAGGACTGAAAACGATTTGGCCACACGCACCGACACTGAAGGTCTTCCGACTCTTTTCAGTCGACTCGGCGACGACATAATGCAGCTCTTCAATTCGCAGCTCGCGTTATTCAAAGTTGAGATCATGGAAGAGGCGGGTGCTTACGCGCGTGTTGTGACCATGATCGCAATTGGCGCAGTGATCGCAACGGTTGGATTTGCACTGCTGAATGTCGCGATCGCTTTCGCTGTATCGACTCTGTTCGCTCAGGCAAACTTCAGTCAGCCTGCCAGTTACGCGCTCGGCTTTGTCGTAACCGGTGGCTTCTATGTTTTGGTGGGCGCGGTAGTCGTGATGTTGATGAAGAACAGGCTTGCCAAACAGGACCTGGTACCCCAGAGAACAGTTGCAGAATTGAGAAAGGATAAGCAATGGCTGAAGAACGAACTCTAGGGTTGGCTCGCGCGGAAGAACGAACGTCTGGGGAGCCCTCCAAGGAGGAACTTCAGCGTCGTTTGGGTGAGGCGCGCGACTCGATCTCCAGTACAGTGACAGAGATTAAAGAGACGGTAGCAAATCAAGTGAAGGCAGTTAAAGATACTCTCGATTGGCGCGAGCAGTTTAAGAGACGGCCGGTAGCGTGGAGCGCGGCGGCGTTGGGAGTGGGTTTCTGCACCGGCTACTGCATTGCGTCGTATGCCAAAGGCGACAGCCTGGATTATGACTCGGCCATCGATCGCTACGGTGAGGAATCGATCCGCTACGCCTCGAGTCCGGCTCAGCCACTGGTGCAATCCAGACCAGAGAATGGAAAGCACGACACGGGACCAAACTTTTTCCAGAAAGTCGCTAACACTCAGGCGTTCGAACGAGTGCGCGACGAAGCGGGAAATATCGGCGATGCATTTGTGCAGGAGCTTTCAAAGACAGCTAAGACCGTGGTACTTCCGGCGCTGATTACTTCGCTGCGAAACTTTATCGGCGATCATCTGCCCAACGCCGAGAAAAAATCGGCAACTTACGAACCGGCGCGGGAACACTGATCTCACGCGTTTCTTAAAGCAGATAAATACGGATCGGATCCGTATTTATCTGTATTTTTGTCCAAAAAATCCGTTAGACTCTGCCCATGCTCAGAGTCCCTCTAAGAATCCTCTGTGTCCTAGCGTTTGCGTTGACGGTTGTCGCTCAGGACGTCGATCGCGCGCGCGCGTTTCAGCTCTACAAAGACGCGAAATACACCGAAGCGTTACCGCTCTTTGAGAAGCTTGCCGTCGCCAGTCCAAATGATCGCGACGTGATTGAAGCGCTCGGTCTAATGACCGCATCGCAAACGGCCTTTCTCAAAGATCCGGAGGCTCGTAAACAAGCGCGAGTACGTGCACGTGAGATCCTGCTACGCGCTCAGTCACTGGGAGCAGACAGCGCTCTTGTGAAATGGATGCTGGAGTCAGTTGTCCCCGAGGGTGGCGCTGACAATTCCTCTTTCTCGAGCAAGAAAGAGGTGGACGACTTAATGCGCGAAGGTGAGGAAGCCTTCGCCAGTGGCGACCTCCCTAAAGCTCTCGAGAGGTATCGCCAGGCGCTGCTCATCGATCCCAAACTTTACGAAGCGGCGCTATTCATCGGTGATGTCTATTTCAAATCAGCGGATCACGCGAACGCCGGCGAGTGGTACGGGCGTGCGATTGCAATGAACCCGGATCGTGAAACGGCTTACCGCTATTGGGCCGACTCGCTTATGAAGCAGGGTCGCTTCACAGATGCGGGTGACAAGTTCGTCGAGGCATATCTTGCCGAACCTTATAGCCGTCTCACGCGCGCGGGATTTTTGAGTTGGGGAGAGAAGGCGCACATCAATCTGGCTCATCCTGCGGTTGATATTCCCGTAAGCGCCACCCGCAACGGCAAGGACACAACGATTAGCCTCGATCCAAATACGTTGACTCAGAATGACAGGAGCGGCGCCGGGGCGGCATGGATGGCGTACGGAATCATTCGCGCAAGTTGGCAAACGGAATTCGCCAAGCAGTATCCGAATGAAAAGACGTATCGCCACAGCTTGAAAGAGGAGGCGGCTGCTTTGCGGGGCGCTATCGAATCCGTGAAGAATCAGAAGCTCGATCCGAAAAACATTGATCCCTCACTGCAGACACTGCAAAAGCTCGAGAAGGAAGGACTACTCGAACCGTTCATTCTTCTCGCGCTTCCGGACGCAGGTATTGCCCAGGATTTCCCGGACTATCGACGCGCCAACTTAGAAAAACTGCGCCGCTACGTTAAGGACTACGTCCTCACCGGCGGCGCAGGTAAACAATAATCACAGATTATCTCGAACCGGGTGCGGGTTTGCGCGGCAGTTTCTCGTCGCGCATCGCAGTCTGGTAGACAAACGCAGCCATGATCGTCGCCGCCTGCTTCATGTCGTCTGCCTGAATACGATCAAACACATCCTGGTTTGAGTGGTGTGTGCGCGTGTCGTATTCAATCTCATCCTGAATAAACTGGAATCCCGGCAAACCGATCGCGTCGAACGACAGGTGGTCAGTGCCGCCTGTGTTCGAGACGGTCAGCGTGTTCGCGCCCATGTCTTTGAACGGAGCCAGCCACTGCCGGAACAGCGAACGAATACCTTCGTTGCCTTGCAGGTAAACGCCACGGATTTTGCCCGTGCCATTATCGAGATTGAAATAGCCGCTCAGGTTTTCGTACTCAGGTTTCTTAATGAGCGTTGGTCCAGCCGGGGCTGAACCGTTTCCATTACCGTTTCCGCCACCCATGCCGTTGTTCGCGCCACCGGTTGCAGGTGCAGCGGAGGTTGCAGGATTCTGTAAAGTGCCGAAGTGTTCCGCAACATACGCGCGCGAGCCAAGCAGTCCCTGCTCTTCACCGCTCCAAAGTGCAATTCGAATCGTGCGGCGTGGTTTGAATCCGAGTGCCTGAAGAATACGCACCGCTTCCATCGCAACGGCACAACCTGCGGCGTTGTCAGTCGCGCCCGTTCCGGAGTGCCACGAGTCCATGTGACCACCGAGCATCACGATCTCGTCTTTGAGATCCGTTCCGGGAATTTCAGCAATCGTGTTGTAACCCATCGGATCTGCGTCCTGCCATGCGACGGAAAGATCGACAGTCATTTTCACGGGCTCGCCTGCCTCCAACATGCGCACGATGCGGTTGTAATGCTCGACGGCGACGACCACTTGCGGCGTCATTTTTGGCGCGCTCTTGTCGTAAGGCGGAGTACCGCGATTGAAACCGGGCGCCGGCGTCGCGTTTGGATCTCTTGGCGGCTGCGGAACCGCGGCTGACTGCACAAAGATCGTTCCGCCATCGCCGCGACCCGGATCGACGAGCAGTGCAGCGTTTTCAGACTGGAAGAATCGCAGTTTGGCGTTCGCTAATTCCAGCGCAGCGCGGAAGGCCGCCGCCTGGTTGCCGAAGTTTCCACGACCACCGCCTGGACGTGGTTCAGGCGCATCTGCGAGTGCGAGCAAGTCTTTTTCATTCAAACGCGTGCCCGGTGCTTCGAAGTGCGCTGCAACTTCGCGCAGCGGCGCAGTCAAGACGATCTTTCCGGCGAGCTTGCCTTTGAACTTCTCGAAGTCGGCTTCGGTTTTAGCGTCGAAGTAAACGACGTCAGAAGTTACTGGGCTGGACAAGCCAGGCGACCATGCTTTCGGATATGCGATCAGCGGAATCGCCGTGGGCTCAATGACCTGTGCCGAGAATCTTTTCAACGTCCAACCACGACCGAAAGGTCCCCAGGCTTCGAGGTGCGCGTTTTGTAGTCCCCACTTAGTTAACTGATCGCGGGTCCACTCGTTTGCGCGCTTCATACCTGGCGAGACAGTAAGACGCGGGCCAATGACGTCGCTCAGGTAACTCAGTGTTTGCATCACCTGAGAACGATTCATGCCTTCGTCCTTGATTTTCTGGATTGGATCGTTTGGGTCTGGAGCCGGAGCTGTAGTCTGCTGTGCGAGCAGTGTGACCGGCGAGCAAATGAAGATTAAGAGCAGCAGAAGAGCCGCGGAGCGCCGAAGTTTCATGATGGATCTCCTCGAAGAAAGTAGGTGGAGTGGTAATACTAAGACTTCTCACGCAAAGGCGCAAAGGGGACGCAAGACGCTACATGATGCTTTGCGTCTTCGTCTGTGTTTGCGTCTTCGCGTGAAACTTAGCTCGCGGGCGAGCGGGACGGGCGACTCGCGGGTGGCTTAACGATTGGTTCGGGAGTCTCGTTGGATTTGTAACCGCAATCCTCGTTCGCGCAGTACCTGAATGTGCCCTGCTTCTTCGTCGTCTTCTCGAGGAGAAATGGTGCGTTACATTGCGGGCATGTTTCGAGCACCGGCTTGTCCCAGTAAACGACGTTGCATTTCGGATACTCCGAACATCCATAAAACGCTTTGCCGCGTTTCGACTTCTTCACGACAATCTCGCCCTTGCAACCAGGACGTGGACACGAAACGCCGACAGTCTCCTGCTTGATGTACTTGCACTTCGGATAATTCGAGCAAGAGATGAACTCTCCGAAACGCCCGAAACGCTTCACGAGTTGCGCGCCATCCACCGGACACTTTTCATCGAGCGGCACGGGCGCCGGCGCGGCCACACCAGTCTTGCCAATCTTTCTGATGTTCCGGCATTCGGGATAACCAGTGCATCCGAGGAATGGACCAAAGCGTCCACGCTTCAACTGCATCGGCTTCCCGCATAGCTCGCAAGTCTCAGGCTCCGCTTCCTCACCGTTAGCGGCCTGAGCTTCAGTTCCGTTCGGTGCTCCGTCTGAATTTGCAGGCGGCTCGGCATCACGCGTCGCCTCGCAGTTAAGACATTTCAGGTAAGGACCAAATCGTCCCCACTTCTGAACCATGCCCGGTGTGTTGCACTTCAGGCACACTTCGTCAGTCGGAACATTTTTCTCTTTGATGTCTTTGATGTAACGCTGAAACTGTTTAAGGTCGCCTTCGAATTTGTCGTAGAACTCGCGCAGCGCTTTGGTCCAACGGATCTTGCCATCTTCGATCTCGTCGAGCTCTTCTTCCATGCGAGCTGTGTAACTCTCGTTGAAGAGATCGTCGAAGCCGCCGTCGATGAGTAGATCGTTGACCGTCTTGCCGAGAGCAGTTGGATGAAAACGACTCTGGATCTTTTCGACGTACTCGCGTTCCTGGATCGTCGACATGATTGCAGCGTAAGTTGAAGGACGACCAATGCCCTTCTCTTCGAGCGCTTTCACGAGCGTCGCTTCCGTGTAACGTGGCGGCGGCTCCGTGAAATGCTGTTCGGGCGTGATCGAGTTGAGCTTCAGCGTTTCGCCTTTTTCAACCAGTGGCAGGCTGCGCTCTTCTTCGTCTTCCTCAATCTTCTCGTCGCGACCTTCCTGATAGATCTTCAGGAAGCCATCAAACTTCTGCACCGAGCCAGTTGCGCGAAAGACAAATCTTCCGGCCTGAATGTCAATCGTCGTCTGATCGAAAACTGCGGGCATCATCTGCGACGCGACAAAACGTTGCCAGATCAAGCGATAGAGTTTTAGTTCTTCAGGCTTGAGATACTTCGCGAGCGAGTCGGGAGTGCGCGCAACTTCAGTCGGACGAATCGCCTCGTGTGCGTCCTGCGCGTCTTTCTTCGAGCGATAGTACACCGCCTTTTCAGGAAGATAATTGGCCCCGTATTGCCGATCGATGTACTCGCGAACCTCTCCCAGTGCCGTATCAGAAACACGCGTCGAGTCGGTTCGCATGTAAGTGATCAAACCGACCGAACCTTCGTCGCCGAGTTCGACGCCCTCGTAAAGTTTCTGGGCCACCATCATCGTCCTCTTCACCGCGAAACCGAGTTTGCGTGAAGCTTCCTGCTGGAGTTTCGACGTGATGAACGGTGGAACCGGATTGCGTTTCCGTTCCTTGGTGGTGACGTCGTTGACGACGAATGACTGCTGATTTGCTTCGGCGACAATGTCGTCAGCCTGTGCCTGATCTTTGACGAGGATCTCGTTTTTCTTGAGATCCTGATCGAAGCCGCTCGTCTTGACAGTCTGTTCGTCGATCTTGAGCAGACGCGAATCAAACGCCGGCGGCAGTTTCGAACTCAGGTTAGCGCCGATGGTCCAGTACTCAGTTTTGATGAACTGCTCGATCTCGCGTTCTCGTTCCACCACCATTCGCAACGCCACTGACTGCACACGCCCGGCGCTCAAGCGTCCACCAATCGTGCGACACAGCAACGGCGACACTTTGTAACCGACAAGGCGATCGAGTACACGTCGCGCTTGTTGCGCATCGACAAGGTTCCCATCGATCTGGCGTGGATGCTCGAACGCAGCATTGACCGCGCGCTTCGTGATCTCATTGAACATCACTCGAAACGCCGGCTTGGCTGGTCTCTTCGGAACGATCTCTTCGGCGAGGTGCTGGCAGATCGCTTCACCTTCGCGATCCGGGTCGGCGGCGAGATAGATAGCGTCAGCTTCTTTCGCGGCCTTCTTCAGTTCGGCAACGATCTTCTTGTTGTTGCGCTTCTTCGAGTCGGGAATGAGCTCGTACGTCGGCTCGAAATTGTGCTCGACGTCGACTCCGAGTCCTTTCGAAGGCAGATCTTTGATGTGGCCTATCGAGGCCTTAACCAGATAGTCCTTTCCTAAATACTTATTTATGGTCTTCGCCTTTGCAGGCGATTCAACTATTACCAGGTTCTTTGCCATTTACAGTTTTCTCACAAAACATCTACCGGGCAGCGCTCTTACGAGCTCTCGGATTTCCAAAGAGAGCAGCGCCGCCGTGAGCTCCGAAATCGGGAGCTCGCTTTTATCAAATAACCAATCCACGTGCGCCGGAGTATCAGGCGTCAATAACTTAAATACCAAATGCTCCGCCGGCGACAATCCTTCAGGAACGAGCGACAGTCGATCCGACATCGACACGTCTTTCTTTCGCTCACCAAGCTTTTGTTCAGCAAGCGAAGGCGGCAAAAGCGTCGCCGCAACCTGTGGCGGTAACTCCGCGGCAATGTCCTGCCACTGCTGCACCAATTTCGCTCCCGCACCTTTAATCAAGTAATTGGTGCCGAACGAATTTCGAGAAGTGATATTTCCCGGTACAGCAAACACCTCTCGATTCTGTTCCATCGCCAGGCGCGCGGTTATCAAAGACCCCGAATTCTCGGCCGCTTCCACAACTACGACCCCGAGACTCAGCCCGCTAATGATGCGGTTTCGGTACGGAAAGTTTTCCGAGACCGGCGGTGTGCCCAGCGGAAACTGGCTGACCAATGCCCCGCCTCGCTCGAGTATCTCAGCCGCTAACTTCTTGTGATCACGAGGGTAAACCTCGTCGATCCCCGTTCCGAGAATCGCCACTGTCCGGCCACCAGCCTCCAGTGCGCCTCGATGCGCTGCAGCATCTATGCCTCGCGCAAACCCTGAAACAACCGTCACGCCGCGCTGCGCTAAATCCCGCGCCAGCATGATTGCGGCGTTCTGCCCGTAAGTCGAACACCTCCTCGACCCTACCACACCGATACAGGGTCGATCCAAACAATCTGACCAGTCGCCCTTAACATACAAGACAATAGGCGGGTCGTAGATCTCTCTTAACGGTGAGGGATAAACCCCGTCGTCCAACAAAAGGATTTCGCCGCCGAGCTTCTTGACCGCGAAAATCTCGGCTTCGGCGCGAGGGAGCAGGTCGCGTGCGATGATGGTGTCGACAGCCTCAGGCGGCAGTCGCAACTGCTCCAACTGGGCTCGTGTTGCCTTGTAGACCGCCTCGGCCGAACCAAATCGCTCGAGGAGTTTGGCAGCGGCGCGAGGTCCGATGCCGGGTGTCATATTCAGTTCAACCCAATCTCTAATCATGTGAGGAATTTCCTTGTAAAAGAACTACTTACGTAACTTTTCTACCTGGCGGAGGCGTGTAGGAATCGAACCTACCTGAGCCCGCTCTCACGGTCTCACTAACGGTTTTGAAGACCGCGCCGTTCACCAGAACAGATTCGCCTCCATGCTGAGGCCCGGGATAGTCGGAAGTCTGAAACCCTACGCGCCATCGGCCCGGACTGTCAAGCCATATTGACGGATTGACCTTCAACCGCTGCTCGACTAATATCCGAACGAACGTTCGAACCGGAAATTTTGTTAATCATGTTAAATCCTGAAAATCCTGTTATCTCGTTCCAAACGTCGCCAGATCAATACCGGCACTGGAAGCTTCAGATCGAAGGCTCGGTCGCCAGACTCTCGATGGACGTCCAGGAAGACGAGACTCTCGCCGACGGCTATAAGCTCAAGCTCAATTCGTACGACCTCGGCGTCGATATCGAACTTGCCGACGCAATTCAGCGGATTCGCTTCGAGCATCCGGAAGTTCGCGCCGTCGTGATCACGAGTTTGAAGCCACGCATCTTCTGCGCAGGTGCGAACATTTACATGCTTGGCACCTCGTCGCACGCGTTCAAGGTCAACTTCTGCAAGTTCACCAACGAGACGCGCTGCGCAATCGAAGACGATTCTCGACATTCAGGTCGTCGCTACATTGCGGCGTTGAATGGAACTGCCTCTGGCGGCGGATACGAACTCGCAATCGCGTGCGATGAAATCTATCTCGTTGATGACGGCAACTCGGCGGTCTCGTTGCCGGAAGTGCCTCTGCTCGGCGTGTTGCCCGGAACCGGTGGGTTAACGCGTCTGGTAGATAAAAGAAAAGTGCGACGCGATCGTGCTGACGTCTTCTCAACGCTTGCGGAAGGTTTGAAAGGAAAGCGTGCGAAGGAATGGGGACTGATCGACGGTTACTTTCCGACGAGTAAATTTCAGGAGTCGATCGACGCGCGCGTCAAACAATTGGAAGGTGCGTCTTCTTCGGATACGGGAGTCAAACTCAACCCGGTTCAGTTTGAAACGGGGGACAATTCTCGAGATTACAAATACGTCAAGCTCAAACTGAATCGTGAACAGCGTTATGCCGACCTGACGATTCACGCGCCCGAAGGTCCGCAACCCACGACCGTTGATGAGATCTTCGAGCTGGGCGACTCTTACTGGCCGTTACAAGCTTATCGTGAGCTCGACGACGCGCTTTTGCATCTGCGCGTCAATGAACCGTTGATTGGTCTGGTCTGCATCCGCACAAAAGGTAACGCCGACCCCGTGTTGGCAATCGATCAGACACTCGCGGCAAATCACGAACATTGGTTTGTGCGTGAAATTGTTCTGAACATGGCGCGCGTGCTGCGACGTCTCGATCTCACGGCGAAGAGTTTCTTTGCGATAGTCGAACCGGGCAGTTGTTTCGCAGGCAATCTTCTTGAGTTGTTGCTCGCATCTGATCGCAGTTACATGCTCAACGATCTCGATGTTTCGATCGCTGTGTCTGAAATGAATACCGGCGCGTTTCCGATGAGCAATGGTCTGACGCGCATGCAGTCACGCTTTCTGGCCGAGCCGGAGAAGCTCGACGAAGTCTTCGGCGACAAGAAATCATTCGACACGGAAGAAGCGGAAGAGTTCGGGCTAATCACTTTTGCTCCCGACGACCTTGACTGGGAAGACGAGATCCGCGTCGCGATCGAAGAACGCACGTCGTTGTCGCCTGACGCACTCACCGGCATGGAAGCGTCGCTTCGTTTCGCAGGTCCAGAGACTATGGACACAAAGATCTACGGCCGCCTGACCGCATGGCAAAACTGGATCTTCCAGCGACCCAACGCGGTCGGCGAAAAGGGCGCCCTAACGAACTACGGCAAGCCCACTAAAGCGGAATTTGACTACAAACGGACATAGGTCCTATAGGACTTATTGGTCCTATTCTGAATAGCATTATGAACTTATACGATCGCATTCCTAACAACGTTAACCTCTCCGAGGACAAGAAGCTTCAACGCGCGCTCGAGAAGTGGCTGCCAAACTATCTCGATTGGTGGCGCGAGATGGGACCTGATGGATTTCAGGAGAAAGATGTTTGGCTGCGCACCGCCATCGACGTCGGTTCGGAAGGCTGGGCCCATTTCGATTACGTGAAGATGCCGGACTATCGCTGGGGTATCTTTTTAGAACCCGCGCAGCCGGACGCAAAAGTCGGTTTCGGCGACAACTACGGACGGCCCGCGTACCAGGAAGTGCCCGGCGAATTTCGCAATGCGTTGCGAAGGATCATCGTGACGCAGGGCGACACTGAGCCCGCGTCGGTCGAACAGCAACGACAACTCGGCAAGACGTGTCCATCGCTTTACGATCTTCGTAACCTCTTTCAAGTGAATGTCGAAGAAGGCCGGCATCTTTGGGCCATGGTCTATTTGCTGCACGGTTACTTCGGACGCGATGGTCGCGACGAAGCCGACGACTTGTTGCAACGTCGTAGCGGCAATCCTGACAAGCCGCGCATTCTCGAAGCATTCAATCAACCGTGTGATGATTGGCTCAACTTCTTCGCGTTCACGATGTTCACCGATCGCGACGGAAAGTATCAGCTCTCTGCACTCGCGGAATCGGGTTTCGAGCCGCTGGCGCGCACGTGTAAATTCATGCTCACCGAAGAAGCGCATCACATGTTTGTCGGCGACACTGGTCTCGGTCGTGTTTGTCGTCGCACGGCGCAACTGATGAAAGAAGGCGACGTGCGCGAGCTCGGCGGCATTCCGCTCGAGATCATTCAGAAGTACATCAACTTCTGGTTCAGCTACTCGCTCGATCTGTTTGGCGGCGAGATCAGTTCAAACTCCGCTGACTTCTTTGCCGCAGGTTTGAAAGGCCGTTACAAGGAACAGGACCAGTACACTGATCACCTCGCCGCAAATGAAACCTTCACGATGAC
>DASYPN010000258.1:0-1852 GCA_036006625.1 Pyrinomonadaceae bacterium | reverse complement strand
TACCGCACGCAAAAGGCTTTGCGGGACGCGCCAGCAGATTTCGGTTCGTTCCGCGCGATAGACGGCGTGCGGACGCCTGCCGAACTGCTTCGTCACATGACAAGCGTGCTCGGTTACGCACGCACTCACTTCGTTGGCGGTCGTTACTGGGCTGAGCCTCTGGAAACGTTAGACGAAGAGATCGAACGTTTTCACGAGATGCTCGGTCTGCTGGCCCAACATCTTCGGAACGGCGATCCGTTTCTCGAAGGCATGTCGGAAGAGCGTTTGCTCCAGGGGCCATTCTCAGACGCAATGACCCATGCAGGACAACTCGCACTGTTGCGACGTCTCGCAGGGGCGCCAGTGCCACCGGAGAATTTCATCGTCGCTGAGATTGCGGCTGATCGACTCGGACCGGACCAGGCAGAACCAGTCAGTCCCGACAAGGAGTGGCCTGAAGCGCCACCCGGATGGAAAAGTTCGCCACAAAAAGGCACATAAAGCACAAAAAGAAATCCGTTCGAAGATCTGTGTAATCTGTGGATGGCCCTTTTCGTTATCAGTTTTGCGCGTTAGGGATTGTACAGTCTAATTCGTGACAGCCATTTCCGGCATGGTATGCCGGTGCAGGAGATTCAAATGAAGCATGTGTTCTTTGCTATTCTGCTGCTCATTCCCGTCGTGGCACTTGGTCAACATAGCCACGCTCCAGCGAAAGACCCAAAACCAGCAACACTCGAAACCGGGTTAGGGAATATCGATCACCCCGTTTCAACTACAAACCCCGAAGCCCAGAAGTTCTTTAATCAGGGACTTGAATACGTCTACGCCTTCAATCATGAAGAGGCGATTAGGTCGTTCAAGCAAGCCGCCCAACTCGATCCACAGCTCGCTATGGCCTACTGGGGCGTGGCGCTTGCGCTCGGGTCGAATTACAACGTTCCGGCGGACCACAATGCGCTGCTCGAGGCTTATGCAAATCTGCAGAAAGCCATTGCGCTCGCGCCGAAGGCCTCGGAACACGATCAAGCTTATATAAGCGCTCTCGCGAAACGTTATTCTGCCGATATTCAGGCAGACCAAACGAAGCTCGGCGTCGACTACAAAAACGCGATGGGCGAGCTTGCAAAAAATTATCCGGACGATTTCGACGCAGCCACGCTATACGCGGAGAGCATGATGAATTTGCATCCGTGGAAACTCTGGTCACTCGATGGCAAACCGAACGAAGGCACACTCGAAATCGTCTCGGTGCTTGAAGAGGTGTTGCGTCGTAATCCAAACCACTCGGGCGCAAATCACTACTACATCCACGCCGTCGAGGCTTCAACAAATCCCGAGCGAGGACTCCCAAGCGCCGAACGGCTTGGAAAGGTGGCGCCGAAAGCTGGACACCTGGTCCATATGCCGTCGCACATCTACATTCGCACGGGCGATTACTACCAGGCCGCTCAGGCAAACGTCGACGCAATCGCGGTTGATAAAGAGTACATCCAGAAGAGTGGTAATAACGGTCTCTACCCGGCGATGTACTACAACCACAACATCCACTTCCTGGCAGCAGCAAGCGCCATGAAGGGACGTTATGCGGACTCGATCAAGTCGTGCCGCGATCTCGAAGCAAACGTAAAGCCGGTAGTTAAGGCGATGCCGATGCTCGAGATGTTTCTGCCGTATACGAGCATGTCGTTGACGCGTTTTGGCAAGTGGGACGAGATCCTGAAAGAACCAAAACCGGATGCGTCACTCAAGATCACGACTGCGTTCTGGCACTTCGCGCGTGGCAGTGCGTATGCCGCTTCAAAACAGATTCCGAATGCTGAGGCGGAACTCGCAGCACTGAGAGCCGTCAACAAGACGTTGACGGAAG
>DASYPN010000257.1:0-19413 GCA_036006625.1 Pyrinomonadaceae bacterium | reverse complement strand
CAATTGAGTACGGAAAACTTTGCGAAGAGGTAATAAGCCGTGTCTAAGAGAGGATTGCCGACAGGCCTCCAGATGCGCCACGACGCGCATTACGTCGAAGAGTTGTCGCAACACCGGCCACAGCAAGTCGGCCGGATGATCCCCGTGGATAAGCTCGATCCGAATCCGGATCAGCCACGTGTGGAGTTCGGCGACTTGACAGAGCTGACTGCCTCGATCGCTGAGAAGGGCGTGCTCGAGCCGTTACTCGTCAAACCAAATCGACTGACAGGGCGTTGGATGATCATCGCCGGTGAGCGTCGTTGGCGCTCCGCGCAACGCGCCGGACTGAAGGAAGTTCCGTGCGTTGAGATGGAAGTGGATGAAGGCACGGTCGCGGAGATTGCGCTCATCGAGAACATGCAGCGCAAGGATTTGACGGTTTGGGAAGAAGCGGATGGACTGCTCGCGTTGTGTGAGCGGTATGGTTATACGCACGACGATGTGGCGCGCAAGGTTGGTAAAAGCAGGACGACTGTAAGTGAAGCGCTCGCGATCGCGCGTATTCCTGAGGACGTGAGGGAAGTGTGTCGCGGGGCTGAGATCAATGCGAAGTCGTCGTTGCTGCAGATTGTGCGACAGCCTGACGATGACTCGATGAGGCGTTTCGCGAAAGAGATCGCGACGAAGGGTTTGAATCGCAATGATGCGCGGGAAGTGCGGCGGCAGGAGATGGGCCCGCGTGTCGTGCCCGACAGCAAGCCTTACACGTTCAAGTACGCTTCACCGGAGAAGGATTTTAATATTGAAGTGAAGTTTCGCGCCTCGCAGGTGAGTGATGCCGAGGTCGCTTTGATTCTCCGGGCCGTGGCCGACGAGATCGATATTGTTGGACAGGATTAACACGATTTTCATGATTTACAAGATCACATCTTGTTCATCATGAAATCTTGATCATCCTGTGAAGCTAACCACTAGCATCTAGCTCGCCTGTTTCTTTTTCTCCGCAGCAGCTCGCTTCTGTAACGACTTCGCCCACCGCTCAAACGTCGGCTGAAGAGGTTTAAAGAGCTTCGCCCTGAAGCTGTGCTTCTTCTCGTTCCATGCCTTCAATTGCTTCTCGGTGTACGCGCGGACTGCTGGTTCGAGTTGGGTCTTCTTCAGCGAGTGCTTAAGCGTGATGTGATAGTGCTGGGCGACGAGTGAAAAGACGAGCGCCACGAGATTGCTCTTGTACGAGAGCCGCGGAACGATGCGCTTATGAAATGGCTTGTCTGCCGGTAACAGAACGTTGACGGCGATTTCGAGCCATGCGCCCTTTGGTCCCTGACGCGGATGATAGAGTCCGGGCAATTCGGTGGCCTGAAACGCCGTCCCTTTAACTCGCGGGTCGGTAATGAAAGGCACCAGCCTGATGCGTTCGATACCGCGCGTATGCTCTCGCGGCAGACTATCAAACGCAGTCTCGATTTGTTCCTGGGTGCCTTTAGGCAAAGTTCCGTCGTACTGGTTTTCTATTCGTATAGCCATGGGAAACCAGTCACTTTAGGGGAAGGCAGGGAAGACGGTCAAGTGAGCGTCATTCACCCTGATTATTCAATGCGGTCACTATCCCCTTAATGATGGTCTGGCCGCAGGCTGCCATAGTGATGGGCGGCGTACCTGTCATAACTTTATTCATTAGCAGAACCACGCCCGCGATATTTGGCACCACTCCAATCCAGGCCATGAATCCGGCTGTAGTCGCAATGCCGTTCTTAGTCAGAAGTGTATAACGTCGGTTGTTGATAGTTACCTGTCGAATCTCCCATGCAAGTCCTTGCTGGAAGGTCAAAGGCGCTTTGCTACCATCACAGTTGTTACCGGTGAAGTAAGATTCCTGTATGCCCGAAAGTGCGGTTCCGACTCCCCCCGACCCACTTGGAACGATAGACGCGACAAGCAGTTTGGACATGTCTGATGCATTTGACTTCAGATCGTGCCCCGGCAGATTGCTTGGATTGTTCGTTGTGGCGGTGCCGGTGTAACCGAGCGCAACCGATGCTCCTTGAGGGAAAGCCCCAGTATTGGCCATCTCCAAAGGCGTGGTGATAAAGGTGGCAAGTTGCTGACTGTACTGACTCGCACCCGCGACCATGCCGGAGACCGCGAAGCCCAACGTGACAAAACCGATATTCGAGTAGCGATAGCAAGTGCCAATGGCGGGGTCAGGTTTGAAACGTCCCCACCACCTGACTAAATCCTGCGCCGGGGCTTTATCCCCGAAGAGTTCGATAGCATTTTCTCCGGGAATGTTATTTGGCATTCCGGCTGTGTGCGTGGCCAGGTCTTGAAGCGTCACTGACGCTAACGGACACTCGTGCGGAACCATTGGTAGCAGTTCCGTTACACGACTATCGAGGCTGGCCTGACCTTGATTGACTAACGATTGAAGAATGATCGCTGTGAACAGTTTAGTTACGGATCCAAGGCAGAAAATCGTTTCGGCAGTGACGCTGGCAGATTTCGCCGTGTCTATGTAGCCATAACCGAACGTTTCGATATCCTGGGTGTTTACATTTTGGTTGTTTACGGACACTGCCGCCGACATTCCAGGCGTACCAGTTAGCGTCATGTAGTTGTTGATTGCAGGGTCTGTAATACTTTTAAGATCAATCGATGGGGGCATGCAAACGATCTCCTGTGATTTAGACCTTGTGCTTTAACTTTCACAAGGCGAGTTTACGAATCAGCTCCTGAAACCGTGGTTCAGAACGAAGTTCGTCATATAACGGGTCAACTCCGATGTACTGAAGTTGCGCGTCGCGGTCTACGTAGGCCTTGTCCAACATCTCAAGGACCTTTTGTCGCTCTCCTATTGCGCTGTAGAGTCGCGCCAGACATGTGGCAGGAACATACGTTTCACGCGACTCGAGTGCTTTGAGAATGGACCGCGCTTCTTCGCGTCGTCCAGACTTCGCATAAGCCACTGCCAAATTTATTTGCTGGAGTTTTGTAGCTTCCCCCAGCTTGATCGCCTGCTCATACGCCTTAACAGCTTCACCATACTCTCCTTTGACGACGTAACAATCGGCAAGGTAAACAAATGCCATCGGGTAGGTTTGCTCTTGCTCGGTCGTTTGCTTTAGTGCCTCGATGGCCTCGTCGTTGCGGCGCGCAAAATAAAGAAGGCGACCAACGTTGGTGGTGATAACGGGCGACAGCGGATCGAGACTCTTTGCGCGGCCCATTTCGGTAATCGCCTGCTCATGACGTCCTCGCAAACTGAGATATTGCCCATAACCACCGTGGGCGCGTGCGAGGCTCGGATTCAATTCAATGGCCCGCAAGAACTCCTTCTCCGCCGTTGTCCAATCGAAGGCAGTCGATGCGACAAGAGCCGCGGCGTAGTGAGCTTCGGCCAACTGATCGTCCAGCTCCAGCGCTTTGTTCGCTGCGAGCTCAGCCTTCGCCAAAATCTCTTTTGTAGGTGAGCCGTTATTAAGCAAACTGTTGTAACGAGCGGCGAGTACAGCGTAGGCCATGGCGTAATCAGGATCGGCGACGATAGCCTGATTCAAGAGTTCTATTGCTTTTGCACGACTCTCAGTTCCACCTTTACGCGCCTGGAAGCGAGCTTTCAACAATAGGTCATAAGCGACAGGATTGGTTGTGTCGGGTTTGACTAACTGCCGCTGTTGGATGCTTGTCAACCCCAGTCGCAGATTTTCTGAAACTGCCTGCGCGATCTCTTCTTCCACTTTCACAGCTTCTGCTGCTTTGAAGTTGTACTGCTTGCTCCAAAGCGTTCTGTTCTCTGTTGCGTCGATCATCTCAACTCTGACTCCCAGATCGTCGCCATTACGGACGAAGGCCCCGCTAATGATTGCCTTAACCTGCAGGGCAGAAGCCAGCTCTCGCACGTCGAGATTTTCATCTTTGTATTTGAAACTCGAACTGCGGGCAATGACCTTGAGTTGGGGCAGGGAAGAGAGCCGGTCAATCAGACTCTCGGCAAGGCCTTCGGATAGATAATCAAGTTCGGCGTCGTGGTTTTTGTTCTGAAAGGGCAAGACTGCGATCGAGTCTGCAGGGTTGGAGGAATTTCGCCGGGAATTGAAAGCCATGTATCCGGCAACGGTCAGTGCCAGTGCTGCCAGAACAGCGAACGCGATCGTGACGCGATGTTTTGTTCGAAGACCAACAGGCGAGACCGTCTGAGGTATATCCGATGAAGAAATGGGGCGTGTTACCGATAATGAGTTGACTGGATCCGCCGGCTGGAATGTCGCCGTTGCGGTTTCGATCGTTGGCTCGTTGACACCGGGAGTCCTGGTGAAAGTTGCAAGCTTTAGATCGTCGGTGAATTCGTATTTACGCCTTAGCCTCCTCAGGTCGGCGAGTAGTGGCGTGATTGATTGGTATCGTTCCTCTGGTTTTTTCCGGAGTGCGTTTTGAATAATTTGGTTCAGTTCGGCGGGAACGTTTTCGCCAGGCGAGGGGGGTTCGAGGACAATGATTGCGGCAAGCACGTCACTCATTGTTTCGCCTTCGAAAGGTTTTCTGCCGGCAACCATTTCGTACAACATGACGCCGAAACTCCAAATGTCGGAACGCGCGTCAACCAGTTGTCCCCGTGTTTGTTCAGGTGACATGTAGCTTACCGTCCCAAAGACCACACCGGGAGTAGTTAAGATGTCCGTTGACGCCTCGTCCAGTTTCGCTCCGTCATTTGAAGTGGCTGGCGACACCTTGGCCAGTCCAAAATCAAGCACCTTGACCAGGCCGTCAGGCCGAATCATCACGTTCTCCGGTTTGATATCGCGGTGAACTACTTTGGCGCGGTGTGCTGCTTGTAATGCGGACGCCACCTGGATCGCAATATCGAGAACGGTTTTCAAGTCACGCTGCTTCTTGAGCCATTTCCGAAGCGTCTTACCCGTGATGTACTCGGAAGCAATGAAGTTAATGGAATCTGCCTCGCCGATTTCATAGATGGTGATGATGTTCGGATGATTGAGCGCCGAAGCGGACTTTGCTTCCTGAATGAACCTATTCATGCGACCACGATCCGACGCGAACTCAACCGGCAAAATTTTCAACGCCACTTTGCGATCAAGCTGCGTGTCCAGCGCTGCGTACACATCACCCATTCCGCCCGCGCCCAGTTTCGACACAATGCGATAGCGAGAGATCTCGGTGTTAGGTTCGAGTTCCTGGTTCATGTGGTGGGAGGGTCCGCGGTGAAGTACATTTCGTGACTTTTGGGCAACGCTAGTTGCAGACACAAAAAGCTAACCGTTAAGTCTCGGTATTCTAGCCTTATTGACGGTTGCTGACTAGGATTTGGCGAGGACGCCTGAGGTGTAACGTGATACGTAGATCTAATCCGGAGTTTGCCAAACAACCTTACCGGTCCGATCGATGTAAGCGTATTTCTGTTTGAATTTTTCCAATTCTTTTTCGGCTTCTGCTTCCGGTTTGCCCCCCTCGAACGCTTTCACTAATGCTTGCTCTTCCGTCATACCGATGGTAACGAGAGCTAACTTACCTTCAAAGGAATACGCCTCGGAGAATTGCGGCTTGATTACGATGGCGCCCGTCTTATCAATGTATCCGTAGCGCCAGGTTCCCTGATCATCACGAACCCCGACCAATGATAGCCCTTCACTAAATGGCGCCGCGCACGCGAACGCCGGTTGTATCACCCAATTGCCAAGCCGATCGATGAACCCCCACTCTTTTGACCACACGTCACTTTTGACTTGAACTGCGGCGAGCCCTTCTGAAAAGCGACTCGCTCCGACTCTTCCATCATGCACACAACCACCGGAGCCATCCGGTTCAAACCGCGGTGTGATTGCGATCTGGCCCTGCAGGTCGATGAATCCGACTTTGTCGTTCAGGAGTACCGGCGCCAGACCTTCAGAAAATTCGCTGGCACTTTTGTATTGCGGTTTTGCTATCCACCGTCCTTCGGTGTCAATGAAGCCCCATTTGTAATCGATTGACCATGAAGGCTCGGCAATCCCGACTATCGCTCGACCCTGCGAAAATGGACGAGCGTCCGCGAACTGTGGCTCAATCACGATCTTGCCGGTTTTATCGATGTAGCCCCATTTATCTCCCTTGACCTTGTGCACCTTGACTGCAGCGAGTCCTTCCGAGAAACCGCGCTCACGCGCCTCGTCTCCACTGAACTGCGGCGGAATCACGACGTGGCCACTTTGATCGATGTACCCGAGAGTGCCATAGGGGTTTCCAGTGTCCTTAAACACGGCCGCGGCCAGCCCCTCTGAAAAAGTTTTCACCATGACAAACTTTGCTTCAATCACATACTTCCCGCTCTCATCAATGAACCCCCACTGACCGTTAGTGTTCGGTACTCGTTTGCCGGCAACTGCCAAACCGTCTGAAAACGCGAAGATCGTATAGACCTCCTCCGGAAGCATGAATTTCACGCTCCCGGTTTCGTCTATAAATCCGTGCCTCTCATCTACCGTGATCGGATACAACTTCGCGTGTTGAGGCTTGGGCGAAGGTTCAGCCTGCTTGATGTTTTTACCTCGAACGGTGCAAGCAAACGAACAGGCGGCTAAGAGCAAAACGACGGAGAGTTTTAGCATGTTGGGAATTGGCCTCGACGAGAGGAGATTGCACTTGGACTTAGTCCAGGGCGGGGCTACAAACACAATAAAAGGGAAGTGGGGAATAAATCAAGACTTCTCTGTGCAACCTCTGTGTTCTCTGTGTCTCCGTGGTTGTTGTATCTCGAGTTTCTACAACCACAGAGACACAGAGAACACAACAGAGAAGAATTCTCAATCTGTCACTGCACCCGTACTCGCGCTGCTGACAAGCGCTCGATATTTGGCGAGGACGCCGGAGGTGTAACGTGGTGTGGGTGGGCGCCAATTTTCGCGCCGGCGTGCCAGTTCATCGTCGGATACATTTAGTTGCAGGAGTCTGTTTTCGGCGTCGATGGTGATCGAGTCACCTTCGTGAACGAGGGCGAGGTTGCTGCCGGTTGCGGCTTCCGGTGCGACGTGGCCGACGACCATTCCATAAGTTCCACCAGAGAAACGTCCGTCAGTGATAAGGCCCACTGAATCGCCGAGGCCGGCGCCGATTAGCGCCGACGTTGGCGCCAGCATTTCACGCATGCCTGGGCCGCCTTTCGGACCTTCATAACGAATGACAACGACGTCACCGGCTTTGATGTGCGACGAGAGAATCGCTTCTAAACAGGATTCCTCAGAATCAAACACGCGCGCCGGGCCGGAGATTATTTTATTCTTCACACCAGAGACTTTTGCGACTGCGCCTTCGAGTGCGAGATTGCCACGCAGAATTACGAGATGGCCTTCCGGATAAAGCGGTTTATCGAACGCGCGAATCACATCCTGATCGTCTGCTGGCCTCTCCGGAACTTTAGCCAACACATGCTCGATCGTTTCACCTGTAATCGTGAGTGCGTCGCCGTGCAGCAATCCCTGCGCAAGCAGCATCTTCATCACTTGCGGAATACCGCCGGACTTGTGCAAATCAGTCGCGACGTATTTGCCCGACGGCTTTAAATCACAGAACAGCGGCACGCGTTTTCGAATTCTTTCGAAGTCGTCAAGCGTGAGCTCGACCTTGGCAGCGTGAGCGATCGCCGGCAGATGCAGCACAGCATTCGTCGATCCTCCAACAGCCATAATCACGGCGATCGCGTTTTCAAAAGCCTTTCGCGTTAGTAGTTGTCGCGGCAAAATCTGTTGTCGCACTGCCTCAGCGAGAGCTGCTGCAGACGCACCGGCGTTCTTCACGACTTCGTCACTGTCAGCAGCCATCGTGGAAGAGTGAGGAAGTGAGAGGCCCATCGCTTCGATCGCGGATGACATCGTGTTAGCCGTGAACATGCCGCCACACGATCCAACACCGGGACACGCGTGTCGCTCAATCTCAGTCAGATGATCCTCGCTGATCTTACCCGCGCAAAACTGTCCGACAGCTTCAAACGCACTCACGATCGTTAGATCTTCGCCAGCATAGTGACCCGGCCTGATCGTTCCGCCATAAACAAAGATCGACGGGATGTTCAGCCGTGCAATCGCGATCATCGCGCCCGGCATGTTCTTGTCGCAGCCACCAATCGCGACGAGGCCATCGACAGACTGTGCCTGGCAAACTGTCTCGATCGCATCCGCAATGACTTCGCGCGAGACGAGGGAGTACTTCATCCCTTCGGTGCCCTGCGAGATTCCGTCACTGACAGTGATCGTGCCGAACGTTTGCGGCATCGTGCCGGCTTCGCGGAGTGTTGAGATGGCGTTTTCGGTGAGACGATTCAGACCGGCGTTGCAGGGCGTGATTGTGCTGTAGCCATTCGCAACGGCGATGATTGGTTTTTGAAAGTCGGCATCCTGAAAGCCGACGGCGCGGAGCATCGCCCGGTTCGGTGATCGCTCCACGCCGCGTGTGATCAGGTGACTGCGCGCGTCTGCGCTTTTCGTAAACTCGTCAGACACTTAGTTGCTGGTCGTTAATTGTTAGCCTTGTCCACTAGACGACTCTCAGTAAGCCACGGCATCATATCACGCAACTCCGCACCAACACGCTCGATCGGATGCTCGCGTGCCGCGTCGTCGAGCTGTTGAAAGCGGGGACGACCATTACGGGCCTCTCTCATCCAGTCGCGTGCAAATGCGCCGGACTGAATCTCCGCCAAAAGACCCTGCATGCGCTGCTTTGTCTCGTCGTTTATAACCACTGGCCCACGCGTCATGTCTCCAAACTGCGCCGTGTTGGAGATGGAGTAACGCATCTCCGAGATGCCGCCTTCGTAAAGCAGATCGACAATCAGTTTCATCTCGTGCAGGCACTCGAAGTAAGCCATCTCGGGCGCGTAACCAGCCTCAGTCAAAGTTTCGAAGCCCGCTTTGATCAGTGAAGTCAGACCGCCGCAAAGCACTGCCTGTTCGCCGAACAGATCGGTTTCTGTTTCTTCGCGAAATGTAGTTTCGATTACTCCCGCGCGGCCGCCGCCGATTGCAGAAGCGTATGCGAGACCGATGCGTTTTGTGTCGCCGGTCGGATCCTGGCTGATGGCGATCAGGCAGGGCACGCCCGCGCCGCGTTTGTACTCGTGTCGCACAAGATGTCCCGGACCCTTCGGCGCGACCATGAAGACGTTTGCGTCTGCAGGTGGTTCGATGAACTTGTAGTGAATTGAAAAGCCGTGCGAGAAGGCGAGGTACTTGCCGGGCGTGATCGACTCGGCGACTTCGCGCGCGTAGATGTCAGGTGCGAGTTCGTCCGGGACGAGCATCATTACTATGTCTGCTTCCGCCGCTGCCTGCGCGACTGGTAACACTTTCAAGCCTGCTTGCGAAGCCTTATCCCACGACGCGCTGCCTGAACGCAGACCGACGGTGACGTTGCAGCCCGAGTCTTTTAAGTTGTTGGCCTGCGCAAATCCCTGGCTGCCATAACCGATGACGGCGATCTGTTTCTCGCGAATCAGATTCAGGTCCGCATCTTTGTCGTAGTAGATGTTCATCCTCGAAATCCTTTCCGATCACTATTGAGCGCCTCCTTGGAGTGCTACAAGCGGTCCGCCGTTGTAACGCTCAGCGCTAATTCTTCCTCGGCAAGAGGTGTTTCTTCGCGCGTCGCGAGTCTGTTGATCGCGATGTGTCCGGTGCGCGTGATGTCGGTAACTCCGATCGGGCGCAAGAGCTCGATAAACGTGTCAACCTTTTCTTTGTTACCTGACGCCTCAACAATCATTTCCGTATGCGAAATGTCGACGACCTTTGCGCGGAAGACACTCACAAGACTCAGCACTTCCTGCCGCTCAGATCCAGCGCGCGCAGCCACAGTGATCAGCGCCATCTCCCGCTCGATATGTGGTCGCGTCGTGACATCCTGAACTTCACGCACACGCGCCAGTCGCTCACACTGTTTGACGATCTGCTGAATCGTCCGATCGTCGCCGCGGGTCACAATCGTGACTCTCGACCAACGCGGGTCGAGACTCTTGCCGACGGAGATCGTCTCAATATTGAATCCCCGCGCGCTGAAAAGTCCGACGATCCGTGATAACTCGCCCGGCTCGTCAGCAACAGTAATTGAAAGCGTATGCCGCATCACTGCACGATCATGTCGCGTGCGTTGGCGCCCGCCGGCACGATCGGAAACACGTTCTCCTCCTTCGACACCACGATGTCCATCACAGTGACACCAGGGTGACTCAATCCTGCTTCGATAACGTCTCGAAGCTCCTCGGGTCTCTCCGCACGGAATCCTGCTGCGCCATATGCCTCGGCAAGTTTCACGAAGTCGGGCGCGACTGAAATATCAACTTCCGAATAGGTGCGATCGTAGAACATCTCCTGCCACTGCCGGACCATGCCCAGGTAGCCGTTGTTCATGATCAGAATCTTCACCGGCAGGTTGTATTGAATCGCAGTGGCGAGCTCCTGATTCGTCATCTGAAATCCGCCATCACCGACCACGGCCACGATCAGTTGATCGCGTAACGCGAGCTGTGCACCGATCGCTGCCGGCAACCCAAACCCCATCGTTCCGAGCCCACCACTTGTTATCAACTGCCGTGTTCTTGTGAACGGATAGAACTGCGCCACCCACATTTGATGCTGGCCCACGTCTGTGCTGATCAGCGCCTCGCCCTTTGTTGCACGATGCAGTTCGCGAATGACTGTTTGCGGCTTGATCTGGTTTTGCGATCCTGCGTAACGGAGTGGTTGTGATCGCTGCCACCCGCGAATCTGGTCCCACCACGGCTCTCTTTGCTGAATCGATGCCTGCAGCCGTTCTGATCCTTGTTGCTGGGCGAGGGCGTGAAACTGTTCCAACGCCTGCCGAACATCCCCTGTGAGAGCGAGTGTCGGCGCTACATTCTTGCCGATGTTTGCGGGATCGATATCGACGTGAATCACCTGTGCCTGCGGTGCAAACGTCGCGAGTTTGCCTGTGACGCGATCGTCGAATCTCACGCCCAGAGCAACCAGCAGATCGCTTTCGGCGACAGCCATGTTCGCGGCATACGTGCCGTGCATGCCAAGCATGCCGAGACAAAGTGGATGGGAACTCGGAAATCCTCCGAGTCCCATCAGCGTCGGCGAAACGGGGAGATGCAGGGTCTCTGCAAAGGAGAGCAGGGAATCGCCGGCGCCAGAATTTGTGATACCTCCACCGATGTACAGAACCGGGCGCTTTGCGTTCAGGATTGTCTGAAGCGCGTGTTGCGCTGGCTCGTGGGCCACTGGTTTTGGTCTGTTAGAAAAGGGAAAACTTACGTGGTCCAAACGCGAGTAGTTTGCTCTCTGCGCGCTAACGTCTTTCGGAATATCAATCACGACTGGTCCAGGACGTCCGGAGCGCGCCAGATGAAACGCTTCGCGAACAACCGCCGCCAGATCCCTGGCGTCACGCACGAGGTAGTTGTGCTTCACGCACGGTCTCGTAATGCCGACAGTATCGACTTCCTGAAATGCGTCAGTTCCGATCAAATGTTTCGGCACCTGGCCCGTAATGACGACGAGAGGCGTTGAATCCATGTAGGCGTTCGCAATACCCGTCACCGCATTCGTCGCGCCGGGGCCGGATGTGACGAGCACAACGCCGACTCGTCCCGTCGCACGCGCGTATCCTTCCGCCATGTGCACGGCGCCTTGCTCGTGTCTTACGAGGTAGTGAGTGACGCGCTCGCGCGCGCGCCAGAGTTCGTCGTAGATGTGGAGAACAGCTCCGCCAGGATAGCCAAAAATCGTATCGACGCCCTCGGCTACGAGTGCCTGGATGAGCATCTCGGCGCCTGTCGGCATGTCGGCAAACTGATCCTGGGCTACGTTCCGGAAGCGATTATCGATGTGTTGTCGCGCAATCATAAACAGGGATCTGCGACTCTAGCCTTCATCGGGAGGGTTTGTACAATTTATTCTTTTAAGATAATAATAAACCTGATTCATTAACGACTCTGACCGGGTATGGTAAAAGTGCACGCTTATGGAAATGGCCCAATTGGAATACTTCTCGCGAGTGGTGCAGGAAAAGAGCTTTTCAAAGGCTGCCGATAAGGTCTTTCGGACGCAGCCGGCGGTCAGCATCGCGATTCGCCGTTTGGAAGAAGAAATAGGTTTGCCGCTGTTGGATCGGACGCAGAAGACCCCGGTCCTCACCGAGGCAGGGCAAGTCGTTTACGATTACGCGCAGCGCATTCTGGGTTTGCGCGATCAGGTAGGGCAGGCGATCGCCGAGATGCAGAGTCTGAAGCGCGGGCTGATTCGAGTGGGTGCGAACGAGAGCACGTCACTCTATCTTTTGCCGGAGCTGATTCTGGAATATCGGGAGCGACATCCGGAAGTTAAAGTCGAGATCTTTCGACACGTGTCGCACCGCTTGCCACGTGAGGTATTGGAGCGCAATGTCGATTTTGCGTTGATGGCGTCGGAACCGGGTGATCGCGATCTCGAGGCGTTTCCAGTCCTGAAAGACGAGCTGGTTTTGATTATGAGTCCCAAGCATCCGCTCTCGACGCGACCATCGGTAAAGATCAAAGACCTTGGGAATGAGCCGTTTGTTGCACACAACGTGAACTCCGGATCACGCGTCAAAGTGATTGAAGCGTTCGCCAGACAACACACACCGCTAAACATTACACTCGAGCTCGCGACGATTGAGACTATTAAGCGGTTCGTGCAGAAGAGAGTGGGGCTGGCATTTGTTCCGCGTATGTGTGTGAAGGAAGAGTTGGAGCGAGGAGTTTTGGTGAGTGTTCCGGTTCGTGGACTTACACATAACCGCACGCTCTGGGCTGCCCACCGTCGCGGCGCAAACTTTTCTCCCGCCGCCGCCGCTTTTCTCGACGTCTTGCGCAAGCACGCCGAAGCTGGGATCTAAAACTGTGGACCACGTCGAACGTACTGTAGGGGCGGCCCTCCGTGGCCGCCCGTGGTTTAGGTAAGAGATTCAGGAAGCGATGGCCTCGGATTTGGTGACCATGATCAAAGCCACGGGCGGCCACGGAGGACCGCCCCTACAGTACGTTCGCTGCTTTCTTTTTCTCCCCATCATTGTGGGTTTGTCCGTCAATGCATTAGCGCAATCGCAGAAAGAAAAGCCAAGACTCAAAGACTTCGGCTCCAGCCTGAAGAAACTCAAATGGGATCCTGAGAAAAAGCAGGCGGTGATCAACGAGCAGGGAAGTCACGACGGTACAGACGATGACGTAATTCGCATCGAAACGTCGCTCGTAACCTCCGACGTCTTAGTAACCGATCGTCAGGGGCGACCAATCCGCAATCTCGCCGCCACCGACTTCGAAGTTAGTGAAGATGGCACACCACAGCAGGTCGGACACTTTGTGCTTGGTAACAACACGAGTCTTCCACGCTCGATCGTTTTGATCATCGACTACAGTCGCAGTCAGTTTCCTTACATCGCCGACAGCATCGAAGCCGCGAAGGGTTTCGTCGACAAACTCGGACCATACGATCGAATGGCGATTATTACCGACGACGTCGAACTGTTAGTCGACTTCACGCACGATAAACAAGAGCTTAAGAAGGGACTAGACTCGCTGCTGGCAAGAACAAGAGGCAAAGGAGGCTTCCTCGGCGTCGGCGGAAAGCGTCCACACTTCGGTCGTAGCGCACAGTACAGTGCATTAATGGCAACGCTGAACGAGGCGTTTGACGCTGAAGATCAAAACCCGATCATCGTCTTTCAAACTGATGGCGATGAGCTCGAGTACCTGCGGAACTCATCGATCGTGTATGAGGTGCCGCCGAATCTCCCGCCTGAGTTAGTTCGCGAGGTGCAGGAGCAAATCGAGCAAAGACGAAAGCTGCAGCGCACGAGCATGACCGAGTTTAGTCTCGACGACGTTTATCGCCTCGCAGAGAAGTCGCGCGTCACGATTTACTCAATCATTCCTCGAATGAAGTTACTCGAGCTATCGAAGGATCAACAGATTAGGCGTCTGAACGAGGAGGACGATCGAGCAATCGCAACCTGGGCGGAAGCATCATCGTCGAAAGTGAGAGACGTTTTTCAGAAGCGTCTGGAAGAGCGTCGCCAGAAACTCACTCCGGAGATTGTCGACGCGAGACTAGACCAGGAGTTGAAGGTGCAACAGGCGTTGGTTGACCTGGCCCAACTCTCGGGTGGCTGGGCCGACTTCCTCGAAACCCGCTCGCAAACAGCCGACATCTACAACCGCATCATCGCCGATCTCAACCAGCGTTATATCATCGGTTACTATCCAACGAACAAGAATCGCGACGGCAAACGACGGCGCATCAAGATCGAAGTGAAAGGTCACCCGGAGTACGTAATTACCGGCCGCAAGTCGTACTTCGCGCCTGGACCCTGAACACAAGAGAGGTCAAATGAGAGAAGCCACCAAACGTTCTATTCTTCGCTGGATCCACCTCGTCTTAGCCGTTCCCATCATCGGCTATGTCTATAGTCCGTTTAAGGAACTTCCCAACTACGCGCCCGTTGTTCGTTATGTCGCGGTACCTGTAATCGTCCTCACCGGACTCTGGATGTGGAAAGGCCATCTCGTGCGACGTCTTCTGTCGAGAAAGACGACCTAGATTTCAGACACCAAGACCTGCACGCATAACCGCATCAAGCAATGAACGACGCGCGAGCCCCACTACTTCATCACCGTCTTCGCCTGGAAGACCGCGGAAGCGAGCACGACCGAGTTCGCCGCTGATCGGTTGTCCCTTTGCGAATGGAGTCATTTCCACTTCGAGCCACAGCACGTCACCCTCGCGGACGCCCTGTGCTGCCAGGCTTTTCGCACGCGTGATCGGCTGACTATTATTGTCGACTAGCCGGTACTCGTAACTCACTCCCATCACGCCGCCATGACTCTCGAGTTGTTTAGGCAAACTTATATCGGCCACGATGCGATCGAGGTGGATACCTGAAGGAATATTGAGATCGATCCGCAAAGGCTGGGTGATACCGAACAACTCCGAAGTCAGGTAAACCATGGCTCCCGCATCATCTTCAGTCACGCGCGCCTTGGCATTGGCGACTGGTCGACCTGAGGCGTCTGCTGCGGCAACATCTTCGCGCCACAGTTCGAAGAGCTCCTTCAGACCGGGATAAACGTCCGGGAACAGATCGACGCGGAGTCTTGGTCCAAGCAGAGCAGGGAGCGGTTGTGCGTCGAGCCGTCCGATGAGTAAAAAACGGCGCGACTCCTGGACAGCGCGATACAACGCCGCCTCCCACTCGACGGCAACCCATTTACCCTTCGACGCGTTCTCGGACCACAACAGTAGACAGTAGTCGCATTCGGAGAGCGCTTTCTCCATAAACTGCAAAAACCGATCGCCCTGTCTCAGTTGTTCGCGGTCGATCTCAACTTTAAGACCTTCCGTCTCGAGTTCTTTTGCGACTTTGAGAGCTATGGCGCTGTCTGGTCCTGCGTGCGATATGAAAATGTTATTTGCCATGTCTTCGTTACCTCGTCTGAGTTCAGCCTGCGCCATATGCGACGTGTGCCGCCCACACTGTAATGTTCTGTGTGTCGGCGCCGAGTTCGCCGCGAGCGCAACGTCGTTGCGCGCGGGCCAGTGCAGTAGCGGGCCGAGCACCCGTCAGGATTTGTCGATATAACTCAGCCTGGAATTTCGCCGCTGGAGCGTCGGCGATGGGCCATAGACTCGCGATCACCGAACCGGCGCCGGCGAGCAGGAACGCGGGCACGAGGCCACCCAGCAAAGGCGCACTCGACTGTTCTGTTCGCCCGGTGGCACATCCCGACAGATTTACGACAGCGCCTTGTCGCACTTCAACAGTGGAGATAATGCGATCCTCGGACAAGTCTCCACTGTCGTCGTGCCGAATATCGGGCGACAGCATAAGAATGGAAGCTTGCTCAGGTGAAGGATCCGCGACGGCATGACAGGCGACATGGACCACGTCATGGTTGGCGGCAGCTTCAATCAGTGCCGCTACCGTCGCCCGTGGGCCTTTAGAGACTTTGACGTTGCGCTCTTTCAATAAATCTGAGATCACGTCGATCTCTAACGCAGCGCCGGGCAGTGGAGGCAGGTCAGCTCGCTTCGGCGCACCGATCAGTGCGAACGATTCGAGCGTAAACCGCGGGCGGTCGAGTGCGGCTTCTAACATGCCGAAACCCTGGACCATAACGAGCGTTGCCGACTCGCAAAGTGGACGGCCAGCCCATGGAAGTGCGGCAAACGGTATTTGGTGTAAAGCACCTGCGACTGAAATCACAATGATGTCGTCTGGATCCAATGCTTCGATACGTGCTGCGTGTGGTGCGAGGATCGCTTGCGCAAACGTCTCGAGCAGGGAAGCAGTCCACCCATCACGATTCGCCTCATCGGGGAAGGAGGGAAGTGACGACGATTGGACCACGGCGCCGTTCGCGTCAGCGGAGTAACTCCAAAGTCGATCGCGGACCGCCAGGACGCCGAGCCACAAGGTTTTGTTCCCGAGCTGCGCGAGCCGTTTGATCAGCGTTGTGGGAGCAGCGATATCGACATCCGTCGCGTCAACCCAACGTCCGTAACGCGGATCCCGCAATGCGACACGTTCACGTTCCTGATCGAGTTCATTCTCAACTGTGTGGAGTCGCGTCTGGGCCTCCTTGTCGTCCGCATTCCAGATCAAGTGCAAGCGAAGCTTCTCCCGTTCAGCGTTCAGGCTTTTCAAGACGTCATGCTGTTGTCCGGAACCGGGCTGCATCGGCGTGCCGGTAACAATGGCCGCTGCCATGTTGGCGGCTCGCAGACTTTCGACGATCATCACTGCACGCAAAGGGTCAGCGCCAATCGCAACGGCTTGAAACGCTGCGTTGCCGAACGCTTCAGCAGTTTGCTCTAACTCAGTGTGGTTGCCGAGGCCCACGTCATGCCGAATACGCTCACGCGCTGCGTCTTCGAGGTGTGTGATAGCGGCGGCTCCGTCGCCTTGTTGCATCGCAAAGTCTGCGAGCAAAGCACGCGAAGAATAAAGGCGCTCGTGGTCGCCGGCCCGTGCAGCGTAACGAATCGCGCGCTCTGCGAATTCGACAGCCGTCGCCTTGTCCTGAGATTCGGTGTAATAAAGTACCGCGAGGCGATGCGCTTGCACGCCCGCAAACTCCCAGCCTTCGACTTGCTCAGATAAAACCAGGGCTTGCTGCAGGAGATTGTGAGCTTCACTTATGAGTTGCTGACGATTAAACCCGCCACCGAAATAGGACTCCAGTTCGGGGAATGCCTCGTTGACGCGTTGCAATGCGCCGATCGGGTCGGAGTGTGATTTGAACATGAGCGCCATGCGCTCTTGATCAGATAAATTCGGCATCGACACGATCTGACTGACAACTATGTCCTCAGCCAGAGAGGTGAAGACCGATCCCAGGTTGGCATAGTCGCCGCTCAATCCGTGGGTTGCTGCGCGACTCTGCATCTCAGCGGTCGTCGTTTGATCTGCCGCGGCCTCCTCGATCAGTGCCTTCCACTCGTCAATGCATTTGCGAAAGGCATTCACAGCCTGACCGAAGTGTCCCTCTTTGAAAAAGCCTAACGCGATTTGGGACGCGACACCCGCGCGCGCCATGCGCGCTTGTTGGGTATCACTCTGCAAATCAGGATTAACCAGCAACTGCTGACGGATCGCTGCCGCTTCGTCATAACGATCGAGAAACTCGAGCAGGTCTGCACGAGTGTCGGAAACAGCCGCGGCGACGAGGTCACGCGAACGCCCGGGCTCCAGTTGAGCGAGACTGTCTTCAGCTCGCGCTAAAGCAGCTTCCGCCAACGCCCCCTCTCCTAATGCGAGCAAACTTGAAGCAGTGAGAGCTGCGAACATTGCCAGCGCGTCCGGTGGCGCAGACTGCGCGCGTAGTGCACCTTCAGCGACGAGGCAGTGAAAGAGATGTCCGAGCAGCGGGCCTTCGAAGAAGCGTGGCTGACCGGGATTTATGATGGGCCAGTCGCCGCCAAACATTGCCGCGTCCTTCAACACAGTATCGATGCCCTGATGCAGAGGCAGTATTCCCGACTCTACCTTACGCGTCATTTCGCGAATCATCGTCTCCATTGCGAAGGGAATTTGATCGGACTGCGCAGTTGCGCGATCGAGGTAGTGGATTAGTTCTTCAGGCGTGTATGAAATTGTCATCGTGGCCTGCACGGCTCCATTGCTCGACCGTTGATCTTCGGCCTCGGGCCACGGCACTGCTCTGAGTAGTTTCTCGAAGCGGATCTCGAGAATCCGATCATTTTCCTCGACTCGCTTGGTGCCAGGTGGTGGTTGGTAGCTGAACACGTTAGACGACAGCCGCCACGCGCAGGAGAGCGTGGCTAGTGTGTCGCCTGCGCCTGGCGACTCCATCACCCAAACACGCGCAGGGTAGGACAATGTAGCGCCGCACGCTGGACAGCGACTGGCATTGATCCGTAGTTCACGCAAAGGCTCGATCAACTCTGGGGCGATTACCAAATCGGCGGCGTATGCTCTCACTTCGAGCCGGCGACGATCACAGGCGCCACAACCAACAACGATGGCGCCCCATTTTGAGCCTCGTGTAGCAGTGAAGGGAGGCAACGTAACAGTGCGTCCGAGGGCCTCGCTCAATTCTGCATTGAGCCCCTCACTATCTGTTGCTGGATCATAGAAAGGACCTTTTGCGGGAGGCAGTGCGCCATTGAGTTCGCGCAACAAGGCTAACCAGAAAGGGGGCGCGTATGGCTCAGTTGTAATCGGTTCGATATTCGTCTGAGCGGTTTGCGCATAATTCGCTCTAGACTGCATAACGAGACTCTGGTGCCAGCGTTCGTGAAGCAGGAGGAACATGAATTGATAGCGTCCCTCAAAGCTCTCCAGATACGGGCTCTTGGAGTTTCTCAACTCAAGATGCTTTTGGCGCAGGATGGCATGCAGAAACGGAGAACTCAGAGCTGGTACGCGCTCCAGTACTTCCTCTAATGCCTGAGGAGTGGTTGCAGAATTCAGCGCAGCGAGAGCTTCATTGATCTCGGTTGGATCTAATCCTCCAGGACGGCGTGGCATGGACGTCTCCTAACTCAAAGCTTGGCGGCATCAACGTGCCGCTTTAGTTACGAATATAGCGACTGTAAGAACCTGCGATTGAATAACTCAAACGCACGGCGTCCGTGAGGCGAAGGCTGTCAGAACAACTTCGAATCCTAGACGAAAGTGAATGAGAAAGGAAGGTATGTGTTTTAGACAGTTGCTTAAAAGTTCGGGTAAGGGGGATTACTTTTGACTCATTGAAGTCAGGTGATTGAGATTATTTCTTGCGTCTGATAATACATATTATGTTGCCAAGGGCTTTGCCTCAAAACTCTTAAATTGACCATGGTTTTGGGGCAAACGGTGTTTCTGCCCCAAAAGTCATTTCGACCGAATTGGAATTTTGGAGGGGTTCATTTGTCCAGAGTCTTA
>DASYPN010000256.1:0-6005 GCA_036006625.1 Pyrinomonadaceae bacterium | reverse complement strand
TCAGTGGCGAGTCTCAGCGTTGCGACGAACGCCAGCGGTGAAACTTATACTTCGCAAGGCGGACTGTTTTCACAAGTCTTGATCTCGAGCGCGGGCTATGTCGGGTCGATGATCTTCGGTGCGTTGTTGTTAGTGCTGATTCGGAAAGCGGTTGCCGCGCGCATCGTGTTGCTCTGCTGCGCGATTTACATTTTCGGCCTGACCATGATCTTTGGATTGATCAAACCGATCTTCTGGATACAAGCATGGTCGGGAATTCCATTCACGCTGCTTGCCGGATTGTTCATCTCAGCAGGACTGTTTTTGATCGCGAGGTTTGCGAGTGCAAAGGTGGCAACGTTCTTCGTCAGTTTTCTCGCAGTGCAGTGTGTGTTGAATGCGCTTTACGATCTGAAGACGGTCTTCTTCCTGTCAAACCCATTTGGGCCGACAGTGCCAACTGACGCAGTGAACATGGCCCAAGCGACCCACGTCCCCGCGATCTTCTGGACGCTGATTTGGATCATGGTGGCGCTGGGAATTCTTTGGTTCGCGATGCGTTTCTACGTCGCCGGCCGCGACAAGAGCTACCAACCCGATCTTCCGTTCGAGGAACCACAGATTTGACGGTTCTGTGAAAATCGGATTTACACAGATCCGCACAATCCGTGTTTCAAAAGACGAAGCGTGCTTGAAGTTGGAACATCCTCGGTGGATCGATGTTCGCGAACGCCGGAATCGCATTCGTCGCAGTCTGCACATTTGAAACAAACTGACCAAACGTCGGCGCCACGGTCGCGTTGTTCCCCCACGTCGTTACACCTCTACCCAGGAAGTTTCCATGATTCAAAAGATTGAACCCTTCCACCCTCAGCAGCAGCGCCTTACTCTCTGAAAACTTGAAACGTTTCTCGACGAAAGCTGCTATATCAGATGTGGCCGTGCCGCGAAACGCCGACTTGCCGATCACAGCTCCGTTGATAACCGGCCGATCGTTATTGATGCCGTCACCGTTATTGTCCGCTCCAGTTGTGGCGTTGAATGGACGCGCTGAAGCAAACATCGACACAGTGCCGCCGGTTATATCGAACGGGAAACGATAATTTACGGTGATCACCGCGCGATGGCGTTGATCGACAACACTTGGACCACGTTCAATCTCACCCAGCGCACTGATGTTACTCTCGTTCGGCCCGATGCCGTTGCCGTCAGGCTCAAAGGTGTTCGTAGCCTTCGACAGAGTGTAGCTGACGGCCGCATACAGCTTTCGATTGCCACGATAGCTGAACTGAGTCTGCAAACCATCGTAATCAGCTACGCCGAGGTTCATGATCACGTTTACCTGACGCACGCCGCCGTTAGCCGGAGCGATTGGGCGCGTAAGGTTCGCTGCCGTCACTGCATTAGCCTGCGAAGTGCACGGACCCGCCACGTTCGGAAGACATCGAAACTGTCCGGGCCCGGTGCGATTGAAAGGGGTCGGAGCATTTAGATCCACGGTGCGATCGAGATTGCTCCAGTGCTGGTGCACGTAGTCGGCGCCAAAAAACATTCCCTTAAAGAATTCACGCTCGGCGCCGAATGTAATGACCTGGCTCCGCGGATTGACGAGCTTGTCCGGATAATTGGGCAGCTTGTCGAAGTTCAATCCGAATCGTGCAAATTGCTGTCGATAGAAGTCCCGCAAACCGGCTCTGATGGTGATGTCGCGGGCCGGTAATTGCCCAGCGGGAATCGTTCTTGGATCGACGTTGACAGGCAGACACGAGCCGACGAGACAAGTTGGAAAACCGGCGTCGCTTGGCTTCGTCGCCGTGTAAGTTGTCAAACCATCCAGACCGTTCACGAGATAACCGGCAACAGCGTTGGCGCGAATTTGCGTGTAGTACATCGCGTAGCCACCGCGAATTGCGAGTCGGGCATCACGACCCGGATGCCAGCCGAAACCGATACGTGGCGCAAAGTTGTCCTTCGCATCGGTGAGCGTTTGGCGGTCATAGCGCAGTCCCAGGTCCAACGTAAAATTGCTGCGCAGGTGAATGTTGTCCTGCACGAAGACCGTGTTGAGCCACTGTGGCAGTTCGTAGCTGCTAATGCCGAAATTGATCGGCTGCGTGTAGCTTTGAACATCAGCAAGCGTCAACTGATCGAATGGTTTGGTGCCGGACAAAAAAGTAAACGTACCGAGGATCGCCGTTCCGGGTTCGCTGCCAGTCCCACCCGAGGTGTGATGAACAATGCTGCCTCCAAATCGCAGGTAGTGTTTTCCAAGCGACCACGACACTGTGTCAGAGAACTGAACCTGATGGCCCCACAAATCAGACGCGCGTGATTGACCGATTGTAAACTGTGCAGCGCCTTGCGTACGCTGGTAAGTCGTCGAAAGATTCTGAGCTTCCCATAACGTCACTGGGTCGCCGTGCAAATACGCGAAGCGCGCTTCGTTGAGAAGTCTCGGATTAATCACGAGCGTGTGATTAACCTGAGTGGTCCACGAACGACGCGAATACTTGCGCGCGACGCTCGGTGCGTTATTTCCACCGACTGCATCCTGCGGATTGTCGTCATAGAATCGATCGACGTTCACACGAAACATCAGGTTCTGATTCGACGTCAGCTTGTGATCGACGCGTCCGTTGAAAAGAAACTGGCGATAATGACCGGTATACGCGAGATCGCCGTTAGCCGGGAGGACAAACGCGGGCAGATTAGGCGAAAGAAATGTGGTGCGGTTCTGTCGCGTGTAATCGGCAGTCGCGAAGTAGAACGTGCGGTCTTTAACGATTGGGCCACCGATTGTGGCGGAGTACTGTTGCAGTGCGTCGGGAATGTCGACCGGGTTGATCGCCTGGAGTGTTGAAGGAACAACGCACGTCGGAACTGACGGAGGGCAGAAGCCGTCGGTTGAAAAAGTCTCAGCCTGCCAGTCACCGGGACGAATCAGGAAGAGACCTTCGCCGTGCACACCATTTGTTCCAGACTTGGTAACGATGTTCAGTGCGGGGCCGGCGGTCCAACCATACTCAGCGGAGAATGCATTCGAGATAACTGCCATTTCCTGAATCGCTCCGATCGGGATCGTTGCGACTGATGTCTGGCGTCCCCAACCCTCGTCGTTATTTGCGCCGTCGAGTGTGACGGTCGTGGCACGACGCGAACCAGCGCCGGTGATGAAGTAGACCTGGTTGACGAACAAGTCGCCGGTTCCCTTTCCTTGCCGGAACGCCGAGTTGAGGAGTGGGAGGGCTGATGCCTTACGGCCGAGGATTGGCGTCTCATCGATCTGCCGGCTCGGAAGCGGCAGACCAATCTGCGGATCGGCGCGCACGCCTTCGGCAGTCCCGAAAACAGTGACTTCAGCGTTTTGCGATCCGGGCTGGAGCAGCACCTTTAAGGTGGCGGTCTCACCTGATCGCAGGGTCAGTCCTTCGCGTTCTTCGTTACCGAATCCTTCGCGAGAGACTGTCACCTTGTATGTGCCAGTTAACGACAACGCCGCAAAGGTCGCGACGCCGTCGTCGCCGGAGACGGCTTCGCGTGACGCGCCGGTCGCAGTGTTCACCACTGAGACTCGAGCGTCTCGTACGACCGCGCCGTTTTGGTCGTTGACAACAACCATCATCGTTGCAGTGTTTGGCGATTGCGCTACAACAGTTATGAAAGCAGACAGAAGAACTGCCAGGATTAAGGGATATTTGAATGTCATTCAGATCACCTGAGGTTAGGCATACCGACCCTTGAGATTGTGGGGCTAAAACCTAATTACTACCATGGGCCGTAGCCATCCGTGTCATCCCTGGCTAAAACTCGTAACGATAGCGGACCGTCACGCCGCGTCCGGCACCGTCAATGCCCCAACTGATACCGCGATATGACTTGTCAAAGATGTTTTCGAAATCGACGAACACTTCCGACTTCTCGCCAAACTTGATCGCACCGCGCACGCCGACCAACGCATAACCCGGCAGATACGGGAAGAGCGGCACGAGCGTGTTGTTGTCGACTACGCGCACGCCGTTGATTGTCGCGCCAATCGGCAAGAGACGATTCTGAACTTGCGTCAGGTTCTCGCCCGTCGCGATCAGAGTTCCGCCGGCATTGCCACACCCCGCAGTCGGAACCGTCGTCAATCCCGCACACACGAAGCCCTGCGCCATGCCCATAAAAGGCATGAAGCACGCGAGCAGACAACATCTCAGCGCAGCTAGAACGTTTTTCATACTGTTATGTAGAGAGTTTGGGATCAAAAACTATCGGCGACTTTATAGATCTGCCAAACTTCTTCCAGCTGTCGTAGGCAAACTATTCTGCGTAATCTGTGGATGGATTTAGCTCAAAACGACGACGACGTGTTCGACGAGGGAATGCACGGAGGCGAGGACTTGAGGGCGACTCTCGATGGTCACGCCAACTACGACAATCAGCGCGAGCACGAGCCAGGGAACGAAGCGAACGGTTGAGGCATTACTGACTAGCTGACGAGGATCGGTCGAGGCGAGTTCTACCAGACGTCTCACTCTGACTTTCACGCCGGGTGAGTCGTCACCACCAAGAAAGGGACTTACTAACGCCGACACAGCAGCCGGAATCACCGGCCGGTGTCCTTTCGGAATCATTCTCGCGATACGGACTAGCGCCGACGCCAGATTCAAAGCCACGAACGAACTCTGCTGTGCGGCGTGTTCGTCAGCCGCCGACTCTGACGCCTCGCTCCACGCGCGGTCCAGCGATCTACCACACGGAATCAGCAACAGCGCCGCGCGACTAACTCGCATCACCGCGCGCTTGAAGTTGTCGTGCGCCGCGAGATGTCCGTACTCGTGTGCGATCGTGGCCGCGAGCTCTTCGGCAGTCAGCGACTCAAACACGTGATCGGCAATAAACAACCGCGGACGAAACGCGCCGACAACCGCGACGATCGGAAACGAATGCTGGAAGACGTAAGTCGGAATACTTATTCCATCGACCTCGACCGATGTCGACGATGCGAGCCAGTTCTTAACGAGCGAACGCGTGGCGAGCCACGATCGAAGTCCCCGAGAAATCGCCAGTCCAACGCCGATCGCGGAAACCGTCGCGAGCAATCCCAATTTCCAACTGACAACTTCTCCCGTCGCATGCGGCTCGTAGATCAGGTATGACGGAATCATGAACGCACCGATGGAGACGATCGCGATGACCGGTGGTCCAATCCGCATCACAAACAGGATCTCAGCGGCGGTGCGCGCTGAACACTTTCGCAGCAGCGGCCTGAGGAGACGCCCCACTCCCGCCGCGAACATCGTCGCCGTAGCGTTGATGGTGAGCAGAAGTGCCAGCACCAGAGTGATGCCGAGAAATGTGTACATTTAGGTCCGGCTCAACTCGCGTTTCTTTTGTTGGACCAAACGATCGAGCTCGTCGAGGAGTTCGCGATCGTGTTCGCTGAGCGTGTCGACGATGCAGGCGAGCACTGGTTCAACTCCGTCAGCGCCATGACCGAGCAGTCCGTCGACGACGTCTTCCTTGATACCGCGATCGAGCTCGTCGCGAGAGACGAGGGGCACGTAGACAAACGCACGGCCTTCCTTTCGACGTTCGAGCAGGTTTTTCTTGAAGAGACGGTCGAGGGTGGTCATCAGGGTTGTGTAAGCGATCCGCTCTTCGAAAGCGCGGTGAATGTCACGCACGCTGACTTCACGGAGCCGCCAGGTCTCTTCCATGACCTGACGTTCCAACTTTCCGAGAGCGAAACTAGCGATCTCGCGCGGCCGGCGAAATCCACGCAGCAGAAATCGAGAGGTTTTCATCGTCAGGCATTGTCGTCGTTGGAACATGGGGCTGTCAATGAATAGGGCGCCACCTTGGAGTGCGCCAACTTGTTGGCGCTTTGGTATTCGCCCGAGGCCACACGGTTTACCAAAGCGCCAACAAGTTGGCGCACTCCAAGGTGGCGCCCTATTCATTGACAGCCCCATGTTCCAACGACGACAATGCCTGACGATGAAAACCTCTCGATTTCTGCTGCGTGGATTTCGCCGGCCGCG
>DASYPN010000255.1:0-2592 GCA_036006625.1 Pyrinomonadaceae bacterium | reverse complement strand
CCTCGCCGCATCCTGCGCCTTCATCGCCGCCGTCAGATCCGCGACAATCTGTTTGCTTAGACTCATCTTTCCGACTCCCTTATCTGTGTAATCTGTGGATTCTAAGGAACAAAGACAGGGACGTTCAAATCGCCAAGCAGGCGACGTTGATTCATCAGCTTCAGAAGCTCGGAGGCCATCAGGCGGTGACCCATGTGGTTTGGGTGGATCAGCTCTCCGAAGAATCCATCATTGACACTTCCTGCAGCTTCCGTGAGCTCGAGGATTTCGAGATACGGCGTCTGGCTCTGTTGCATCTCTGACTTTAGCCATAGCCGGTATTGCGTCATCAACTGCGCCTCCGGTGGATTGGTCTTGCTGTCGCGATACGGCGCGCCGATCACGATCACCCCAGCGCCGTGATCTTTCGCAAGTCGAACAATCGCGTTGAGGTTGTCAACATATTCCTTCTGCGACACACGAGCCCCGAGAACATGGGCGACAGGCTGGCCCTGATGTCGCGAACGTAACCAGCGTGTCGCATGTGCAAACGCCTGGCTGTGATCGATCAGCCAACGGATCGCAACCGGCCACCAGCGCGTATCGATCGTCTGACGATCCGGAGCGTCACTGATACTCACATCATTCCAACCAAAACTCGCAATCACGACATCCGGTTGCAGGTAATCAATGTCACGCTTGAGCCACGCGAGACCCTGATGACTCGTGTAGCCCGGCACTGCCATCGGAAACACTTCAATGCTCCGGTTCGGATTGGCCATGCGCAATTCCTTTTCGAGCAACACCGGAAACGGTTGCCACGTGGGGTCGTAATCGTTTGGCTTGTCAGGCCAGACAGGCGGCACGCGATAACCAAACGTCACCGAGTCGCCGAGACAAACAATCCGAAACGTTTCCGCAGGTTTCCGGCCGATCGGATAGTCTGCCCGAAAGCTTTGCCCGTTTGTCGTAACAACCGTGAAGTCCCAGTACACGTGATCCAGGTTTGGTTTCAGGCGCCACAGCAGCAACGGATCGCCTTCGAAGATCCCAGACTGCTGCGGATTTGCGACCTGCATTTTCTGTTGTGGTGTGTTGACGAACAGATCGAGACTCTCGACGCGCGTAAACGCAAAGCGAGTGATCACTTCAACAGAGACTAATAGCAGCAGGAATACGACGTAGATAAATCCGAGATACAGCAGTTGTCGTCGTCGCGGAATTTTATTTGTGGTGACCGTTTGATTTCGCAAGGTAGTCACGCAAAAACCGACCGGTATACGACTCGCGGATCTTCATGATCTCTTCGGGCGTCCCGATTCCGACAACGTAACCGCCGGCATCGCCACCTTCGGCACCGAGATCGATCACGTGATCGGCAGTCTTGATCACGTCGAGATTATGTTCGATTACCAGCAGAGAGCCACCCGCGTCAATGAGTGCGCGAAACGCAGCGAGTAATTTGTTGATGTCGTCGAAATGCAGTCCGGTGGTTGGTTCGTCGAAGATGTAGAGCGTTTTGGCGCCGGTTCGCTTCAACAAATGAGCCGCGAGCTTGATGCGTTGCGCTTCGCCGCCGGAGAGAGTCGTCGCCGATTGGCCCAGACGCAGGTAACCGAGGCCGACGTCGTCCAGCACGCGCAGACGGTTCGTGATCTTCGGCACTTCGCGAAAGAACGTGATCGCCTCGCGCACCGTCATGCTGAGCACTTCGTGCACGTTCTTGCCGCGATAACGAATGTCTAGTATCTGTTGCTTGAAGCGAGTGCCTTTACATTCTTCGCAGACCAGTTCGACGTCCGCGAGGAACTGCATCTCAACCGTCACGGTGCCGTCGCCCTGACAGACTTCACAGCGTCCACCCGGAAGATTGAATGAAAAATGCGACGGATCAAAACCGCGTGCCTGTGCTTCGCGCGTCAAGGAAAACACTTCACGAATCGCGTCGTACACTTTGATGTACGTGACCGGATTCGAGCGTGGTGTTCGGCCTATTGGCGATTGATCCACGAGGATCACGTCGTCTATAAAATTCCCGCCTTCGAGTTTTTGAAACGCGCCGACGTGACCTTGCCACTCGCCGCGTTGCTTCTTCAGTCCGGCATAAAGACAATCGTGAATGAGGGTCGACTTTCCCGATCCGCTCACGCCCGTGACGCAGACGAGCATGTCGAGCGGAATCTCCACGTCGATCGATTTGAGATTGTGTTCGGCTGCGCCCTGAATGGTGATGCGACGCTTCTGAATCGCCCGGCGCTGTCGTGGTTCCTTGATCTCTGCGTCGCCACGCAGATAGCGTGCTGTGAGCGAAGTTTCATCCGCGAGCAGACCTTGAAAGTCGCCTTCGTACATCACGCGGCCGCCGAGCTCGCCAGCGGCAGGACCGATGTCGAGAATGTGATCCGCCGATCTCATCATCTCGGCGTCGTGTTCGACGACCAGCACGGTGTTGCCGATGTCACGCAGGTTCTTGAGCAGCCGGATGAGACGATCGTTGTCGCGTGGATGCAGACCGATCGACGGTTCGTCGAGCACGTACAGCGCGCCGACAAGCGAAGAGCCGAGATTGGTCGCGAGTTGGATCCGCTGCGCTTCGCCGCCTGAAAGTGTCGA
>DASYPN010000254.1:0-7697 GCA_036006625.1 Pyrinomonadaceae bacterium | reverse complement strand
CGCCAACATGTACGCCGCGGTCCTCGTATCGACGTGGTGCGCGTCGGCATAACGACACAGATCGTTGAAGCTCGCGACCATCTTCTGCTGCAGTCTCTCGTTGACAACATCCTCGGGCCAGAAATAACCCATGCGGTCCTGGACCCACTCAAAATAGGAAACCGTCACGCCTCCCGCATTGGCCAGAATGTCCGGAACGACGAAGATTCCCTTTTGGTGCAAAATCTCATCAGCGGCCGCCGTTGTTGGACCATTTGCACCTTCCGCCAGCACTTTGCACTTGATCTTGTCCGCATTCTGGGACGATATCTGGTTCTCAGTCGCCGCCGGGACCAGCACGTCACACTCAAGCTCCAGCAGTTCCTGGTTGTTGACAAACTCCACACCCTCGTAGCCTTCAAAGGACCGCGTGGTCCTCAAGTACTTAAGGGCTTCAGGGATATCGATACCGTTACGGTTGTAAATTCCCCCGTGAACGTCCGATATCGCTACAACCTTGTAGCCGGTCTTGTGGAGTAGCTCCGCACCGATGCCGCCAACATTTCCCGAGCCTTGAACGACTACACGGGTCTCAGTAGGAGTCATCTTGAACCGCTTGATGGCTTCGTTGACCACAAAAAGTATGCCGCGCCCGGTCGCTTCGCGCCGGCCGGACGAGCCGCCCAGATCGATCGGCTTGCCGGTAACCACGGCGGTGACGGTGTGACGCGCGTGCATGGAATAGGTGTCCATGATCCACGCCATCGTCTGTTCATTGGTATTCATGTCCGGAGCGGGCACGTCTTTTTCCGGTCCAATGAAGTCGAGTAGCTCGGCGGCGTAGCGACGGGTCATGCGTTCGAGCTCGCCCATCGACATCTGTTGCGGATCGCAGATGATGCCGCCCTTCGCTCCGCCGAACGGCACGTTGACCACCGCGCACTTCCAGGTCATCCACGCCGCGAGAGCACGCACCTCGTCGATATTTACGTCGGGCGCATAGCGGATACCGCCCTTGGCTGGACCACGCGCGAAGTTATGCTGGACGCGGAATCCTTCGAAGACCTGAATGCGTCCTGAATCCATCTTGGTGGGGATATAGACTTTCAACTCGCGGTTGGGAACTCGCAACACCGCGTAGAGGTCCGGATCGAGATCCAGCAACTGTGCCGCGCGGTCGAATCGCGACATCATCGATTCAAAGGGATTCTCTTCTTTTATCTCTCTGATATCGTCGACGTACGTCGTGCTATACATGCTTGGCATTGGAGCTTCTCCAAATCTGTGTAATCTGTGGATGGCTTATTTTAAAACCTCATTCATCGATCCACTTCTGAAACCTTCGAGATCGAGCGTCACGTATTTGAATCCGAGTTCACGAAATCGCTTCGCCAGATCGTCGAGCAAATCTTTTCTCAACACGCGGTCCATCTCAGACTGAGCGATCTCGAGCCGGACCAGTTGATCGTGATGACGCACTCTGAACTCTCGAAACCCAAACTCTCTCAAGATCTCTTCACCGCGATCGACTTTACTCAGCCGTTCGATCGTCACCGTCGTTCCGTACGCGATCCGTGACGACAGGCATGGACTCGCAGGCTTGTCCCACGTCGGCAGTGTCGCTTTCTGGCTCAACTCACGCACTTCAACCTTACTTAGACCAACCTCAATCAGCGGACTGCGCACAGCGTGTTGCGCTGCGGCTTGCCTTCCTGGTCGAAAGTCACCGAGATCATCCACCGTCGAACCGTCAACAATGTTCTTGATTCCGCGCGTTCGCGCCATCGCCTCGAGCTTGCTGTACAACTCGTCCTTACAAAAGAAACAGCGGTTCGCATCGTTTGCACGATAAGCCGGATTCTCCAGCTCTTCCGTATCGATCATTTCGTGTTGAAATCCGAACTTCTCGACAACTCGATCGATCTCTGCGCGTTGATAAGCAGGCAGGCTTGCTGACTGCCCCGTTATGCAAACTGCACGCGAGCCCAGCTCTTCATTTGCGACATACGCAACGTAACTGCTGTCGACGCCGCCTGAGTAAGCGACGATTACCGACTCCAGTTCACGAAAGAGCTCGCGCAGTCTTTCTTCCTTGGCGATTGTATTCATTGGAGGACCGCATGTTAGCTTATGCATCAATTGCTACGCAACCAGCATCTCAGCCACAGATCCGCGGCGTCCGTGGCGAGAATTCCGCAGGGAATGTGCTAACATCCAAACCTCCCCGGATCGTTCTTCAATGTCTGAATTGAGCGCCTCATTCTGGAAGAGACTTTTGCCGTTCGCTGCGTGCTTTGTCTTGCTTTCAGTGTGTTCGTGCGTATCCGCACAAACGGGCGAACCGTTTGGCGACGACGCGACGGATCCGGTGCGATTGTTCGAACGCGGACAGAGCGCGCAGGCGCGTGGCGACTTCGTGAAAGCGATTGGATATTACGAACAGGCACTCAAGGTGCGGCCGGAGTTTCCCGAAGCAGAGTTTCAGCGTGGCAATGCACTAGCCTCGCTCGGACTTCTGACAGACGCCGAGGCTGCCTTTCGTCTCGCGATCTCTTACAAGAAAAACTGGTCGCTTCCCTACTCTGCACTCGGCCTCGTGCTGATGCGCCAATCCCGCGACAAAGACGCAGAACCGTTTTTCCGCCAGACTCTGACTATCGACAGCAAAGACGCGATCGCGTTACGGGCGCTTTCAGAAATACGCCTGCGGGCAGGCGATTCCAAAGAGGCACTTGACCTGGCGAAACGAGCAACGGCGAAGGATGAAGCTCCCGCATCAGCGTGGGTTACTCTGGCCATTGCTGAGCGAGCCAACGGCAACAAAACCGCCGCCAAAGCCGCACTCGATCACGCCCTCGAAGATGAACCGGAAAATGTCGCAGCACTCATGGAGCGCGCCGATCTCTTCAAAGATGAAAAGAACTTTGACCTCGCAATTACCGATCTCCGAGCTGCTGTGAAGTTGAAGTCAAATGATAAAAGTGTAGCGTGGACCTTGTTTGACGTACTTCAAGCAGCAGGCAAAACGGATGAGGCACTGGCAGTAGCGAAGTCGTCAGATCTGCCGGTCAAACAAACTCCTGCAAACCCCGGCGGCGTTGTCGGAACTCCGGAAGAGATCGAAGCAGCAAACAGTGACGATCCGGCAGTAGCACGCAAGGCACTCGCGAAGCTGCTCGAAAAAAATCCGCGCAGTGCAATGCTGCTTGGTCGTCTCGGCGCTTCGTATCGCACAGACGATCCCGCGCGTTCACTCGAGTTCTACCGCAAAGCCGCCGAGCTGCAGCCGAAGGCTCCTGAGTACGCACTCGGTTATGGAGCGGCGCTGGTCCAAGCGCGTCGCTTTCCTGAAGCCGCAAACATTCTTCTGCAGGTCGTCAAAGCTGTACCCGACAATTATGTAGCGCGCGCAAACCTCGCGACTGCGTTGTACGAGTCGAAGCGTTACGCCGAAGCCGTTCCCGAATACGAATGGATCCTGACGGCGAAACCGGAAATCGTCGTGGCCCATTATTTTATTGCCACCGCACACGATTATCTTGGAGAATACCCGGAAGCACTCGCATCATATGAGAAATTCCTGACGGTCGCCGACGCGAAGACAAATCAGCTCGAGATCGAGAAAGTCAACCTGCGACTGCCAATGCTCCGGCGACAAATTAAATTAGGAGAGGGCGCAAAGAAAAAGCCCTGAACAATTTCGCATGACTCGCGAAACACAGCCCAAGCTCGTACTGCCGGCACTATTGCTGGTGCTTGCCTGTGTTCAGGCAGTCAGCGCTCAGGACGGGCAACAGTTACCACAGCCGTCGCCGACTCCGCTGACCGCGCCGCCGCCGTTCAAGATGATCGTCAAGGAAGAACGCGAGCAGATCGAGCAATCGCAGGATTCGTCGAGGCGGCTCAAACTCACTATCACTTTCGCCGGCGCGCACCTGACAGCCGCGGAACAGCACACAGCGCGTGAAAACTACGAGGCGGCCTCGGTTGAAGTCGGCATGTATCACGCCCTTATAGAAAATGCTTTGAAGTTTCTCAGCACGTTCAAACGCGACAGCAACAAAACGCGTGACCTTTATAAACGTCTCGAGCTCGCGCTTCGCGCCGATGGACCACGACTGACCGCGATGCGTCGTAACACACCGCTCGAGTTTGCGGTTTGGATAAAACACGTGGAAGACTTCGCACGCGACGGACGCACCGAAGCTCTAAATTCGTTCTACGGACACACCGTCGTACGCGAACAGAAAACCGAAAAGAACGACGACAAACCGAAAGAAACTCCAACTCCGACCCCTAAGAGTAATCAACGATGATCAGCCGCATCCTCCTGACTTTCTTAATCACCCTTATTGCCGGATCCAACTTCGTCGCGACTGCGCAACAGCGAGACCATCTAACGGAGAAGGAAGTCGATTTGGTGAAGGAAGCTCAGGCTCTCGACAAGCGCATCGACGTCTTCATTAAAGCTGCCGAGCGTCGCATGATGGTCATTAATAATTCGGCCGACGCGAACGCGAAACAACTGAAGAAGGATTCAGAGCGATGGGGAGAACTTCCGACAGGATCGCGTGCGGAGCTCGTGTCAGACATCGCGAAGATTCTTGACGAAGCCATCACCAACATCGACGACGTCAGTGCTCGCGATGAACGAAATCCACTGATCGGTAAATCACTTCGGAAACTCGCGCAGACCGTCAACGCAATGATGGCCCAGTTGAAACCACTCGCGGCTGAAGCGAAGAGTGAGGCCGAGATCGCGAGCTTTGAACTCCTCAACGAAGACGCGCAATCGATCCTCGAAGCCGCAAACAAACTTCCAGCCGAAGTAGTGCCCGATAAGAAAGCCAAGAAGAGTAATTAGAGCGCGTATTACACTGATTTTAGTGTTCGCGTCACGCGCTTGATGGCTTCAACGATTCTCTCCAGCGACTCCTTCGCAACTGTCGAGTTTCGATCGTCCAACGCCTGTCGAAAATCGGTTAACGGCTGTGCTGCGTAGCCGGTATAAATGCCGGGTGCGTAAATCTGGTGCTTGTACCACGCGCGTCCGCGCAAGCCTCTCGCATCGATAAACTGCCGCTCAGCCTGGATGACGGCGTCGTTGATCTTAGTCAATCGCTCAGGATCGGAGTCTCGCACTGCTTCCTGTCGATTCTTTTCGATCCGTTCCGCTTCCTTGGCGAAGTCGTCAATCGCCGACGTCATCGATTTGTCATCGAGTGAACCAGCGAGATTGCGAATACGAGCGAGCCTCATCGCTTCAGTAAAGAACTCACGAATCTGCTTCGCGTAATCGGTGTAATCAAACGAAAGCCCATCGGCATCTGCGAGCCGCATTGCGAGGGTGCCCCAGAGTTGCGCGGCGGCAACGTGATAGTTAAAGCCCGGATCGCCGAAGTGGTCCATCCAGTAAAACGAGTCGTAGGCGGAATGGTAAACACCGTAGTCGCCGTTGAATCCCATGTCAGTGGAAGGAATTCCGAGATGCTGAAGAAACGGTGTGTAATCCGATCCAGAACCGAGCGCTCCGATAGCCTCTTCAGGCGGACGTTGCTCGCTTTCGGGACGATTCTCGTGCGCGTGATCCTGCCACTGTTGATAGACGGTCTTACCAGTCTTTGGATCTTTAATGTCGCGCGTGGCCGCTCGAATCAGTTTCCACAATGAAGGCACTGACGAAGCACCAAAGTGTGGTCCGGAAACAGCTACGTCGAGATTCAAATAAGCAACTGCCTTTTCTTTAAGCTCGTCAGCGAATTCCTCCGCCCATTCAGTCGAACCGATGAGTCCATACTCTTCCGCGTCCCAACTGCAAAGAATGATCGTGCGTCGCGGTTTCCAACCCTGCTTTAACAACGAGGCAAAGCCGCGACCCACTTCCAACATCGCCGACGACCCGCTATTTGGATCCACCGCGCCGAACACCCACGCGTCGCGATGGTTGCCGAGTATCACCCAACGATCTTTCTCTTCGTTTCCATCGATGCGCGTAACAACGTCCCAGATCTTTCGCTGCTTGTAATCCATGTCAGTCTTCAGACGCAGCTTCACGTCGTCCGTTCCGCCGAGGTGATAAGCGAACGGCAAACCGCCCTGGAATCCACGCGCAGGACGCACCGGTCCTTTGAGCTGCGAAAGGATCGTCTTCGCGACGTCGTAAGCAATCGGCTGCACTGGTATACGTGTCAGATCAGTTGCTTCTTCTGGTTTCAGACGCGGCGTTCCCGGAATCGCCGGTTTGCCGGGTGTAAGCGGATCGCCGGGATAATCAAACAGGTACTGCACGGAACCGCGTTGCCCTGATGCAACCGGACGCCATGGTCCTTTCGGATAAACGTCGCCCTGCATGTAACCATCGTCTTCCGGATCCGAGTAGATGATGCAACCGACAGCGCCGTGATCTTCTGCAACCTTCGCCTTCACACCGCGAAACGAGTTGCCGTAACGCACGATCACGATCTTACCTTTAACGTCGACGCCGGCTTTCTTGAGTTCTTCGTAGTCACCGGGCAAACCGTAGTTTGCGTAGACAACCGGCGCAGTCACATCGCCAGTCGCGCTATAGCCGTTGAAGAGCGGCGTGATCTTCGGGTTCGACGAAGTCGGATCGCCGGGCACTACGGCTTCACGTGTGCTGAGTGGTTGGCGTTTGGTGGTGATTAGTTCGAGTGTGCCTGGACTCTTTGGGTAATTGAGCCAGACTTCATACTCCCTCAGATCTGCATTGAGCCCATAGCTGCGAAGTTGATCGCGAACATAAACCGCGGTGTCGTAGTCTTCCTTCGTGCCGGCGATGTGCGGCTCGATCGTGAGACGGCGCAAGTGCTCGCGCGCCGATTTAGGATCTGGCACGGCGCGAAACTGTTCTTCCCAACGTCGCTCCGCCGCGATTCGAGCGGGACTGAATCCGTCGATTGTTGTTTGCGCGAAGGTTATCTGTGTGAACGTTAGCGGCGTTGTTAACGTAGTAGCGACAAGTAACAGGAGAATCAGTATAGTTTTCATAGCAATATAAACATGGGAGGCCAGATGGACAGTAGATACTATCCCGGTGTTGAAGTAGATGTTCACACGCTCAGCACGGAACTGCGAAATCTTTTTGACAGCGAGTATGAAGTGCAGGCGTTTCAGGTGTCGAGCACCAGCATTTTTCAGGCGCGCAAGTCCAGCACCTTACGAGATCTGACGGGGCTCTCCTCGGCGCTCACGATCAAGATCACACCGGAGTCCGGGGGCACACGCGTAGAGATCGGAATGCAGAAGTGGTTCGACAAAGCTGCCGTCGCTGCTGTCGGCGTCATCGCCTTTCCGCCTCTACTCGCATTAGCGGCACTCGGCGCTTACTGGCAATACAAAATTACGGAAGACGCTTGGAAGATAATCGAAGATCACATCGCACGCAAAGCAGGAGGCTACGTTCCACCATTGCCGGGCCGCTGTGGCACCTGCGGCGCCGCGAACAGCGTGGGTGCGGATTTCTGTTCCGCGTGTGGCGCTAATCTCAAGGTTGCGGCGAGCTGTCCGTCGTGCGGAGCGCCACAGAGAGATCCGGCAGCCAGATTCTGCAATCGTTGCGGCAAGCCACTGAACAGTTAAATCCGTGTCATCCGTGGCTAATCATGCCTGAGAGCTCGAACCGGATCGATTCTCGCGGCGCGTGAAGCGGGATAAAGCGCCGCGAGGATCGAAACAATCAGCGCAAACAAGATCGCCCC
>DASYPN010000253.1:0-6703 GCA_036006625.1 Pyrinomonadaceae bacterium | reverse complement strand
TACTCGGTTTTTACCACTCCAGCGTAAATTCGTAGTTGTCCGCACCGCCGCGTGTATCCCTGATGCGGATAACCGCGGTGAAGTCGTTCTCACGCGAAGGCTGTTGCTCGATGAAGATCTCTCCGCGACCTCGTTTGTTTGTCAGTCTCACGGTTACGCGTCGATTTGGCAGCGAGTTTGAGAAGTTGGGCTGGCTGTCGTAATACGGCGTGCCGCCGAGAGTCTCGACGTCTGCCGAACCGCCCCGAATTCTGATGCGTACGTCGTCGTCAACGCGACCGCGCCAGGTCATTTGGCCGCTACGATCACCGGTATCGGGAGGAAATGGACCAGGATTTTGATTACCCGAAATTTCACGCGAGATGTCTGACAGCAGCCGCTGAATGTTGAACCATGAGTTTCGCTGCAGATTGTTTTGTTCCACTGCGCGGGCCAGGCGTGACAGCACATCGAAGGCGTCTCGCAGTTCCTGGTTGCGACGCCGATCGACCGTCATTCGATAAAAGATTCGCGACGCACCTGCAAACTGCTGCGTTAGCATCACGGCTTCGATCTCGTTTCGATTGTTGCGGTTCGAGTTTGTGTAACTGCTGTAGTTTGCATCCGCAAGTTCTTCGGCCGCATTCGACAATCGCTGGGTCAGGTCTGTCAATCGGTTTGATTGACCAAATTGGCTGAAGGCCGGGGTAACAAACAGCCCGATTGCAATCACGACTAGAAAGCTTTTAGTGAACATAACTCCTCCTGAATTTTCATTCTCCCCATGCTCGCAACGATAATTCCTTCCCGCGCCCGATGTGTCAATAGGTTTTCAGTGTTCTCACTCAGGACAGGAGCAGTCGATTTGGTATAATGGGCGTGTTTGAAAATGGTTGGGATTGGCCAACAAGGAGTCAAAAATGAGTTGGAATGAATCTTCGTTTGTTTCCGCCGATGTTCGAGATGTTCGGGTTACGGCGTTTTTGAGCAAAGTTTACGGGTGGATGTTTCTGGGGCTGTTGGTTACAGCCGGGACCGCCGTGGTCGTCGCATCCTCGCCCGCGTTAATTGAAACTCTGATTCTGAATCGAATCTTGTTTTGGGGCCTGCTGATCGCGCAGCTCGGTGTGGTGTTCTACCTTTCAGCGCGGGTTAATAAGGTGTCGCCGGTAACGGCGGCGGTGCTGTTCATGCTCTACTCGGGAATGGTGGGCATCACCTCGTCGGTCATCTTCCTGATTTACACAGGAGCGTCGATTGTCTCAGCCTTTGTGATTGCGGGAGGAATGTTCGGGGCAATGGCCGTGTTTGGCTCACTGACGAAGCGCAGCCTGGCGGGCGTGGGTCAATTCATGTTCATGGGACTGATTGGTCTGATCCTGGCGTCTGTCGTCAGCATCTTCTGGTTCAACGACGTAGTAATGTTTGTGATCAACGTGGTGGGCGTGTTGGTGTTCACAGGTCTGACTGCCTGGGATGCGCAGCGTCTCAAACAGATGGCCGTGGCACTGCCTGATGGACGCGTGGGATCTTACGCAGTGGTCGGAGCTCTCTCGCTCTATCTCGACTTCATCAACCTCTTCTTCTTCATCCTGCGGTTGATGGGCGGCCGCCGTAATTAGCCACAAAGCAAAATAAAATAGGTCCTATAAGTCATAGGACCTATTTTGCTTTCTCTAACTTTTAGTAGCGAAGCCGCGCTTCTTCATCAACGCATCGATCTTCGGATCACGGCCGCGGAATTGGCGATAACCTTCAGCCGGATCGATGGTGTTGCCAACTGAGAAGACATATTTGCGCAGGCGTTCTGCGACTGCCTTATCGTACGGGCCTTTTCCTTCAACGAAAGCTCCGAAAGCGTCCGCTGTCAGAACGTCGGACCAAAGGTAACTGTAATAACCCGCCGAGTACGAATCGCTGGAAAAGATGTGAAGGAATTGCGGTGTGCGATGACGCATCACGATCTCCTTCGGCATACCAAGTTGGGCGAGAGTCTCGCGTTCGAATGCGTGCGCGTCGATCTTGCGGTCACCTGCAAGATGCAACTTCATGTCGACCAGCGCTGCCGAAAGATATTCGACAGTTGCAAATCCCTGATTGAAGGTCGCCGAGCGTTTGATCTTGTCGACGAGCGCTTGCGGAATCGGTTTTCCTGTCTGGTAGTGAAGCGCGAAGCGCTGTAGCACTTCAGGAGTCGAGAGCCAGTGCTCAAGGAGCTGCGACGGAAACTCCACATAATCACGCGCGACGGCAGTTCCCGACAACGATGGATACGTGACGTTTGAATTTAACCCATGCAGGGCGTGTCCAAACTCATGGAACATCGTAGTCGCATCATCCCACGAGATCAGCACCGGCTCGCCGGGTTTGCCCTTCACGAAGTTCGCATTGTTAGAAACGATGGTAGTGACGTTGCCGTTGACTCTTTCCTGCGTGCGATAGGCATTCATCCACGCGCCTGAGCGTTTGCCGGCGCGCGCGTACGGATCGAAATACCAGAGGCCGATATGCTTCCTGGAAGTTTTATCCGTGACTTCCCAAACGCGGATGTCAGGATGAGCGACTGGAACATTCGTCACTGGCGTGAACTCAAAATTGAAGAGCTCGCCCGCGACCCAGAAAATTCCTTCGCGCAGTTTGTCGAGCTGGAGATACGGCTTGATCTCGTTCTGGTCCAAATCGTATTTCGCTTTTCTCACCTTCTCCATGTAGTAGCGATAATCCCACGGCTCGATTTTAATCTTCGCGCCTTCTTTGTCGGCGAGCGCCTGCATATCAGCGACTTCCTCGTGCACGCGCGCGACTGCCGGTTTCCATACGGCTTCCATCAACTCCATCGCCTTCTCAGGAGTTTTGGCCATCGAATTTTCGAGACGCCAATGCGCGTGTGTTGGAAAGCCGAGGAGCTTTGCGCGCTCCGCACGTAGCTGCAGTATCTCGGTGATGATCGCATTGTTGTCGTGCTCGCCGCCGTTGTCGCCGCGGTTGACGAACATGCGCCATGCTTTTTCACGCAGGTCACGACGATCGGAGTAAGTTAAAAACGGATCGATCGATGAACGCGTGTTCATGATTACCCACGTGCCTGGTTGTTTCTTCGTTTCCGCGGCTGCGGCGGCAGCATCGCGAAGCGACTGCGGTAGTCCGGCAAGTTCGTCTTCACTCTTCAACACCAGAAACTGATCGGTTTCTTCGGCGAGCACGTTCTGGCTGAACTTTGTGTACAGACCAGCGAGCTGTTGATTGATTTCCGAAAGACGTTTCTTGGCGTCAGCATTCAGACGCGCGCCGGCGCGCACGAAGTTTGTGTAGTAGAGCCAGGTCAAGCGTTGCTGTTCGGGGGTCAGCTTTGCTTTTGCGGGTGAGTTGTAGACTGCTTCGATGCGTTTGAAGAGTGGTTCGTTCTGCGTGATCTGATCCTGAAACGCGGCGAGACGGGGCGCCATCTCGCGCTGCACTGCCTGATATTCAGGACTCGCCATTGTCGAACCCCAGATGCCATACAGTATTCCCACACGGTCGAACGCCTGGCCGGATCGCTCCAGAGCGACGATCGTGTTTTCAAAATCGGGCGGCGCCGGTTCGTTGGTGATTTTCTGGATCTCGGCAAGCTGTTCAGTCATACCTGCTTCGAGCGCAGGTTTGAAAAGTGGGATTTGCACCCGGTCAAACGGCGGTACGCCGCCGTAAGGGCCTTCCCATTCTGCGAGCAACGGATTGTTTTCGGTGTTGGTATTCATTGCGCTGATGTTGACAATCATCAGGGTCGCCAAGAACAGCACAACAGTGCCAGCGAGCAAGTCACGCATCGTTGATATTCCATTCTGTATAAAATTGTGAGCTTCAGTATAGTCACAAAAAGGCACAAAAAGCACAAAGACTCAGTCTGAATTTTTGTGCTTTTTGTGCCTTTTTGTGGCTAGTCCCGTGGCTACGGTTCGCCGTCGCCTTTCTTGCCCTTTTTCTTGGCGGGTTCGGCTTCGCGTGGACGCGTTGCGGGTGGCGGAGTGGCTTCAACTTTCGGAGAAGGAACCTCCGGTTTTGGTTGTGCCTTTGGCGAATCTTCGTCTGCCTTTGGCGGTGGCGGCATTGTCACCTGTTCCAGCTTAGGTTCAGTCGTGCCGGGCGGCAGTGCGGTTTCGTCAGTCTTATCGGCCTCTGCGGCCAGCTCAGCACGTTCCGCGGCGAGTTCTCGCTGGCGCTGGCGGAAAAGTTCGCGCATGTCTTCCGGCATTTCCGGAGCCTTCGGAAACTCTTCCTTGGGTTTGTCTTTGAGAAATGTCTTCATGAACTCGACAAACATCGGCAACGCGCCCTTGGCGCCGGTCATGTCGTTGCCCAGCGGTCTTTTCTTGCCGGGATAACCCATCCAGACGCCGGTGACGTAAGTCGGTGTGTAGCCAATGAACCAGACGTCTGTGTGGTCGTTGACAGTGCCCGTCTTGCCGGCGACTGGAATCGGAAGCACGTTCGCGGCGGTCGCCGTTCCGCCGGTGACGACGCCGCGCATCAGCCCGACCATCGTCAAGGCAACATATTCATTCATCACCTTGTAGGTTGTTCTTTCCCACTCCTCGAGAGTCGCGCCATCGCGATCGAGAACCTTACGGATCATGTGTGGCTCGACACGAATTCCCTTGTTTGGAAAAGCGGAATAAGCCGAGACCATTTGATCGAGTGGAACTTCAGTCGCGCCGAGTGCTGACGGCAGATATGGAGACATCGGCACTTTGACGCCGAAACGACGAACCATCTGCGCGCCAGTTTGAATACCAACTGTCTGCAGCAGGTGTACCGCGGGAATGTTCATTGACTTCGCGAGCGCGGTCTTCAACGGAAGGTCAGGACCACCAAGCGAACCGTCGTAGTTGTGTGGCTGCCAGTCGCCGATACTGATCGGTGCACCACTCACAGTCGTGTCAGGCGTCATTCCCCACTCGACTGCCGCCGTGTAAATAAATGGCTTGAAGCAGGAACCTGTTTGTCGATATGCCTGAATGGCGTTGTTGAATTTGTTGGTATAGAAATCGTAGCCGCCAATCATCGTGACAATTTCGCCCGTCTTGGCGTTAAGCGTCATCATCGCGCCCTGCACACCCGGAACCTGCGACAGTTCGACTTTCAAACGGCGGTTCTTCTCGTCTACTTCCTTGATCTCAAACTCCGCGAGGTGACCGTTCTTGAACTCGTTTTCCGGTTGTCGTTTTCCCCAACCCATATCCGCGGCGGTGACGGTCGCAGTGAAATTGCCGAAACGAACTGTTGCTTCGTCACGTGCGCGATCGACTTTCATTATCAGGCCCATCAAGTGACGGCCCGGTTCATAGTCGTTGCCATACCAATCGGGGTGTTTGTAGTTGCTGAGCTCCTGCGCTGTCGCCGGACCTTCTCCGTTGTTTACAGAGGTCGGAATCATCGTGTAGTTCGAGCGCCAGCCGCTGTGCGTGCGGTCGTACGTTCGCAAACCACCGCGAAGGACTTCGTAGGCTCGTTTCTGCGCTTCGACGTTGATGCTCGTGTAAACGGCGAGACCACCCTGAGCGACGCGTGTCGTGTATTTGTCTTCGAGTTCCTGACGAATAAACTCGACCGGGTAATCGAAAGGAGACGACTTGTGTTGCGACTGGTAATAAGCAGTGTCGGCAAGTTGAATCGGTTTCGCTTTCGCGGCATCGACATCAGCCTGCGTCGCGAATCCGTTCTTGGCCATTAGATCGAGCACGAGATCACGTCGTTCTTTTGCTTTTGCTGGATTTGACGTTGGCGAGTAGTCGCTGGGAGCTTTCGGAATGCCGGCCAGTAATGCTGCCTCGCCGAGTGTCAGGTCCTTTGCTTGTTTACCGAAATACGTTTCGGCTCCTGCTTCCATTCCGTAGGCGTTGGCGCCAAGAAACATGTGGTTTGTGTACAACTCCATGATCTGATTCTTGGTGTAATACCGTTCGATCTGGAGTGCGAGAATCCACTCGTTTACTTTGCGCGTGTACGTCTGTTCCTTTGAGAGAAACAGGTTCTTGGTTAGCTGCTGCGTGAGAGTTGATCCGCCTTCGACCCTGTCCGTGGTGAGATTCTTCCACATGGCGCCCATGATGCGGATCGGATCGATGCCGATGTGATCGTAGAACCGCACGTCCTCGACGGCGAGAATCGCGTTCCGGAGCACTGGAGGAATCTCTTCGTACTTCAATGGGATTCTTTTCTCGAGTGCGAACTCACCGATGACCGTTTCACCATCGTCAGCGTAAACCCTTGTGACGACGCTCGGACGGTAAGTGGCGAGTGCCGCGACTTCATTTGCTGCGCGCGAGTAGTTCAACTCGTAAGCAGCAATGATGCCGGTTAGTCCGCCGGCGGCGAGTGACAACAGCAGAACAGTCGGTAACCAAAGCCGAGCCAGCAGGTGTCTACGTTGTTCAGGAGGTGTATTGATTATCGCGGTTGGCGAGTATTTCGAATAATTTGAAGCCATCAGTTAAATTTCTCCCAAAACAACTTGCCTTGATCTGGTGGTCAGGGGCAACGTGGGTACCCACAGAAGTTGAAATTATGCCGCAAAAGTGCAGAAAAATCACAAAGGGATCGACTCATTATGTGCATCTTAGTGGCTGGTTTATAATGACTTGCTCGCAAAATGGGGGCGACAGGCTTCGACAGGAACCTGAACGATCGTCGCGATGCATGCCGGGCTACCTTATGCAGCTCGTTAAAACGCGTAGGGAAACAC
>DASYPN010000252.1:0-15405 GCA_036006625.1 Pyrinomonadaceae bacterium | reverse complement strand
CGCGGGACGTTGCTGAGCGCACGTGCCGAAGAGTGTGAAGCAATGATTGGTGCTTTCGACACGTCGAGCGCGTCGCTCATCGTCTCGTCTGACACGTGCGAAACGTCGACCAGCATTCCGAGTCGATTCATCTCGCGCACGACTTCCTTGCCAAAGTCGCTGAGACCGCCGTATTTCTTCTCGCCACGTCCGGCATCGGCCCAGTTGTTCGTGTTGTTCCAGGTGAGCGTCATGTAACGCACGCCGAGGCGGTAAAACTCACGCAACGTCGCGAGAGAATCCTCTATCGCGTGTCCACCCTCGATTCCCATCAATGCCGCGATCTTTCCCTGTGCCTTGGCGCGCCGGATGTCGGCAACTGAAGTCGCAATCATGAGATCTCTCGGATGGCGTTCGACGGCACGGTAAACAGAGTCAATCATGTCGAGTGTGCGTCGCGCAGAGCCACCGTGTTCGACGTACCACGGCTTGACGTAAAGCGAAAAGAATTCCGCCGTCAACCCACCTTTCTTCATGCGCTCAATGCTGGTGCGATACGGAGCGGGAGGAGTTCCACTCAGATCGTAATCGTCGTTGGCCATCGGCGTTGTGACGTCGTTATGCGTGTCGATAACAATCGCGCGCCGGTGGATCTGCAGCGCCCGCTGCCAGAGCCGTTCGTCTCTCGTTTGACCAACTGTGGGAACTACGGTTGACGTTACAAACAGACAGAGTAAAACGAACACGGAAGATTTTGGGGTTCGCATGAGTTCACCTTTCGCCATGGTCATATGAAGCGTTATCATCAAGAGTCATGTCAATCCTGATTGCTGAAGATAACATGGCCCAGCGCCATTACCTCCGCGAGATTCTCGAAAAGGAGTTTCCGTCACACGTTCCCGTTTTCGAAGCGAGCGACGGCGAAGAGACCGTGAAGCTCGCTCTGGACGAACGACCGGACGTCTGCATTCTCGACATCCAGATGCCGAAACTCTCCGGCGTCAAGGCCGCGCGAGCCATCTGGCGCGACTTCCCGACTGCGCGCATCATCTTCTGGACACAGTTTCCGCACGAGATCTATATCAATGAGATCCGGAAGATCGTAAAGTCTGTCGACCCGCCGCCGGCTTACGGCTTCATTCACAAAAACAATCCGGAGTCGCGGTTTCTTCGTTTCGTCGCCGCCGTGCTTGAAGACGGCGCTGACATGATCGATCCGGCGTTCAAGGATTCGTTCAAGCGACCACTGTTGACTGAGTTTGAAGCTGAAGCTCTTTACTACCTCGCACTCGGACTCTCGAACTGGGCCATCGCACGCAAGTGTTCGTTGAGTTTGCGTGGTGTCGAAAGCCGGCTCGCAACGCTTTATGAAAAACTCTTCATTTCTGTCGCTGAAGGCACGGATCAGGAAGCGTACGAGAAACTCGCTTACAACATTCGCACGCGCGCGTTTTTTGAAGCTCTCCGTCGCGGGCTGCTGAATAGCGACGAACTCGAGAAAGCCTCAAACGATCTCGAAGCCTGGCTCGAGAAAGATCAGAAGCGATTCAACGAAGAGCAAAAACGAGAACTCGCCTCGAAGAAGAGATGAGGCCACAAGAAGGCACAAAAAGCACAAAAAGGTTTCTTCAAATATTCTGTGCCTTTTGTGCATCTTGTGCCTTTTTGTGTCTTACTTTCGGTGGCTCCGCACAGACCGGTGACACGCAACCAACTGCGTCGCCATCGCCGTCGCCTTCACCGTCTCCATCACCATCGCCAACACCGATAACTGGTTTGCATCAATGGGGCGCGGTGACGCTGTTTCACGGCTTGCCTTCCGATCGTGTGCGCGCGATTGCGCAGACGCCCGATGGCGCAATGTGGTTTGGCACCGAAACAGGGCTCGCAAAGTTTGACGGGCGCAGAACACAGACCATCAACGATCCTGCATTGCCTGCCGGACGAATCCTCGCACTCCAGGCAGATAAAGATGGCGCGCTTTGGATCGGCACTGAAGCAGGCGCGACTCGCTTCCACGAAGGCCAGTTCATAAAAGCAAACGACACTTCGGGCCAACCGATTACGGCCATCGCAGCCGACCCTTCGGGCCCGGTGGTCATGACTTCCGAACAAGGTCGCGTTTACGAGTGTCGCGCGCGCGTGGTGGTCTCAACAGTAAACAGCGGCATCGCAGACAGCGAAACCACCACCGTAAGTCGCACCGTTATCGACACTCGCGAGCTCTTGAATCAACCACTGGAAAGCAGCGATCGCGATCGACCTGGACCACTCCCAATCACGAGTATCAACGCAGCAAACGGTCGTATCTTTATCGGCTCGTTTAGCCGTGGCGTACTCGAGATCGCAAACGGGGTTGCTAAGGAAAGCCAGATGAAACCGCCGGCTTTCTTCGTCAACGCTTTGGAGCGCGATCGGGACGGCAATCTCTGGGTCGGCGCGCGCGCGAAAAAGGAAGAGCCGGGCGCGCTCTCCGGCGACGAACTTTCTGGTTTGAAACGGCGTGAAGAAGCCGCAACCGGACCAGTGATGGCTCTGAGGCGAATCGAAGACGAGATGTGGGTTGGCACTGACGGTCGCGGCGTTTTCCGAATCTCGAAAACAAAAGTGCAGCGCTTCACGTTCGACGGAACCGCCGGTGGACTGCGTTCGGATCACGTCTACGCGATCTTCGCCGATCGCGAAGGTGTCATCTGGTTTGGAACTGATCGTGGCGTTTGTCGTTACGATCCGCACGCACCGCGCGTCGAGAGTATCGGCGACAACTCAGACACGAACTTCGTCAGATCACTCTTTCAATCGAGCAGCGGCCGCAGTGTTGCCGGAACGAATCGCGGGCTCTTTGTCTATGACGATGAAACGGCGACCTGGAACCCTGTCCCAGCTCTCGGCCGCAACATCATCTACGCGGTCGCCGAAGATAAATTTCAGCGACTGCTGGTTGCCGCCGCCAGTGGTTTCTACGCCGGGCCAAGACCGTCGGGCCGTCTGGAAGAACAGACATTCGCACGCGTTGAGGCCGGTTCCGGAGCTCCGGATACGACCGGCAGTGTGCGCGCGATTATTCAGTTTGGTGGTGCGACGTATTACGCGATCTTTGGTCGTGGCATCGATCGCATGGACGGCGGGCGTAACAGTCTAACGTGGTCCAACGCTCCCGCAACCGCTCGTGAAGTTCTCAGCCTGCTCGCCGATGGCGAAGAACGAATCCTGATTGGAACCAACAGAGACGGCGTGTTCGTCTCGGATGGTAAAACGATTCGCGACGAACCCGCGTTTGCGCCGGTGAAAGGCACGCCAGTTCGATCGATGGCGCGTACGCCTGACGGATCACTCTGGTTTGGAACGGGTTCAGGAATCTTTCTCTGCAGATCAGGAGCAGCGTGCAGTCTCACGGTTCCCAACGTCGACGTGCGCCATCTCTTCACGATTCAGTCAGAAAAGACAAATGAACTCTGGTGCGGCACACGCGGCAATGGCTTGTTGCGAATCTTGCTCGATCCAGTTGTTGGTCCAGTGGTCTCGGAACTCGATTCCGAGCAGGGCTTGCCGTCACAAAACGTGTTTGCGGTTCAGCCGCTGCGCAAAGCTGACGGCAGCGACGTTGTCCTAATCGGCACGAATCGCGGTATTGCGCGTTACGAACCTGGACGTCTCGAGCCGTCCTTATCGGCGACGCGAATCTTGAGCAAACGCGTGCATGCGCCGTCGGAGTTGCAGGCCGGTTTGAATCTGGAGTATCCGCAGAACAGTTTGTTGCTCGACGTGACAGCGATCAGCAGTCGCACGTTCCCCGAGCAGTTTCAGTATGCGTTCACACTGGTCGACGGCAAGGGGCAATCGATCAAACAAAAACTGTCGCGTGAATCACAGTTCACGATGGAAGGTTTGAAACCGGGAACATACACCGTCACAGCACGCGCTTTCACAAAAGACCTCACGGCGTCGGCGCCACTGAGTTTTTCCTTTACAGTTGCGAAGGCTCCGTTTCCATGGACGTCGACCGCGCTCGCAATTCTCTTAGCGCTGGCGTTGCTGGCTCTCTTGTGGGCTATTCTGGAACGACGACGAATCGTGGCCACGAGCGCCGCACTGGTCGACGCGAACCGCGAACTCGCTGATGCACGTTTGAATCTCGCCAACGAAGCTGAACGTGAGCGGCGTAGAATCTCGCGCGACCTGCACGATCAAACTCTCGCCGATCTCCGTCATCTCGCCCTGCTGACCGATCAGATCAAAGCGAATGGCGACTCAACCGGAAACACTCCAACCGTCGCGCTGCGAAGTGAGATAGAAACAATTTCGCAGGAAGTGCGTCGCATCTGTGAAGATCTGAGTCCTTCTGTACTTCAGAATGTCGGCTTCGCCGCGGCGCTGGAGTTTGCACTCTCACACGCCGTTCAGGACGCGCCTGCTGAGAAGCGCTTCGTCTACGAGTTTCATTGCGACGATGCGATCGAGGAACGAAGCGACCTGGCGCCGAGTGTTCAGATGCAAATCTATCGCATCGTGCAGGAAGCAGTGAACAATATCTGGCGTCACGCTGAAGCGACGGAAGTGAAGATGTTTGTGAACAGTTCAGAGGAAGGTGATTTTTCTTTGCGCATTGAAGACAATGGACGCCCGTTCAAATCGCAGCACACGAATTCAGAGGGTCGAGGGCTAGCCAACATGCGCGCGCGCGCCGGCTTGATCGATGCGCGCATCTCGTGGGAGCCACGCGAGTCGGGCGGCACAACTTTCACTTTAACGAAAGCGGGCACCGTCGATGCGCGAACTTCTTAACATAGCTCCGGAAGTAGCAAACGCGATTCAAGAGCAACGCGCCGTCGTCGCGCTTGAATCGACAGTGATCGCGCATGGCTTGCCGCGTCCGCAGAATCTGGAAACAGCGAGGCGTCTCGAAACAGTGGTTCGAAACGAGGGCGGTGTGCCGGCGACGATAGCCATTCTCGACGGCCAGTTATTCGCCGGCCTCAGCGACTATCACCTGCAAATACTCGCTGACGGCAACGACATCAAAAAAATCAGCACGCGAGATATCGCTGTCGCTGTCGCACAAGGTTGGAACGGAGCGACGACAGTCGCCTCCACGATCTGGATTGCGAATCGCGCCGGCATAAAAGTCTTTGCGACCGGAGGCATCGGCGGAGTTCATCGCGGTTCGCTGCCTGACGTCTCCGCGGATCTTCCGGAGCTCGCGCGCACTCCGATCATCGTCGTCTGCTCCGGCGCGAAGATCGTTCTCGACTTGCCTGCCACACGCGAGTGGCTCGAAACACACGGCGTTACAGTAGTCGGCTATCAATGTGATGAGCTTCCGGCGTTTTACTCGCGAAGAAGTGGACTCGCGATCGATGTGCGTGCCGAATCGCCTGTGGACATCGCGGGGATCTTCCATGCACAGCAATCTCTCGGACTCGAATCAGCGCTGCTTGTTGTCGTTCCGGTTCCCGCCGAATTTGAAGTTCCAGCAGAGGCGTTGCAACAGGTCCTAAATACAGCTTTGGAAGACGCGGAACGGAAACGAATCACCGGAGCCGCGTTGACTCCGTTTTTACTGGGTCAAATGGCTGAACGCAGCGGCGGCGCTACGTTGCGAGCGAACATCGCACTGCTCGAGAACAACGCGCGCGTCGCAGCCGAGATTGCGAGAGCAGTAGGTTAGTTGCTACTCTTTCGAACGCACCCCTAAATAACTGATAACTTCGAGGAGGAATCCGATGGCGGACGATAATAAGTGTAAGAATCCACCCTGCACGTGCCCAGCACAACCAGACGGAAAATACTGTAGTGCTTCATGTGAGGGCACAGGCAAGACGATTGAACTCGATTGCGACTGCGGCCATGAAGCGTGCGGCGGCAATTTTTAATCAGCGAGAGCGAGGAACTGGGTCGCAAGTTTCGGCCCGGTTCCTTCGTCCTCGTGCCTGAAGAAGACGAAAGTATCTTTCCACTCCTGCGCCTGCATCCATTTGATCCACTTTTTAAGTTCTGACTTCGAATACCGAACCCGCCGCAAACGCAGATAACCCCAGTCGGCAGTCTTCTCCATATAAACATCTGGCAGATCTTCAGTATCTGAAACAACCAACGCGCGATTCTCGCTGCGCAACAATTCCCGGACGTCGGCGTCAAACCACGTCGGATTGCGAAAGTCGAAAGCTGCCGGCGTTTCGCGCGGCAGGTGTTTCAGAAAAGTCTTGAGACGGTCGAGATCCTTCTTCATGTCTGACGGCAGACGGAAGATAACTGCGCCGAGGCGGTCATCGAGTGCCGAGATTGTTTCGAGCATCAACCGTGTTGGATAAGCGGCATCGTTGAGTCGTCTGAAGTGAGTGATGCCTTGTGAAGCTTTAACTGTGAAGCGAAAATTATCGGGCACCTGCGACTTCCAGGTTTCGATCATGTTCGGTTTCGGCGTCCGGTAAAACGTGTTGTTCAGCTCAACTGCCTGGAAGTGTTCCGAGTAGTAAGAGAGCATCTCTTTAGCCGAAAGATTCTCCGGATAAAAACTTCCCTTCCATTCCTTATAACTGTACCCGCTCGTGCCGACGTAAAGACTCATAGCCACAAAGAAGCACAAAAATAACAAATTGAAAAATGAATTGAAGAATAACTCATTTCGTGCGCTTTGCGCTTTTTTGTGGCTAAAAAGTATGGTACACAGGCACACATGTCGACCGTTACGAATATCGAATCAGTACTTCACGAGGAGAGACTATTTCCACCGTCTGAGACTTTTTCTGAACTGGCACACATCAAGTCGATGGACGAGCTCGAAGCACTGCGCGCCGAGGCTGCGGCGGACCCGGAAGCGTTCTGGGCGCGGATGGCTGAGGAACTTCACTGGTTCAAATCGTGGGATACGGTGTTGAAGTGGGACCCGCCACACGCAGAATGGTTTGGCGGCGGTAAGATCAACATCTCCTACAACTGTCTCGATCGACATCTCCGAACGTGGCGACGTAACAAAGCTGCGCTGATCTGGGAAGGTGAGCCCGGCGAGACTCGCACGTTTACTTATCAACAACTACACACGGAAGTTTGCAAGTTTGCGAACGTACTGAAGCACGCGAATATTCAACGCGGAGATCGTGTCGCGCTTTACATGCCGCTCATTCCGGAGTTGGCAATCGCGATGCTCGCCTGCGCACGCATTGGCGCTACACACTCGGTTGTCTTCGGCGGATTCTCCAGCACTGCGCTCATCGACCGCATTAACGACGCCAGTTGCAAACTCGTCGTTACTGCCGACGGCGGGTGGCGACGCGGGAATGAAGTCAAACTCAAAACAGCAGTCGACGAAGCGTTGAAGTCGACGCCCTCGGTTAACGCGTGTATCGTGGTCCAACGCACCGGCTCACCGCAACAGATGGAACCGGGACGCGATTTCTGGTGGCACGAATTGATGGAGACTGTCGATGCTGACTGTCCGGCCGAAGAGTTGGACAGTGAGCATCCGCTTTACATTCTCTACACCTCAGGCACGACCGGTAAGCCGAAAGGCATCCTGCACACAACCGCGGGTTACCTGCTGCAAGCTCATCTCACTACGAAGTGGGTCTTCGACATCAGAGACGAAGATCTTTACTGGTGTACTGCCGACATCGGTTGGGTGACAGGTCACAGTTATGTTGTTTATGGTCCCCTCTCGAATGGCGCCTCCGTTCTGATGTACGAAGGAGCACCAAACTTTCCCGAGCCGGATCGCTTCTGGTCCATGATCGAACGTCATCGAGTGAACGTCTTCTACACTGCTCCGACTGCGATTCGCGCGTTTATCAAGTGGGGTGAACACTGGCCTCAGAAGCACGACCTAACGAGTCTTCGATTACTCGGCACGGTCGGTGAACCGATCAACCCGGAGGCGTGGATGTGGTATCGAGAGATAATCGGCAAGGAACGATGTCCGATTGTCGACACGTGGTGGCAAACTGAAACCGGCGCAATCATGATCACTCCGATTCCCGGAGCAACCTCGACAAAGCCCGGTTCCGCCACTAAACCCTTTCCCGGAATCGATGCCGACATCATGACGCGCGACGGCAAGCCTGTCGGGGGCAATGCTGGCGGCTATCTCGTCATCAAGCGGCCGTGGCCGTCGATGCTGCGGACCATCTGGGGCGATGATGAGCGCTACCGGCAGCAGTATTGGTCGCAAATCGACGGAATTTACTTTGCGGGCGACGGCGCGAGGCGCGACAATGACGGGTATTTCTGGATAATGGGCCGGATCGATGATGTTATTAATGTAAGCGGGCATAGACTTGGAACTGCAGAAATCGAGAGCGCACTGGTGTCGCACGGCGCTGTCGCCGAGGCCGCGGTGGTGGCGCGTCCTGATGACATCAAGGGCTCATCGATCGTGGCGTTTGTAACGCTTGAGGGTTCACACAGTGCGTCAGACGAACTGAATCAGGAGTTGCGCGCGCACGTGGCAAAAGAGATCGGCGCCCTTGCGCGACCCGACGAGATTCGCTTCAGCGATGCGCTGCCGAAGACTCGTTCGGGTAAGATCATGCGGCGGCTTTTGCGTGAGATTGCGACAAGCGGATCTGTTGCCGGAGACGTGACGACGCTCGAAGATTTTTCTGTGTTGGAAAAGCTACGAGCCGAAGAAGAATAGGCGTCACCTTGGAGTGCGCCAACTTGTTGGCGCTTTGGTATTTTTACCAAAGCGGTGACAAGTCACCGCACTCCAAAGAGGCGCCCGGTTTCAAGAGAATTCACTTCAGAGGAGGGCGCGCACATGCCCAGACAAATGGAAACAGAGAGTCGCTCTGGACCACGTTATCTCGCCAGCCTCGAGGTCAAAGCCGAGTGGGACGAGCCGAGCGGCACGCACATCGTCGCCGAAGGAACAACGGAGAACGTCGGTCCCGAAGGCACGCTGGTACACTTGCCGCGACAACTACCTGACGTCGGCAGCACGGTTCGTCTCGAAGTGCTCGGCGAGTCGGGCGAGAAGCTGCAGGTAATCGCGGAGGTGCTTCGCATCGAGCGACATCCCGGTCATCCCCTCGCAGCGCTTCAGCTACTCGGCGAAACTGATGAATGGCGCGGCCTCGTTTGGGAACCCGCAGCTCCGCGCATAACTCCGCCTCCGGCGCCTGAAACTGAGGGCGAAGAAGGAGAGGAACCCGAAGACGAAAGCGATCTGGCTCACTGAGGACAGTTGAAGATGACAAATCCCCACGATGATTCGTTGCCCTCTCACGATCGCAGACGCTATCCGCGATACTACGTGACTTCGCGATTGACTCTTGCCATCGAAGACGAGAGCCTGAAGGAGTCGATCGGCATCGGTGAACCGCGGGACATCAGTCTCGGCGGGTTGCGAGTGACGAACCTTCCCTCATGTCCAAACGTTAAGATAGGTGATCAACTCGCAATGTTGTTGCTTGACGGTGACGACGCATTGTCACTGGCAGGCGAAGTGGTTCATCATTCAACCCCCGATACTTTCGGAGTTGAGTTTCGTGAACTCACAATTCAGGATCAAAAAGCAGTGGGCGACTTGATCGGTCGGTTGCACGCACGACTATAGATTCAGTGAATCGACAAACAACCAAAGATACTGCGGCTACAGCAGCCAAAGCAGCGGTGGAAGCTTATGGACCATCGACGCGTGTCGTGCTGCGAGTGATCATTGTTATTTTGGCGGTTGTCGGCCTTTTATGGGTGATCTCGAAGATTACTGGAATCATCCTGCTGCTGGTACTGTCGATCTTCTTTGCATATCTCGTGTCGCCCCTCGTCGAGTTCCTGCGGCGTCCAAGAACTATTGGCGGTCGCACGGTCGCGATGCCTAAGGCTTTAGCTATCGCACTTTCTTACGTGATCATTCTTGCGGCAATCGTGTTTGCAGTTTTGTTTATTGTGCCGACGCTGAGCAACCAGGCTCCGGAATTTGCCACTCAGGCGCAGGGTTACTGGCAATCGCTTGGTAACAAAATCCAGCAACTGGTTAAGTACTCGCGGCGGTTGCCGCCACCGGTAGTTGAGGCCCTCGATAACGCGGTACCACGTATCAGCGAAACAGTTCTTGAAACGGTTAAATTGTTCTTCAACGCTTCGGTGGCCTATCTGATCTATCTGCCCTGGCTGGTTCTCATTCCGATTCTGGCTTTCTTTCTGTTGAAGGACGCCGAGAGCTTCCGGCGTTCGGCGTTGCTGATGCTTCCACGTGGTCGATGGCGCTGGCGCGGTGACGAGTTTTTCCAGGACATCAACAGCACCCTCGCTGCGTACATTCGTGCCCAATTGACGGCGTGTTTGTTCATCGGCGTGGTCTGTGCACTGGGATTTACCGTGTTGGGCTTGCCGGGCGGGCTGGTAATGGGTGTGGTGGCCGGTTTCTTTGAGTTCGTACCGCTTGTTGGACCAGTCTCTATCGCGGTCATGGCTGCCGTTCTCGCCATGTTTCATGCTGGTCCATTCAATGCATTTCTCGTACTGCTATTTCTTGGTGTTTTGCGAATCGTCCAGGACTACGTCATTTACCCGAGACTCATCGGTCAGGGTATTCATCTTCATCCCCTCGCGGTGATCTTCGCGATCCTCGCGGGCGAGAAACTGGCTGGTGTAGCGGGAATTTTTCTGGCGATTCCAGTCGTGGCGATTTTGACGGTCAGTTATAAACACTGGATGGAGCATCGCGGCAGTGAGGGAATCGCGGATCTACTCGAACCGACCGGCCCTTCCGATCCAGCTAAAGTCGCCGAGCTCGCTGCACAAAACGTTGAACAGCTTCAGCCAGACACAACGCCTGAACAAATGTCGCGCGCGCGCCCCGATTTGAATACGGGTGAGCTAAAGATGCCGGAAACCTAAGCACCGGCTTCTTTGCGCGAACTCGCTTCTTCCATCAAACTCACAAATCGTCGAAAGTGATGTTCCGCGTCGTGTGGTCCGGGTGCGGCTTCCGGATGGTACTGCACTGAGATCACGGGCAAGGTGCGATGTCGCATTCCTTCCAGGCATTGATCGTTGAGATTGATGTGAGTGACCTCGACTTCCGGTGGCAAGCTCTCAGCATTCACTGCAAAGCCGTGATTGTGCGACGTAATCTCGACATTTGGACGCGACAACTCTTTCACCGGCTGATTGCCGCCACGATGTCCGAAGACCAGCTTGAACGTGTTTGCTCCGAATGCGCGTCCGAGTAACTGGTGTCCAAAACAGATCCCAAACGTCGGCACGTTCGCTTTTAGCAGCTCGCGAATCTCGGCGACTTCCTTGTTCATCGATGCGGGATCGCCCGGTCCATTCGACAGGAAGATGCCGTCGGGCTTGAGCGCCAGTGCATCGGATGCTGAAGTTGATGCGGGCACCACAGTCGTGCGCACGCCGAGTTGGGCCAGTTCGCGCAGCGAGTTGCGCTTTACACCGAAGTCGTAACAGACGATGTGAAAGCGCTCATCACCTTCGGCGGGAAAGTCGTAAGGCTCGCTTGTGGTGACAACGCTCGCGAGTTCACGGTTTTCCATCGGAGGTGATTGGCGCGCTTTTTCAACCAAACTTTTTTCGTCGAGATCGATGGTTGAGAGACACGAACGCATTGCGCCCTTGTCGCGAATGTGGCGGACGAGCGCGCGTGTGTCGAGGCCTTCGATAGCAACGATGTTCCAGCGCTTCAGGTAAGCGTCGAGATTCTCTTCCGCGCGCCAGTTGGACTTGATGCGACTCGCCTCACGGACGACAAATCCCTCGACCCACGGTCGAGATGATTCAGCGTCGGCTTCGTTCACGCCGTAATTGCCGATCAGCGGATACGTCATACAGACGATCTGTCCGGCGTACGACGGATCGGTAAGCACTTCCTGATAACCGGTCATCGAGGTGTTGAAAACTATCTCGCCGCACACTTCGCCTTCGGCCGCCCACGACCGTCCACGAAACGTCCGACCATCTTCAAGAGCCAAAAGGGCGTGCTTTTTATTCATCTTGTAAATCCTGTACATCATGCAATCCTGTCTAAGACGGTGACAGGATTTCAGGATTTGCAGGATTTACAAGATGCAAAAGCTACTGACTGCTTTTAATAAACTGCTGCGCCTCATTCAACCACCGCTTGCTGGTGCGGTATTTATACGCCGGCGCGGTCTTCACCGCTTCAATACACGCCTGCATCAAGCTCGTCGCTTCACGCTTGTGACCAAGCCCTGCGTGCGCGCGGCCCATCAGGTACAACCCCTCCGGATCCGACGGCCGGTGCTCAAGAAACTGCTCTAAGGCCGTGCGCGCATCTTCAAACTGTCCGGCCGCGATGTACGTCGCCGCCACCTCGCGCCAAACCTCGTGCTGCGAATGTGCCGGATTCCGCGTCACCACCTGTTCGAAGTTTTGAATCGCGTCGCCATATCGCTTCTGATGACGCGCGATCCGCCCGAGTTGATAACTCGCGTCGATTTCGTCCGCATCGATCTGCAACGCCCGCTCAAAACGTTCGCGTGCCTGGTCCAACTCACCTCGGCTCTGATGAATCAACCCGAGATTGTAATGCGCCGACGAGTCCGCCGGATTCAACGTCGCTGACTCGAGGTTTTGCTTGAACGCGGCCCTCGCACGATGGCTACCAATGATGTCGGTGAAATAACCGCGCAGCAGGATAAACAGAATAAACAGAAAAAACGGCGACCTCGGAAGTGACGAAAGCAAAGCCTCCACAATCGGTCCCACAAACACCGTCCCCAGGACGCCAATTACGGTCACACTAAATGCTCGAATGATCGACATCCTGAATGCGTCTTTGACGCCAAGCACAATACCGGCGCCAAAGATTACGAGCCGGGGCATCTTGAAGAGTTGCTGAGCAAGCAAAGCCGGATTGCTGAATAACTGGTCCGCCGCAGCCTGGAATTGCGGATCGCCGGGCAGCATCCCACGAGTCTGATCCTGGTGCTGGATCATGCTCGCAACCTGCAACTCCTGCGCCCCTGAATAATGCAATGCGACGGCGATCAGGATGGTGAAGATGTTTGCGGCTGTGAGCACATAAAACATCGTCGCTGCTACAGGTGCGTACTCCTGCGTGATCACGACGCGGAAACTTCCACGCCGCTCAAACAGGTTGGCAATCAAAGTGAGAATAGGGACGAGGACAACTGCAACCACGACCACAAACATCGCGGCTTCGAAGAGTTCCGCATAGATTCCTCCGCCCGATCCAATCGTCGGGAGTCCAGCTAACTTTTTCGTTATGACGTTAAATGCAAGCTGTCCCAGGAAGGCGATAACTGCCACCGGAGCGAGAGACCCGCGGTCGCGCATTCCCCGCATACCACGCACCGGTGCATAAAAGATCATCAGCAGGAAACGCAGCCAATCAATCATAAGAGCATCAAGGCTGTGGAGAACCGCCGCTGGCCGGTATCGACGGTTGCGGCGTTAATTCACCCGACGGGTCAAACTGATCATCGGCCGGTTGGTACGCGGGCGAACGCTGCCCAGGCGCCGGGTTAATGTTCTCGTGATGTATCACGCTGGCGGCCGTCAGCGGCCAATAGCGAAACAAAGCTTTCCCGTAAATGTATTTTTTCGGCACGAGGCCCCAAATTCTCGAATCGCTTGAATTGTCGCGATTGTCACCCATTACAAAGTAGTAGTTAGCCCTCACAATCGTCGCCGCCTGACTCTTGTGTGAGAGATTCAAGCGTGGGTCGAGATAGTTCTCCTCGATATCGCGCCCGTTTACACGCACGATCCCTTCGTGCACTTCAATAACATCGCCCGGCAAACCGATGACGCGCTTGATATAACTCTTTGACGGATCGTCGGGAAACCAGAACACGACAATGTCGCCGCGATCGACCTTGGGCGCCCAGCGATACTCGTCGTAGTAGATCAACTTATTGACGAAAATGCGTTCGCCGTCGTGGAGACGAGGCAACATCGAGGTGCCTTCAACTTTAACAGGCTGCACGATAAAGACTACGACGAGTGCCGCAATCATGAGTGCGAAGATCAGGTCGCGAAGTAACAGACGCGCGTCCGACCACAGATCGTTTCGCGAGTCGTCTTCAGGCTTATGTTCCTGAATATCTTTGTCGTCGTCGACGTGAACGCCGCCGAACGGTGGTGGTCTGCGCTTTCGAATTCCAAACATAATTCAACCACTATCCTAACGGTTTGGAGGTTAGCTTAATCGGTGGGTCTGTGCAATCGGCGAATATGATTTCCGGTTTCCTTGACAGGGTTTAGCGGCGCTCTCTATCATCCTCGCCTGCATTTTTGCAGCACACGGACAGCGTCCGAAGGTGCGGCAGAAAGGAGCCCCTAGACGTGATCAAGTTAGACATCATCAATCGCGTTGCTGACAAAACCGGCGTGCCAAAGATGAAAGCCGAACAGGCCGTCGAAGCTCTTTTCCATTCGATGAAAGAGGCGCTGACCAGAGGTGAACGGATCGAGCTTCGCGGATTCGGCGTTTTTGTGGTGAAGCCGCGGAAACGAGGCGTCGGCCGCAATCCTCGGACTGGAGAAGAGGTCGCGATTCCATCAGGTAAGACTATTCGGTTCAAGCCGGGCAAAGAACTCCAGGCTCATGACGACGGCGATACTGAGCTTGATGATTCAAACGACGACGACGAGGACGAGTTTTAGAACTGGGAATAGAAGGGTTTAATGAGTAGGGGCGGCACTCCGTGGCCGCCCCTTTTCGGCATCAAACGGTTTTGGAATATGGCTGAATCGATTAGAAGTGTGCCACCAGGTTTTGACCTCGTCGCACGTCAGAGTCCAAAGATTTCGGCGCGTGAGTGGCGGATTCATGGTCTGCTCTTTGTCCTCACCATAATCACGACAATCTTTGCGGGAATCATGTGGGGAGCACCGCCGGATTTACCGACTCCAGAGCCACGGCTTGCCACGCCGCTGGATTACCTGCTCTACATCCCGCTGACTTACTACTACTCGATTGTCGAGTTGGTGACATACACCGTTGCGCATCCGGCTTTGATTGGCGAGGGGGTCAAGTTTTCAGTTTCTTTGCTCGCAATTCTCTTCTCACATGAAATGGGACACTACCTCGCGTGCCGTCATTACAAGGTGGATGCGACGTTGCCGTATTTCATTCCGGCGCCGCCGATATTTCTGGCAGGCACTTTCGGAGCGTTCATCAAGATTCGCGCCGCTATTCCGACGCGTCGGGCGCTGTTTGATATCGGCCTTGCGGGTCCTTTGGCAGGATTTGTGGTTGCGCTGCCGATTTGTATGATTGGGGTTTTGACTGTCGGTCCACCGGTGGCGGGCGAACACTTGATGTACTTCAACGACCCGCTGCTGTTTCGGTTGATCGGTAAACTCGCAGGCGTGCCGCTCGATCCAAACTCGCCTGCGAACCCGTATTACATGGCGGGCTGGATCGGATTACTGGTGACGAGTTTGAACTTGATGCCGGTGGGCCAACTTGATGGTGGTCAC
>DASYPN010000251.1:0-3270 GCA_036006625.1 Pyrinomonadaceae bacterium | reverse complement strand
ATTCGGTATCCAGTAAAGATAGAACCACCAGATTGGATCTGTCAGGTACTTTCCGATCGCAAACGCAGACGTTTGCCGGTGCGGGATCAAACTGAGCCACGGCACGTTCTTCGCCGGCGGATCCTGTGGATCACTGTAAATGTAGTCGAGCTCTGCCTGCGATACTTTCGGATGTTGTTCGGGACGGCGATAAAGCGGCAACCAGAACAGCAGCCAGCACAAGCCGATTCCACCTGTGAGTATGAATGCCCAACGCCAACCGAGATGCATCGCGATCCAGGGCACAGTCAGCGGAGCGACGATCGCGCCGACGTTCGATCCCGCGTTGAAGATTCCCGTCGCGAACGCGCGCTCCTTCTTCGGAAACCACTCGGCGACAGTCTTGATCGCTGCCGGAAAGTTTCCCGCTTCCCCGACGCCCAACGCTGCTCGAGCAACTCCGAAACCAAACGGCGTGCGAGCAAGGGCATGGCCCATCGCCGCAAAACTCCACCACACGATCGCCACTACATAACCGATGCGTGTGCCGACGCGGTCCATCAGCCGTCCGGCGAGTAACAATCCAAATGCATACGCAGCATTGAAAGCGGCGACAATGTTGCCGTAATCGACTTCCGTCCAGCCGATCGCGGTCTTTAAATCTTTTGAGAGAATGCCGAGAACCTGCCGGTCAACGTAATTGACAGTCGTCGCAAAGAACAGCAAGCCGCAGATGACCCAACGATAACGACCAACCCTCTCTCCGAGTGTCGGCGCGGCCGCAGTGGTGATCTCAACTGCATCGTCCATGGTCTACTCCGTCTCTGTGCAGCCTCTGTGTCTCTGTGGTTTATGAGCGGAATCAACCACAGAGACACAGAGGACACAGAGGTTGCACAGAGAAAACTTTATTGATTCACGCCACTCGCGAGGAAACCTCCATCGACGGCGATGATCTCGCCACTGACAAAACTCGCCGCGTCTGAAGCGAGGAAGATTGCTGCGCCAGCAAGCTCTTCGACGTTGCCGAAACGCTTCATCGGTGTGCGCACAAGAAACTCGCGGCCACGTTCAGTCTCATCCAGCAACTTCGTATTGAGCGCGGTGCGAAAGACGCCCGGCGCGATCGCATTCACGCGCACTCCGAGACGCGACCACTCAACGGCCAACGATTTCGTGAGCGAGCCGACCGCGGCTTTACTCGCCGAATACGCCGCGACCTCATTCAGCGCGACAAACGTCGAAAGCGAAGCGATGTTGATGATGCTGCCCGACTCGCGTTCGAGCATGTGTTTGCCGAACACCTGACAGGCGCGCAAGGTCCCCGTCAGATTTGTGTCGATGATCGCGTTCCAGTCCTCTTCTAAAAAAGTGATCGTCGGAGCTCGTTTCGTTCGGCCTGCCGAGTTGACCAGAATGTCGACCTTTCCAAAGGCTCGAACGGCTTCGTTCAAAACATGCTCTAAGGACGCGCGGTCGGAGACATCGGAAGTCAGTCGGAGCGATCTCCGGCCAAACTCCTCGATCTCTCGCGCCGTACTCTCGACCTGTTCGGCGCGTCGCGAAGTGGGAATGACGTCGGCGCCAGCCTGGGCAAAACCGTGTGCGATGGCGCGTCCGATTCCGGAAGTTCCGCCCACGACCACGGCGACTTTGCCGTTAAGTTCCAATTGCGAATAAGTCATAGTTTTTAACCTGGAGCTATCCACAGATTACGCCCACACGAAATCTGTCTAATCCGCGGATTAATTGGAAAGGTTTGACCACTTCGAAAAGTGCGATTACTGTGTAACACCGTAAGTCTCTCACGGTCAAGCAGAATGTTGCTTGTATAGTTGGGGACTGCGTGTTAAAGTCATGCTTCGTTTTGGGAATTGGTATTACCAAAATGTCTGCAATCAGCAAACAAACAATTGGACGTCGTTCGGCCGCGGGCAACATTTGGCTCTCGCACGACGCCACGAACCGCGAGTATCTCGCAAAGCTGACCGCTAACGATATCAGATATGAGGTGCTGGAGTCTGAGGAAGCCGTGGGCCGCGCGATGTTTGAGGAGATCATAAGTACGGCAGCGGCGAAAGACGGCGCGCTTGTGATCGTGATTCTGGGTGGTCGTGGTGGACAGGCACTTCATCGGCTTCTGGGTGCAATCGCAAAAACTTACGAGCACGATCCGTTGCTGGCTCGCCTGCACGTCTTCACTCAAGACGCGCTCGCACCTTTGCGGATGGACAATGGTTTGAGTTTCGTGCGCGACTTTGAACGGCTGCTGGGCGAAGACTTTTTCCGCAAGGTGAAGAGCTTTACGTCGATCCGCACTGACGCCGCCGATCTCGAAACCGAATTGGCAGGCTACGTCGAACGACTTGAATCGCTTGGCGGCATCGATCTCTTCTTCCTGGGCCTTGGTCCAGAAGCTGGTGGCGCTTCGCACCTTGCTTACATCAAGCCCGGCTCGGGCGCGCGATACAACGACGTTGCCGGACTGATCCCGATCTCTGAATCGATTCTCGAGCACCACATCAACAAGTTCAAAGCCGGCGGCTCGGTTGTTACCGAAGCTGACGAAGCAGAGTGTCGCGCTGCGAAACAGATTCTGACGCTTGGACCAGCAGCGATTCTCGGTGCGCGCCGCATTGTTCAGTCGATCGTCGATGCCGACACTGCTCCGGCAAAGGTTGAAAGTTACCGGCAGTTGTTGACAACGAAGATCGCAGACGATGCCGAGACGCGCCAAACACAGTTCGATCAAAATCCGGGACTCTGGTTGCGAGTGCATCCAAGCGTCCGTTCATTAATTCTCCCGAACGTTTTAGCAAACTAGATATGTCGAGCGTCCAGACAGTTTCATTACTCAGCGAGTTCGCGATCATTGTCGATCCGAAAGACAACGTCGCCGTGGTCAAGACGGCGACGTCTGCGGGTCTCGAGTTGCTGCTGCCAAATGAATCGGTGATTGAGATCCTCGGCGAGATTCCTCCGGGTCATCGTTTTGCGACGAGTGATATTGCCGCGGGCGAGTTTGTACTTCAGTTTGGTCAGCCAATCGGAACATCGCTTGGAATCAGGCGCGGCGAACAGATCACGCACGACAACATGACTGACGATGTTCCGATCGTGCGCGAGCTTCCTGAAAACCTGCACACTGCTTCACCTGATTATTTGCCTGTCAGCGAGCGCGCGACGTTCATGGGTTATCGACGTCCCGATGGACGCGTCGGAACGCGCAACTACGTTTTGATCGTGCCGACGAGCATGTGCGCCAGTCATGAGGCGCTGCAGATCTCCACC
>DASYPN010000250.1:0-16297 GCA_036006625.1 Pyrinomonadaceae bacterium | reverse complement strand
CAAACCCATAACGATCCGACAATAGCGACTTCAACTGCGCCGTCCATTCCTCGAACTGTTTTGTATAAGTGGCCTCCCCACCCGGCCCATTAATAATGACTGCATACTTATTCGGATCAACCTTCTGACCACACGTCACCCCGGCAGCCAGCAAAATTAGAAAGAACGCCTTCCAATTCATAAAAAATCCGTGGCTTTGATCCGTTTTATCCGTGTTCTCTTTAGGCCAACCCTTCACGCTTCCTGAGAAACCATTCCGCACTCAACAACCCGACAATCAGCAGAAAATTCACCGGCATGTCCCAAAGATCCTTCGTGACACGCTCGGAATACGGCGTCTGCCGATAAATCAGATCATCCAGCAACGACTGCGCTTCAGCCGGCGTGTAATACTTCCCACCCGTCTCAGCCGAGATGCGCTTCAACAGATCGCTGTTCTGCGCCGCACTGTAGTATTCGCGATTCAAATCGCTAACGAGCATGTTTGTCTTCGCACTCAACGCGCCGAGCGTCGCGCTGTTGCCAATCAACTCGATTCGATGCCCGCCCAACTCATCGGCCTTGAACTCCCCGGCATACGTGTTCACCGAATTCAACGTCGTAAACTTCAGCGGCACATCGACAACCAGTCCGGAAGGCTTAGTCACACGCGCTGTCGCATGTGCGTCGGGCACTGGATTGAATTTCTTATCACGAATGTCAGCGACTATCTGTATGTTGTCATCGAGTGCATAGACTTCCTTTTCAGTCCCAATCTCAACCTGTTGCGGTGTGTCACTCACGAGATAGCGCAACATCTGCCGCCAGAACGTTTCGTGCGCGTTGTTCTTCGAATCGCTTCTCATGCGCCAGCGCCACGTGTCGGTCGCCGTCAACGCCAGCGTTTGCCCGCGACCATAACGTTGTTGGACCAGCAAAGGCGCGACTTGTGCCGAACCCTCAACTCGACGCGCTTCGAGCAACACCGACGCACCCGGCTTAACGTTCGTCAGCACTTCCGACACGGAGATGGGAGGCAATTCATTCCACGTTTTTTGATTCGCGCCGCGATCTTCGTTCAGTCGCGTGATGGGATGCGCCTGACCCGCGCCGGTGAGCACGGGTTTGTAAACCGGCGCGAACGAATTTGCGTCGTCAACTGGACCACCGGTGAGTGAAACAGGAAGCAGGTCGTCGATGACTGTGCCTTTATATTTGCCGCCATCAAACGCGAGCCGGCCTCCGAGAAAAAGCATGCCGCCGCCACGTCGCGCAACAAACGCTTCAATGCTGCGCAACTCATCCGCCGTGAAAAATCCGGCCTCGACGCTGCCGATGATCAGACCGTCGTAAGAAAACAGCTCTTCTTCAGTCTTTGGAAAACCAGTGACGAGCTCATTCTGATTACCGATGCCCTGACGATAGAACTTGTTCTCGCCAGTGCGTTGCAGCGAAACGAGCGTGACGTTCTTCTCATTCGGCTGAATCGACTCGCGAATCTTGCCGAGCTCCCAACGTGGCTCGCCTTCGACGTGCAGAATCCGCAATGGTCCTTCGATCACTTCCACGAGCGAGTCCTGCTTGTTGTTGTCGACGGTGATCTCGCCGTCGAGTGGCGTGACTTCCACCGTGTAGCGATGAACACCCACCGTAGCCGGCGTGATCTCGAGATTGATCGCCTGCGTATCGTTGCCGCGCAGATTGAATTCTTCTGTCTTAACCGCGCGACCATCTTCACGCACACTCAACAAAACTTTTGTCGCGCCGTATCCACTCAGACCAACAATCGTCTCGATGTTCAATCGTGAACCAACCAGAACTCTGCGCGGCATGTTCACGCGTGTCAGTTCGGCATCCATCGGTTTGGCCGTATTGCCGACGCCCACAGTGAACACCGGAATGTCACGCGCACGCAGTTCTCGTAACACCGCCGCCAGATCGCGTGGCACATTCGACGCGCCATCGGTCGCGAGCACCACAGCGGAAAGCGGCATACCCGACGAACGCTTGATCGTTTCATCTAATGCGCCGGCGAGATCGCTCGTTCGTCCTTCAGCGTAAAGATCGTTGCCGTCTTTCAGTCGTGAGAGTGTGCCGGAGAAACCGTAAAGATTTGTTTTGAACTTTTTCTCGAGACGGTTCAGGAAAGAGTCTTGTCCGGTGTTAAGCAATGCTTGCTTGACGCTATCGAGACGAGTCGCACCGCCAGGCATGTCGCGCAGTTTCATACTGACAGAATCATCGACAACCATCGCGACATAACTACTGCGCGGAATCACCGAAGAGACAACCACCACTGGTCGCATCAACAACGTCACCATCAACAGCAGCAACGTCGCTCGCAGCGCAATGAGTGCTGCAGTGGTCTTCTTCGGAAGACGCGTACGCGGTCTTAGATAAATGAAATAAATGAAAGCAGCGGCGAGCAGAACAAGCAGAACCAGTATTACGGCTCTCGGACGCACGTCAAATCCGAACCGGCCGTTAGTAAAAACGGCCTGCTCATGTCCGAACAGAAGCCGTACGAGTTGGTTCATCTTTTGGTGCACGCCATTATACACGTCGCCCCGCGCGTGAGCCTCCGAAAGGCGAGCGGCCTGCAATGACGTTGGTTCTTAGTAGCTGTGAAATACTGCGCGGTTGTTTCGTCAATATTTTCACAATGGATTTAAATTTTCGGATCTAAACCAGCCACACAGAGCTTTCCTGGGTGACTTAACTAACAATTCATCTGGAAGTAACTTTCACTTAGCACATCCAGAGTACGGTATCGCGCAGATGCTCGTTCGGAGCATTCCCGCCAAATGCACAATAGTCCCGGCGGATGCCTGGTCCGCCGGGGCTTTCCCCTTCAACGATTTGTGGCTTTTGCGCTTCTTTGTGGCTAAACTCCGACGCCAATGAACCCCAGACATCGTAATTACACAATCGTCACTCTTCTGCTTACAACCTGCCTGCTCATCGGATCGTTTGGAGGCGCGTCGTCTTTGGCGAGTCTGGATGAACCTGCGAGTCAGGGAAAACCAATCACTCCGGCAGGCACTCTCGTGCAGGACTTGACGACGCGACAGCCGGCGGTCGGCGCGTTGCCGGTGGATCTGGTTCGCAGTCCTGACAAGTCAGGACCCGGCGGCGAAGGCCGGTTCTTAATCGCGGTGAACAGCGGCTACGGTGTTCAGTTCAACGCGGCGGCGAATCGTGGTCAGCAGTCGCTTGCAGTAATCGATCTGAATGCGAAGCCCGCGGCCGTGATTCAGAATGTTTATTTTCCTTCGCCGCAAAGTGTGAATGTCGGCGTGGTGTTCTCGCCGCGGCCTAACGACGACGGTTCGTACGCGTTGTATGTTTCGGGTGGGTTTGAAAACAAGATCTGGATCTTTCGTTTTCAGGCTAATAGTCAAACTCCGATTACACCCGCATCACCTGGTCCAAACACAAACGTCGAAGCACCATTTATCGACGTGACCGGGTTTGCTTTTGCTGCAAACTCGCCGCGATACAACAGCGATCGCGCGCCGGTCTATCCGGCTGGAATCGCGATCAGTCCTGACGGCAACACGCTCTTCGTCGCGAACAATCTTGGAGACAGCCTTGGCGTTATTCAGGATCTGCGCGGGAGTCGAAAACTGATTCGCGTCGATCTCCGTTTTAATCCCGATAGTGAACAGTGGGTCTATCCGTATGGTGTCGCTGTTGTGCCGGACCAAAATGGGAACGCCAAAGCTTATGTGACTTGCTGGAACGACAGCTCAGTCGCAGTCGTTCGGCCGGGACAACCTGTGTCGCGCTTCTCAGTTGGTCGACATCCGACGGTGATGATTCTGAATCCCGCGCGTACGCGTCTGTACATCGCGAATTCAAACGACGACAGCGTATCCGTTGTTGATACGAAGACGGACAAAGAGATCGAACGTATCAGCGTGCGTTTGTCAGAAGGTGTTCCCCCGGGAAACAGTCCTGAAGGTTTGGCGCTGCGTGGAGACGATCTTTACGTTGCGAATGCGCATAGCAACTCGGTTGCAGTTGTTGAACTATCGGGCAAAGCACGCGGCGAACTTTGGGGAGACGAACGAAGCAAGGTTCGTGGATTCATCCCGTCGGGGCAATATCCATCGGCTGTCGCAGTTGTTGGACAAACAGTCTTTATCGGAAACGGAAAGGGAACTGGAGTTCAGAATTCGTCGATGGTGGTCGACAACTCGGGCCGTGTTCCCAATGCGCCGAACGAGCGTTTTCCCGCGGGCAGTGGTCGAGCTGGAGGACAGGGCGGACAATACAGCGCGGCGATCGTCGTCGGAAACATCAGCGCCGTGAATGTGCCTGATGATCCGGCGTTGGCGCGTTACACGCAGCAGGTGATGCGCAACAACGGTCTGCTGGGCCAGCGTCAAACAAGTCTCTTTGCCGGTCGCTCGCCAATCAAGCATGTGATCTACGTCATCAAGGAAAACCGGACTTATGATCAGATGTTTGGCGACGTCGAAAAGTCAGGAGACGGGACGAAGGCTGACGGCGACGCGTCACTCGCGATCTTCGGAGCGGGTGCTGCATCAGCTCGGCCGGACGGACAACGCCAGGACATCACACCAAACCATCGGGCACTCGCACTTCGCTTTGGACTCTTCGATCGTTTCTTTGTGAATTCCGAGGCGAGTCCTGACGGTCATAACTGGTCCACTGCCGCATTCTCAACTGACTACGTCGACAAAGCGTTTCGCTGGAACTACAGCCGTCGCGGGCGCACTTACGATTACGAGGGCTTCAACCGTTTGCCGAATTACGAGCCCCTGCGAAACGTACCTTCGATGTTTGCTCCCGAAGTAAGCAGTGTGGACATAGCCAGGTTCATGCAGCGGTTTATTCCTTATCTGAACGGCGCGCGTGATGTTGCCGAACCTGAAACACTCTATCTGTGGGACGCGGCCGGACGCGCTCGACTCACTTATCTCAATTACGGGGAGTTTTGTGCGACGCTGTCGGAGGCTGACGTTAACGCGATCAGAAACAATCGCGCCAAGAGCTACCCCGATCTCACGCCAACGATCTCGGCTTTTGCCACCAAGAAGTCTCTTGAAGGTCGTTTCAATACCGAATATCGCAACTTCGACATGGACACACCCGACTCGATGACTGTGGATTCATATCGAGCAGCGCGCGAGAGTAACGTTAGTGCCCTGATCAGCGACGCTCATGCAGACTCGCGATTTCGCGGCAACTCGCGGTTAGGTGCCTGGCTCGCGGAGTTTCAGACGTTTGTGAAGGAGCGTGCAGCCGGACTTGAGGATCGTATGCCTAATCTTTCGACACTGCGTTTGCCTAACGACCACACTGATGGTATTTCGGCGCGCAAACCGACGCCGCAGTTTTTTGTCGCCGATAACGATTATGGCGTCGGACTTATCGTCGAAGCAGTTTCGAACAGTCCTTATTGGAAAGACACGGCGATCGTAGTTGTTGAAGACGACGCGCAGGATGGACCAGATCACGTCGATGCACACCGGTCGGTGGCGCTGGTAATCAGCGCTTACAATCGACCGGGCGCTTTGATTCACGAGTTTCACAACACAGTGAGTTTGATCCGAACGATCGAATTGCTTCTTGGCATCGAACCGATGAACCAGCTCGACGCAACCGCGACGCCTATGAACATCTTCCGCGCCGAACCGGATCTCAGACCTTACAAAGCTCTGCTACCAAATGTCGCGTTGGACAACCTGATTACACCACCCGCACGCGATGCGGCGACTGCCTACTGGATGCGGCGCACAGAGGAACAGGATCTCGCACACGCAGACATGGCCGATCCGGAGACTCTGAACCGCATCATCTGGTTTTCAGTCAAAGGCAACACGCCATTCCCCGAAATCTCTCGCCTCCCGGCGTTCGACGCCATGCGTCTCGGACTACAGGAAGAGCGCGAGGAGATCGCGGAGGAGCGCGCCACAAAGAAGCACAAAAGGAAGATGGATTTGGATTGAGGATTAACATAGTTTCCTCCTTACTAGGGGAAAAAAGATGATGTGCTTCGAATTACGCCGAAGGCGTTGGCTAATTGCAGCCCAGGGTTGGAGCGACGCGACAACCCTGGGACTAATTTCTAGTTTCATTTGAAACCCTGAAAGGGTTTGTTTCGAGAGGAACCCTTTCAGGGTTTAATGTTTTCTCTTATTCTTACCCAGGGTTCTCGCTTCGCTCGAACCCTGGGCTGGAATTAGCCAACGCCTTCGGCGTATTTTCATACACACTACGGCCACAACCATTGCTGACCACTAATCAATTGCATCAGACTGAATGAACAAGAACTTTCTTAACCAGGCACGGAAGTACGCGGAAGCGTATCGCGTCACGAAGGGCGCGAAGTTTCGGCTTAAAGACGTCGATCCTGACGATACGCTCGACTTCGATCCGGACGAGAAGGTGGAGGCGGAGGAGGCGCTGGCCGAGGGCGTCAAGTTGTTATCGAAACTGCAGGACACACTCTACGCACAGGATCGTTGGGCCATACTGATCATCTTCCAGGCCATGGATGCGGCCGGGAAAGACAGCGCGATCAAGCATGTGATGTCAGGCGTGAATCCGCAGGGCTGCGAGGTCTCGTCGTTCAAAGCACCGTCGGCCGAAGAGTTGGACCACGATTTTCTTTGGCGTTGCGCGAAGCGCCTGCCGGAACGCGGACGCATCGGCATCTTCAATCGTAGTTACTACGAAGAAACCCTCGTCGTGCGCGTCCACGAAAACTTTCTTGCCGCTCAGAAACTTCCAACCAAAATCAAACCAAAAGATCTCTGGCAACAGCGTTTTGATGACATCTGCAACTTCGAACGTTATCTCACGCGTAACGGCGTCGTGATTCTGAAGTTCTTCCTTCACGTCTCGAAGCAGGAACAACAGAAACGTTTTCTGGCGCGCATCGACGACCCTGCGAAGAACTGGAAATTCTCAATCAACGACGTTCACGAACGCGAGCACTGGGACGAGTACATGCGCGCTTACGAAGAGACGATCAAACACACGGCAACAAAGTATGCTCCGTGGTACGTCGTGCCGGCGGACCACAAGTGGTTCACGCGGTTGGTAGTTGCCGCGGCTATCGTCGAAACACTGAACGCTCTCGATCTCGAGTATCCCTCACTGAGTAAAGAGGAGCTCAAAGAGCTCGACACTGCAAAACAGGCGCTACTCGGTTCGGAATAGTTCAGCGCGCATCAAAGACCATCACTCGTTTGCGCGTGCTCGTGCCAAAGAGGAATCCGCCCGCCGCCCCCGCTCCGGTTCCGAACATCAGACCTATCGGAGTCCAGATTTCACTGTCGTCACGATCACGCGAGTATTTCGATCTGCCAATCGCCGCACCCACACCGGCTCCGATTCCCGCGCCAATCAACGCCCACTTTCCTTTTTGCGCTTTTCCTTCAATCACATAGACGTGGCGCACGTCGGCGCGCGGGATGGCGAACGGCTTGCCGTCGCGATCGATCGTCAGCGTAGTGTCGGTCGCCTCGATCATCGAACCTTTGAATTCTTTCCCGTTCTTTTGTTTGACGAGAATCTTTGCGTCAGTCTTGATTTGTTGGACCACTGTCCAATCGTTTGAAGCTGCTTGTTGGGAAAAAGCCAGCGGTGCATTGCTCGAGAGCAAAATCAGAACGAGTATTATCGGAAGAGTCTTGCGTTTCATGATGTTTTCCTTTCGACGGAGAACAGTGCAAGGATTGTTCCGACTCGTTTTGATAAAGGATTACGGCGCGACGCGTTCTGGTGGCGCAGCAAAATTACGACAGGTGGAACAAACAGCGCCGAAGGCGCGAGACATGAAAGAGCTGCGAGATAAGATAGCCAAACAAAGCGCCAAAGGCGCGAAATATGATAGCCAGGGGCAAGCGCGAGCGAAGCGAGCGCGTCGCCCCTGGATCCTGTCAAAAAAAGGCGTCGAGCCCTGAAAGGGCGGAATACCGCGGCTACTATTTCGGCCTTTCAGGCCTGAACCGCGCTTTTTTTATAGTTAACCAGGGGCGACGCGCTTCGCGCTTGCCCCTGGCTATCATATTTCGCGCCTTTGGCGCTTTGTCTAACTTTCATTTTACGCGCCATCGGCGCTCGTAAGTCCGTAGAAAGCTTCGCAAACTTTCTTAATACTCTGAACAACAGCTGGTTCAGGTTATGAAATCTGCGGCTACGGTTTTTCCGGTGGTGGTAGGAGCTTCTTGAATGCGGGGAGGTTTGCGAGGGGTTTGAGATCCTTTTCGGTTGCCATCCATTCTGCCCGATCGGGCAATAGTTCGATGGACTTTTCCAACGATGACATGGCTTCCTTGATTCGTCCGAGACGGGCGAGCGCACACGCGCGCTCGAAATAACCGTCGCTATCTTCGTCATCAAGTTTGATGGCCTGGTCGGCGGCTTTGAGTGCCGCCGCAAAGTGCGACTGCCTGCGATGCAGGAATGCCATTACGAGGTACGGCTCGTCCCACTCCTTATCCAGTTGCATCGCAGTTTGCAAGAGGGGAAGGGCCAAAGCGAATTTTCCGCTGTATGCGTACATGCGACCCAACGCAAGGTTCGCATCTGAGCTGGTCTTCATCCGTTCCGGTTGGCTGGCCGCGAACTTAATCGCAAAAGTCGAATCATCGAGGTCAGTCAGACCAACCATCACAGACCCGAACACGTCTTCATCAGGACCCACATTCTTCTCAGCAGCGACCAGCACGGGGCCCGTTTCGCCGAGACGATTTTGTTTTACTAGAAAACTCACGAGATCTTCATAACCGGTTGAATTGGCGGGATCGAGGTCGAGATATTTTCGATATGCACTCTCGGCCTTAACAAAATCATTTGCACTATCGTATGCAAGCGCGAGTTCAAGTAAGCCACGCGGATCGTACGGTTCAAGACGAATGTATTGCTCGTAGAATGTTATCGCCTCTTTTTTCTCATTCTCATCGTCGGATAAGTCGAGTGAATAGGCGAGCCTGTAAACTGCCGGAGCGAAATCCTCTTTGCTCAGCTCTCGCAGAAGTTTGTTGGACTCGGCTTCTTTGTTCTCCAACTGCGACAAGGCAATTGCCTTGAGCAGTCGCAAACCCTGCTCCTGGGGTTTTGCCTTGAGTAGTTCATCCGCCGCCACCAAAGCTTTGGCCGGATCGTGATTGACCAGCGTCAGCAACCGGGCATGGTCCGTCTGCCGCGCTGCAACTCTCTTGCCATTCCGCGCACTCTCGATACTGATAATCGTGGGCCGAATAGTTTCAGCAACCGTTTGGAGGTGAGAGTCAGTCTGCCATACTTCCACGAGATACCAGAGATCGTTATTACGAACCAGACGCAGCTTTATCAGCAAATCGGATGGTCCAAGCCAGCATATCGCCTCGGCGACGTTCCCTTTTTCCTCCAGATGTATCAGCCGCATCGTCTGCTTTGTCTGGCTGATCCGGCTGTAGTCAATAATTTCGCTCAGCACTCTGCGATATGCCGACGACATCTGGTCTCGTTCGGCTTCACTCATTTTGGCCCATGCGCCCGCGCCCATGAACTCATCGGTTAAAGTCGCAACATCCATCACCGCTTCGAGGTCAGACCTGTTGCCGGTGGGAATAGCTTTGAGCAGGTGTTCGGCCAGAGCTTTGGGACTCTTTTGAAAGGGTTCAACCGTTCTCCGCGCCTCCAGCACTTCGAAGTCAATAAGATTCAACGCCGCTGATGTGACGAGGGCACTCGATTTATCACGAATATGAGTCGCATCAACGAAGTGAGTTCCCCACGTCGGATCGAGCTCGATCCATCTGCCTACCCAGACTTCGACCCACGCGTGACCGCCAAACGTGGCGCCGCCATACGCGAGGCCCGAGACCATACGCGCCGGCAGGCCAAGCGATCGCGCCATGGTGACAAAGAGGGCGCTAAACTCCGAGCAATCTGCTTCGCGGGTCGCGAGAGTTTGCGCAGCGTCCGCGCTGGCCACCGATTTCCACTCGAGATTCTGGTGCGTCCAGTCAGCGAGTTTTTGCGCGACACTCCAGGCATCGTGATCGTCGCCGGCAATCTCGGCTGCTTGTTTCTTTACATTTTCATTGTTCGCCGGGAATTCCGCCGTAGCTTTGAGGTCAGCAGCGAACTCGGGATCTTTGACCGGCAACACAACGGTCTTTTCCGTTCCTGCACGCCTGGCGGAAACCGTCAGGATTAACTCCTGCGCCGACTTTTGTTCGACGGTTTGATTGGAAGTCTTAATATCCTCTTTGACGTTATCGATTGGACCAGCAGTTTTTGCTCGCACTCGCAGCACGAGACTACTCAGTCGTGTCTGATCTGTAATCGGCGCGCCCGTCGGTTCCACTGTGGCGAGCGTTATGGATGCCTCTTTTGTCAGAGAAGTAAAATCGGCGGAGGAGTAACGTCCCTCGCGATCCATCGCTACTGACGATTTACCCTCAACGCCTCCGCTTGCTGCGACCGTATAGAAGTATTGACTGTGAAAAGCTCGAGCAATCGAAAGGACCACGTTTGCGATCTGGCCTTCGATCCCCTCGACTGGCGCTTTACTCGCCGACGCAACCGCTTCTTCGAGATTGTAGCCACCGAACGCGACGATGCCGCCAGGAACTTTTTCAACGGTCCTCACATAATCGCGTGTTGACGACAGACTGCTCTTGCCATCAAACGCTGCTAATCCTTTTTCGCGATTCGTAAAAATCAGAAATCCGCTGCGTACTCCAAAGAAATAAGAATAGGCGCCGTTTTTAACCTCCGCGAAGTCTTTCGCTGGTCCAACACCATTGAAGAGTTTGCCTGTGCTCAACGCGTCGGCGAGTTTATTGCTTTTCAATTTGCAGAATGTGGCCCATGTGCCACCGGTAGTGAATTCCTTGAAAGTCGGAAGCTCGAGTAACACTGCGCCGCATTCGGGTCCCAGTTCAGTGAGTATCTCCTTTTGGAAATCGATGCTCCACAGTTTTGAGTTAGACTGCAGGTTCTCCGGAAAGAACGTTCCGCCCTGGCTGGAAAATGAAGGAGCCACATCGAGGTTAGTCAAGTAGTAAGCGATCGTCGATGCAGGTAGCAGAGCACGTGGCGCTGTCAGATCCTTCGGATTAAAAGGCAGCAGGTGCTTCGCCCAATCACTTGCCTCAAGGACAAAATAGTGCGTGTTCTCCCAGGCTGAGCTGCCGATGTTGAGAGCCCCACTCTCCTTGATCCCGAAATCAAAATCCTGATTAGCGGCGGGAGTGCCGGCGACGAACTCTCCTACGATTGCCTTGAGATCACTGAAATAGACGATCTCGCCGCTGCGCGCGATGGCTTTGCGAAACTCGTCGTTCTCGGCGAGCGTGTGCCGATCACTCGGGTTGTTCGCGTTTGTAACCAGATCGCGAATCGTTGCCAGATCAGGCGCGATGATGGCGTAGTCGCCAAGGTAAACAATGTGACTGACGGCTGTTTCGATCTGCCAGTTAGGGTTGATCGACCGACGCTCGAGGGTTTTGATGTGAAGCCCATTCCAGTCTCTATCACTAATCACAGAGTATTTTAGAAGAGGCTCACTCTTCGGTTTCGAGGGCTCTCGCTCGGTTATTGCCTGGGCAATTAGAGGCAAGGCGGCGGGCAGAGCGGCGATGGCGCGTGTGCCGAGGGCGATATAGTCCGTCAGATCGGCGAAGTTGCCGCTCGACTTCTGGAATTGATCGACGATGCGTTCGAACCGCGCTCGATCTTTGACACGTAACACGATCGCTCGGCGTTGCGCAGTGGCAGTACTATCGAGAGCTTTGTCTGCTGTCCAGGAACTCAATGCAATCGGCGACTTCAGATCTATGCCTGAGTATTCCGTCACTGTTTCGGCTTCCGCGGGAGCGCTCCACTCGTTTGCGAGCATCTGCCGGGCGGCGTTGAGAATGAGCACTACATTCGATTGCGCGCGTGGCGAGTCCATCTGCAGGCCATTCAGTGTTTCGTAAAACTTCTGCGTTGTCTGGCCGATGTTTGGGATCGCGGTATAGTGACGGACTTTTTTCGGAAACAGGTTTTCAGCAAATGGCTTCAGTGTGAAGTCACTCTTGAGGGATGAGGTTGGACCACAGCCAGAAGTTGTAGCTTCGCAGTCGTAAAGCCATGCAAAACCGGCAAGCGACGAATCGGACAATGCTTTGTTGACGATCTGGCGTGCTTCGTTCTGGTTCCTGGCAGCAGTGAGCTCGTGTCGAAACTTGATTTTCTTGATCGACAGTTTTAATTCGTCGTCGAGATCTTTTTTGGCACTCGCAGCGTCTTTTGAGATGAGTGCTTCGATACGCGGAATGTCAGCAACGCTCGCAGACATTCCTAAACTCTGCGCCGCAAGTTTGCTGACCTGCTGGTCGGACGATCCCACCAGCTTAATCAAAGACGCGACTGGTAACGATTCAAGTCGATGGTTTGCAACTTGCAGACCGACGGCGATCAGCGGGTCGTAATTCGAAGCCATGAGTTGCGCGAGTGGCAGCTTGAACTCCTCGGGCGACATTGTGGTCAGCAGGGTTAAGGCACCGATTTGTACGTTGGCATCGTTAGAAACGCCTAGGATTTCGGTCACGTCCGGAACTGGAGCTCCCGGCTTTACGGGCGTCATGTCCGTGACCTTCACCTTAACGTCATTCTTCGTCGCCTTAGCGGATGGTCCAGGACTCGGACGAGCCATAGCGGGCTGGTTGAAGATCATCTGCAACAGCTCAGTCCGCTTTTCTTTTGTCATGAACGGCCAGAGGCGAGCGATCGGCTCGATGTTCAGACCTGATAATGAGTGCTTGAGAATTTGTGCGATCAGATCCGGTGAACCGGCGACGCTACGAGCCGCAGCTTCGGCGGCAAATGGCTCTCTGTCGTCCAGCATCTCCCACACAAACGGTTGCAGCGCACTGTTGTTGCTGCGTGTGAGAGCCTGAACCGCGGCTAAGCGAACAAGCGGGCGCCGATCAACCAGTAGATCAACCACGATGTCAGGCGCTGTGGAAAAGAGCGACGTCAGGCGCGTGATTGCCGGCTCACGATCCACGCCGATCTCGTTGAGAGACACGACGATGTTTTCGACCTCATGAATCGGACCGGGCGCAGTTGACTTCAGCGTTGACGCTCGCAACTCCTCAAATGCTCTGTGCTCTGGCCGCAAAAATATCACCGACTGCACGACCGCTTTGAAGTACGGTTCTACTTCGGCTGCATGTGCGATTGGCACTCGCAGGTTGAATGTGATTGATAGTGGGCCGTTCACTGCAACCCAGGAGATGACGCGAATCGTTTCACCTTCGGAGTTTTCGATTTCAAGAAAGAGTTCGCGGGCTTCGAGGTCCTGGACTCGTGTCTTACGAGTCTGCATCAACTCCGCGGTGCCGGGTTGTTCTCGCACTGCGCGGACGAATGAGGCAAAGTACTCTCGCAACGAATAACCGTCAGGGATTTTCTGCGTGTAGACTCTGATTGCCGCAGAATGTGGCCCCTCGAATGTCAGGTCGGTGCCTTCCTGTTTCCAGTCTGCAGGAACACGAAAGACAAACTGCTTGTCCGCGTTTATCTGGCGCACGAAGTTTGTTTGCGGCAGCGCATAGTTCTTCCACTCCGCGTCGCGCGTCTGTGCGGAAGCGACACTGGTACACAACAGAAGAAGAACGAGGGGGAAAAACTTTCGCATTACTTGCCTTTCAGAAACTCCGGATTCTGGGCCATGGTGAAGACGCAGCGGCAGACATCATACCCGATTCAGCGACGAAAAAGCACATTGTGACTTTTACGGGAATCAGTTTGAAATTACGCCGAAGGCGTTCGCTAATTTCAGCCCAGGGTTGGAGCGTAGCGACAACCCTGGGATCGCAAACAAAAAAACCGACGGGACCCTGAAAGGGTTCGCTAACCGCCTAACCCTTTCAGGGTTTTGTCGCAATTTAAAATTGTGTCCCAGGGTTCTCGCGATGCTCGAACCCTGGGCTGAAATTAGCGAACGCCTTCGGCGTATTCATAAAAATTTCAAACTGACCCCAGTATCCTTTTATGCCTTTTTATGGCTCAATAGGCCGGTGCGACGTATAAAGGTGATCGATTCACACACTGGCGGTGAGCCGACGCGCGTGGTCATCGACGGCGCGCCTGACCTCGGCGGCGGTTCGCTTTCTGCTCGAATCGAGCGCTTCAGAGACGAACATGACGACTTTCGTCGTGCGGTCGTAAACGAACCGCGCGGCTCGGATGCAGTCGTGGGCGCTGTGTTGTGCTCGCCTGTTGATAACTCATGTGTGACCGGAGTCATCTTTTTCAATAGCGTCAGCTATCTGGGAATGTGCGGGCACGGCACGATCGGTGTCGTCGCCACGTTGGAGTATCTGAAGCGCATCGGTCCGGGTATTCATCGCATCGAGACGCCGGTTGGTGTCGTCGTTGCACATCTCGATAACGAAGGTCGCGTTGAGGTAGCAAATGTTCCGAGTTATCGGACTGCTACGAAGGTTACAGTTGAAGTGCCGGGCTTTGGATCGGTTACGGGCGACATTGCGTGGGGTGGCAACTGGTTTTTCCTCGTCAACGATCACGGCCAGGAGCTGGAGTTCAGTAATCTCGAACGTTTAATGGAGTTTACTCTGAAAACTCGAGATGCACTCGCGCGGGCCGGAATCAAAGGTGTTGACGGACACGAGATCGATCATGTCGAGTTGTTTGGTCCATCATCACTCGACGGCGTAGACAGCAAGAACTTCGTGCTCTGTCCCGGCAACGCTTACGACCGCTCGCCGTGCGGCACAGGCACGAGCGCAAAGCTTGCCTGTCTTGTTGCAGACGGAAAACTAAAGTCAGGCCACGTCTGGAGACAGGAGAGTATTGTCGGGAGTGTTTTCGAAGGCACTGTAAGAGTTATCGACAACGTTGTTCATCCGAGCATCAAAGGTTCAGCATTCATCACATCTGAGGCCGACTTAATTATTGACGAGCGCGATCCCTTTGCCATGGGAATCGGTCGATGAGTTCCAAAGCTTATGACGTCGTCATCATCGGCGCGGGAATTGTCGGATCCGCGTGTGCGGCGGAGTGTGCTCGCGAGGGCTTGAGTGTTGCGATCGTCGAAGCGGGGATCATCGGCGGAGGAGCGACCGCCGCTGGTATGGGCCATCTCGTGGTGATGGACGACTCCGAAGCGCAGTTTGCACTCACGCGCTATTCGCAACAGCTCTGGGACGATATCGCCGATGAGCTGCCGCGCGAAGTCGAGCACGATGCGTGTGGCACGATCTGGATTGCTGCGGATGACGATGAGATGGCGGAGGCGCGGCGAAAGGCGCGCGTTTACTCCGATCGTGGTGTGGCGGTTGAGATTCTCGACGCACACTCGCTCGCAGAAGCTGAGCCGCAATTGCGTCCGGGATTAGCCGGCGGACTTCGCGTGCCGGGTGATAGCGTGATCTATCCACCATGCGCGGCGCAGTTCTTTGTGGACCAGGCGTTGGCGCGCGGCGCCGAATTGTTTCTCGGCGCTTTTGTCGAAACGATAATGGGGGACGGCATTCGCCTGCGTGATGGAACGTCGATTGCGGCGGGAGTGATTGTGAATTCAGCGGGCAGTTGGTCACCTCAGTTGACTACAGGGTTAGAGGTGAAGAAACGGAAAGGTCATCTCGTCATTACCGACCGCTATCCGAACTTTCTGCGACATCAACTGGTCGAGCTCGGGTATCTGAAAAGTGCGCACTCGGTGACTGCTGATTCAGTCGCGTTCAATATTCAACCGCGGAAGACCGGACAGTTATTGATTGGTTCGTCGCGCCAATACGATGTTGACGATTCGCACGTTGATGTCTCAATTCTCACTCGCATGCTTGATCGTGCAGTTGAATACCTTCCGGGTTTGCGGAAGCTGTCGTCACTACGAACGTGGACCGGGTTTCGTGCTGCCACGCCGGACAAGCTGCCACTGATTGGACCACACGCGGAGCACCAGCGACTCTATCTCGCTACGGGTCACGAAGGTCTTGGTATCACGACCTCGCTCGGTACTGCAAAACTGCTCGTAGCTCAGATCATGAATCGCGAGACTGCGATTCCTGTCGCTCCTTACCTGCCCGAGCGAGTGACTCAGGAGCCTGCACATGCCTGAGACCGTCTCGCTTTCTGTGGATGGTGTCGTAGTCAAAATGCCCGCGGGCAGCATGGTCTCAGCAGCAATTCTTAAAACTGGAACATACGCATTTCGAAGATCGGCAACAGGCGAGCCTCGTGGTCCACTGTGTGGCATGGGGATCTGTTTCGAGTGTCGAGTGACGATCGATGGCGAACCGCACTGTCGCAGTTGTCAAACAGTTTGCAAAGA
>DASYPN010000249.1:0-2948 GCA_036006625.1 Pyrinomonadaceae bacterium | reverse complement strand
ACCAAGTAGACCTTCGAGTCGCGCGATCTTTTTCAGTGCCGCGCAAACTTCATCGTCCTGGACCATCAGGATCTCGTCTGCGAGTGAACGATCGAAGATCTTGGGAATAAAGTCGCGCTGTCCGATGCCTTCAATCTTCTTTGGTCCAGGCGGATTGCCGCCGTAAATCGAACCTTCCGGCTCGACCAGAACGCAAAGCACGTCGCGGTTGAGCTTTCGCATCGCACGCGCAACGCCACAGAACGTTCCCGATGTCCCGGCTCCTATCACGACCGCGTCAATGCGGCCGTCCATTTGTTCAATGATCTCGCGTGCCGTCGTCAGTTCATGAAAGCACGGGTTAGCATTATTCTCAAATTGCTGCGGCACAAAGCTGCCGTCGATGGTATCGGCCAGTTCGTGGCAGCGATCGATGGCGCCCTGCATGCCTGCCTCATGTGGCACGTACTCGATCTCGCCACCGAGCGCTTCGATCAGCTTCATTTTCTCCTCCGCGAAGCCTCGCGGGACGCAGAGAATAACACGGTACCCGCGTGCAACTCCCACGAGCGCAAGCCCGATTCCGGTGTTTCCGGCAGTCGGCTCGATAATCGTGGCGCCCGGCTTGAGCAGTTCTTTTTCTTCGGCGTCGAGAATCATGCCCAACGCAGCGCGATCCTTGACCGAGCCTCCCGGATTCATCCATTCGAGCTTTGCATAGACATCAGCCAATGGAGGTTGAGCGAATCGCGAGAGGTGAAGTAAAGGAGTTTGGCCGATAAGATCGAGAATGCTTTCTGCAGCGCCGAGTGACATTGAAGTTGATGGTAGCATAAGAGAGCCTATCCACAGATTACACAGAAAATCTCCGTAATCTGTGGATTAATACTGGATCAGGCTTCCTTCCCGTTTAGCACGTCTCACGGCGCGCCCGAATACCCACAACGAAAAGGGAAGCAGGACGATCAAAAATCCGAGCAACACGATCAATGGCTGAGTCACTTGCGCGAATTCGTGACCTTCGATCAGCACCTGCCTGATGCCGTCGAGACCGTGAGTCGTCGGCAGTATCAACGAGATGTTGCCGAGTTTTGGTCCCGCATAGGTCTTCAACAACTGCGTTGGGAAAAATACTCCTGAGAATAGTGCCGAGCCTGCGCCGAGAAAGATTCCAAAAGGATCGCCACGTTTGAAAACCATCGCAAAACTTGCCGAAAGGATTCCGAGACAGGCAAGCACCACCGTAGTCAGCAAAAGAAAAACGAGCGCGAGAAAGAAATTTCCCTTGTAGTGCACTCCGAAGAACACCCATCCAAAGAAGAGATATAGGAACGAGAAGAAAGTCGTTTCGAGAAAGTCCCAGGCTGAGCTCGAGACAATAACTGTCGGAAGGTTGATCGGCGTTAACAGCACACTCTCAAGCGTGCCCTGCATCTGTTCCTGCCTGATCGAATTTGCGAGGCTCGAAAAGCCGGTCATGAAGTAGTTGAGAACGGCGAGGCCCGTAAGCCATGTTGCGAGTGGATCTCGCCATTGAGAGAACTGTGGATCGGTGAAACCCGCGAAGATCTTTGAGATGAAAAAGAATGTCGTGACGACGGTCAACACGGAGATTATGCGCAGGAAGAACTGCATGCGATAGCTCACGTACAGACGGAAATCGCGCGCCACAAAGGCGAAGATGCGTCTCGGTAATAAACTAATTGCGTTCATCTGCGGCCTCGTACCTTTCGAGCACATCCAGCAGCGTCGCTCTTTGCGTTTCAATATCAACAATTCTGCTGCCGGTGCTCTGCAATTCTTTGATCTTCTCGTCCAGAAGATTGTCGTTATGTTCTCGGGTGAATGAAATCTTTTCACCAGATGCGACAGTGATATGAATGGTTTCGGACCCTGAACTCAGATCGCGTAAGTTTCGTGGAGTGTCGATTGCTCGAATGCGGCCGCGACTGATGATCGCGACGCGTCCGCAGAGTGTCTCTACTTCGCTGAGGTTGTGCGACGTAAGGAAAATCGTAACCGGTGGATCCTGTTGAGCCAGCAAATGAATCATTTCCCGCATTCGGGCTGCAGCCAATGGATCGAGAGAGCGGGTTGGTTCATCGAGCAGGAGCACGGGTGGATTCGTCAGCATTGAACGCGCGACGGCGAGTCGTTGCTTGTTGCCGGTTGAAAGCTCACCAAAGCGGCGTCGTGCCAGTTCTTCGAGTTCGAGTTTCGCAAACAGATCTTTGATTCGTTGTTTCGCAAGCCGATCGGATAGTCCGTGGAGACGCGCGAAGAACATCAGGTTCTGTTCAGATGTCAGTCGCCAGTAAAAACTGCGTTCTTCCGCTGTCGCTAATCCAATCTCACCGCGAACGAGCTCGTCGTCAGTCACGCTGTCGTGCCCGCGCACTGCGACACTGCCGGTGGTTGGTTGAACGAGTGTCGCGACGATCTTGGTCAGAGTCGTCTTGCCAGCGCCGTTGCGTCCGATCAGACCAAAGATCTCGCCTGTCTCCACTTCAAACGAAACGTTGCGTAGCGCCTCGACCGGGTCTTTCACCGGGCGGCGAAAGAATGCGCGCAGCCGTCGAAACGGGACGGGATATGTTTTGGATAAATTGCAGACGGAGATTGCGCTCATCGAGCTCGTTGACGCGGATCGAGATACTCACGCAGGCCGTCGCCGATGAAGTTGAAGGCAAGGACCGTGAGCGCAATCGCGATGCCGGGGAAGATCAGTGCGTGCGGTGCGACCTGCAGTGTGGATAAATCGCGTGCTTCCTCGATCATGACACCCCATGACGGCGCAGGCGGTGGTACGCCGAGTCCGAGAAATGACAGCGATGCTTCCGAGAGCACGGCGCCGGCCATTCCTAGACTTGCTTGCACGATCAACGGCTGAATCGCATTGGGGAGGATGTGAATCAGGAGAATACGTGCGTCGCTTGCGCCGAGTGCTCGCGCTGCCTGAACGAAGTCAT
>DASYPN010000248.1:0-9029 GCA_036006625.1 Pyrinomonadaceae bacterium | reverse complement strand
TACGATTCCGGAGGCGATGAGTGTTCTCGAGACGCAGAGATATCATGAGCTTCTCACTGAGCAGGGCGTGCCGGTCACAGATCTGATCGTCAATCGTGTCGAGCAGGAGCATGGTGCGTGTGAATATTGTCGGGCGCGTGTACAGACGCAGCGACAATGGATTAAAAGGATTACCTCGACCTGTCGCAATCTGAAAATTCATCATCTTCCGTTGCAGCCGAACGAAGTGCGCGGAATTGACGATCTGAAAAGAATCGGCAAGTTGATTTGGTCAGACGAATTTGAGCCACCGATGACACGGGTAAAAAATCCGGATTTAAAATCAGTGTCATCCGTAGCTCGATCTTCCTTTAGATTGGAAGCGCGCAAGATTGTAATCTTTGGCGGTAAGGGAGGAGTCGGAAAGACCACCGCTGCGGCTGCATATGCGCTTGCACTCGCGAAGGCGAATCCTGACGAAAAGCTGCTGATATTTTCAACCGATCCTGCCCACTCGCTCTCGGACAGTTTTGGCGAAGCAGGTCTGCCGAATCTCGATGTAATGGAGATCGATCCGGGAAAGTGGTTCGAGGAATTAAAGCAGCGCTATCGATCGTGGACTGACGAACTGTTTGCGTCGTTATCAGGTGGCTCGCGGATGGAGATCAAGTTTGATCGCGAAGCAATGCGCGAGCTTGTCGAACTCACTCCGCCCGGCATCGACGAGATTGCTGCGCTCGGCACGATCAGCGATCTGCTGGACCTCGAACGTTACCAGACGCTCATTCTCGACACCGCTCCGACAGGCCACCTGATACGGTTTCTCGAGTTGCCGCAGGTCGCGCTTTCATGGATCCGCACGTTCATAAAGCTGCTGTTAAAGTACAAAGACGTGATGCGTGCTGATGAAGTTGCTGAAGAGCTCGTGGCTTTATCGAAGAGTATTAAGAAAGTGATTGCGTTGTTGAGTGATCCCGAACGTTGCGAGTTTGTTGGCGTCGCGATTCCCGAGCGAATGAGTCTGGAAGAAACTTCGGACCTCGCAAAGTCGCTCGAGAAGCTGAAAGTGCCCTTGAAGAGACTATTGATTAATGGGGTTGTGCCTGAGAATGCCTGCAGATTTTGCCGAACGAGACGAAAGATGCAGGAAGAAGTTATTGGTGAGTTTCAGCGTAAGTTTCGCCGTCGCTCGGTCGAGATCTTCGTTGCGCCGCAACAGCCACATGAGATTACAGGTCCAAAAGCTTTGCGAGAGCATTTTCAGGCGTGGCAGAAAGTTTCACGCAGAGACGCCAAGGGGCGCAAAGACGCAAAGGTAAGCGATTAACTTTGCTCCCTTTGCGTCTTTGCGTGAAAATAGGCCGACTAGAATGAGCGAGTCTGTTTACTACGTTTACTGTATCGCCGAAAGCTCGGCTGTTGCGCAGCTGTCTGCCGATTCACTCCCCGCCGCGATCGAGGAGGACGCGCAGCTTGAATGGATCGTAGTTAGCACGCTTGCAGCGCTAGCTAGTCGCGTTCCGAAAATAACTTACAGCGAAGAGCAACTAACCGAACATCTGACGGACGCAACCTGGACCGCGATTCGCGCGATGCGTCATGAGACTGTTGTCGAGTACGTTGCCAAACGCGTGACTACGATCCCTTTGCGTTTCGCAACAATCTATCTCGAGCGTGACGGTATCGAAGAGATGCTCACCGAGCAGGCCCGCGACCTCCAGTTGATCATCGAACAGTTGCGCGGACGTGAAGAGTGGGGCGTCAACGTTTACTCCGATCGTGCGGCGTTGCTGTCGAGCATCACTTCAGTGAGCCCGGTTCTCCGCGAATTGGTTGAACAAGCTGAGAAAGCGTCACCGGGACAGTCGTATCTCATGCAGAAGAAGATCGACGCGATGAAGGTCGATGAAGCGCGAGCGGCAGTTAATCGCATCATCGATCAGGTTGAAGAGAAGCTCAAAGAGCAAAGCGACGACGGGCTGCGTTTGCGAATTCTGAAGGTTGAGACGACCGAACACGGCGAGCTAAAAGCAAAGTTTGCATTCCTCGTGAAGCGATCGGGCTTCGAAGAGTTTCGTGACGCAGCGGAGCGTCTGGCCCAGGAGCATCAGGCGGCAGGTCTTCGTTTGGAACTCACGGGCCCGTGGCCGGTATACAACTTCGTCACAGGATTTACAGGATGAGCAGCATACGTCCTATAAGTCACATAGGTCCTATATTGATCCTAAATTACTAGAACGATGGCAGACTTTGATCAGATTATTGTTGGTGAGGAGTGGGAGAGCACGGATCTTTCACTGCTCGAGACGCTCGATCACGTGCTCAATCGCGGTCTTGTAATCGCCGGCGAGATCACGATCTCTGTCGCCGACATCGATCTGATCTTCGTCGGGCTGAATGTTCTGGTTAGCTCGGTCGAGACTGCGCACGAAGTCTTACGCAAACGCGAAATCGAATGAAGTTCTACCTTTATTGTTTTGCCGAGGGACTCGACAGACTCAATAAACCTCAGCGTGGTGTTTCCGGCGCGCCGGTTCAACTGCTCAAGATCGATGACCTTGTAGCGATTATAAGTGCCAGCAGAGGTGAAGCTTTCCGGCCAAACAGGGATACCCTCGCCCACGCGGCGGTGGTGCGCAGCGTCTTTAAGCAGACCACACCAATTCCATTTCGGTTTGGGCAAGCAGTGACTGAACAATACCTTCGAAACTACATATCGATTCACCGGCAGGCTATCAAAGCCAGGCTAGCGCACGTACGTGGCCGTGCTGAGATGAACGTGAGAATGATTGGCACCAGAGAAAATGCACCCCCACCGGTATTCAATCCAGAAAAACCGGTCGGTCCGGGTACGAGATTTTTATTAGACAAGCGCAGGGACTTCCGCGGCGATGAATGGCGAGCCGCACAAATTGCGGAGTTGTCAGCATGGTTTAGCCAGAAGCTTGGCAAGCTGACACGAGATGAGCATATTAACGTTGTACCCTCGGAAAGAGTGGTAATTGCAAGGGCGGATCATCTCATTGATCGTGCCAATATTCTGGAATATCGCACGAGGATGGCTCAGGCGATCGAGGAGCGGCCTGATATACGTTTCATGGTAAGCGGCCCCTGGCCGCCTTATAGTTTTGCAAACATTGAGCTTGAGTTGGGTCGCAGTTCGGAGTAAGCTGATGACGTTTTCCCCCGAAAACCCCCAGTCGGTTGAGCCAGAAGTCGACACTTCGCACGTGGAGGAGTTTGTCGAGCAACTCCGCTGTGTGACCGACACTCTCCCTTCGAGGATCAATATCGATGCGCAAAGTGTCGAGCAGGGTCTGGCGAAACTAGTACTAACTTTGATCGAGTTCATCCGCCGTCTGTTGGAAAAACAGGCGGTCCGTCGCATGGAGGGCGGGGATCTCTCACCTGAACAGATCGAAGAGTTGGGCCTGGCGCTCATGAAGTTGGAGGCAAAGCTCCAGGAGCTGAAATCTCAGTTCGGGTTAGACGACGAAGATCTCAATCTCGATCTCGGTCCAATCGGCCGTTTGATTTAGCAGTTCGCATCGTGCTCGGCAAAGAGAGTCATGTGATGGTGGCGGCCATCTAAGCTTTTTGAGTAAAGCCGCCCCCTGATATTGGAGGGCGAAAGTGTCCAGCGAGCGGTCTACCCTGATTACGGCCCGTCCCCCAGGCCTGGTTGATGTTCTCGACCGTATTCTTGACAAAGGACTGGTGATAGCGGGCGACATTAAAGTGTCGTTGGCGAACGTAGAGCTACTTACGTTGCAGATTCGTCTGCTGGTTTGCTCAATCGACAAGGCTGAGCAGATCGGCTTGAACTGGTGGCGCTACGACACAAACCTGACAACACGTGCCGAACGCGCAGAAGCTGAAAACGTCGAGCTGCGCGAACGGCTTTCGGAACTTGAACAGGAAATTAGAAAACTCGCAGTGGCCAATGCTGCCGCGGTTAGTCGCGAGCAGGTAACAACTCGTCGTGTGACGCGTAAAGCCAAAGCGACTCGTCGCAATACTTAGTTTTGTATGAAGTAGAAAGGTTTTAAAAAGGGCAGTGAAGCGCCGTCAATCCTCGCGCAGTATGCTCGTTTTTCAAAACTACTAAAAAGGAACCGAACAAAATGGCTGTCGAAAGAGCACCAGGCGGAACCAGTTTAATTGACGTCCTCGATCGTGTGCTCGATAAGGGCATCGTCATCGACGCGTGGGTGCGAATCTCGCTGGTGGGTATTGACCTGATCACGATCGAAGCCCGTGTTGTGGTGGCCTCAATCGATACTTACTTGAAATACGCCGAGGCGGTAGGGTTGACGCCGGCAGTATCCCGACCAGCACTGACACCTGGAGGTGAAGTTGTAGAAACCGAAACGCGCCGTCGCGTCAGTGTTGAAGTAGAGAAAAAGTAAATAGGTCCTATTGGACCTATTTAATGAACAAAGGGCCATGGGAGAGAGTCCCACAGAATTAACTTATAGTAACGCCCCATCAATCGGGGATTCTGATCGGGCAAGCCCGCGTCTGCGGCAATACGACGTCTTTATCGAGACGACGACGCAGATGCTCGCGACTCCGAAGCTGCAAGAGCGTCTGCTTCTCGCCCTCGAAGCCATCGCCAACAACTTCGGCTATCGTCAGGCCGCAATCGCGATAATCAATGAACGAGACGCCGAATTGCGCGTTCGTGCTGCAATCGGTTTCGACGGTGACACGCGCGTTGAGATGCCACTCGACGCAAGCGCCGCGTGCGTCCGCGTGATCCACGATGGTCAACCGTTGTGGATTGCGCTCGAAGACGACACGCAATCACGAAGTCTCTTTGCGAACATGCAATGGCATTCCGACGTCCTCTCCGTTCCGCTCTTTGGTATCGCTGAGGTTGGCCCACGAGCGGGCGTCAGGCCTACCAACGAATACTGGACGTTCGAGCCTGGCGCGCGAATGGGTGTGCTATACATCGGCGTTGACCAGGAGTCAGCCGACCCTGAATCAGTAACACTCATCAAACGTTTTGCCGAGCGCATCGGGATTGTTGCTTCTTTGGCAACACATCAGGAACGGCTTATCAGCACAGTCACCAAGCTGCAGCGTGAGCGACAGTGGATCGAGTCGATCATGAAGTCGGTTGCAGATCCGATCGTGCTCACCGATCTCGACAACGAAATACTGCTGCAGAACCGCCGCGCTGAAGAACTGTTTAGCGGTTCAGCCAACGCGGGCGAAGGAAAACGGCGCGCGTTGAAGATGAACGACCTGTTGTTTTCTGCTTACCTTTCGAGCGCCACGGTATCGTCGTCGGAAGTTATTCAAAGAGACATCACGCTCGTCGATCCGATTGAAGGTTCGGACATTCACTTCGAAGTCATCTCCACGCCGGCTGCGAATGCGCGTGGCGAACCACTCGGCCTCGTTTCGATCTTTCGCGACGTTACTGATCTGCGTGAAGCAAACGAGGAACTGGCGCGCAACTTCGTCAAACTACAACAGGCCGAATCAGAGTCTCGTCGCGAACGCGATCGACTTGACCTGATTATTGAGAACGTCGGTCATCCGATTGTAGTTTGTGACTCGGCAGGAAACTTCATACTCTTCAACCGTCGCGCGGAGTTGTTGTTTCAGGACACCGACTCGTTTAAGTCGTCAGCCGCTGCGGCAGTGCGCACGAATGCCGTCAAACTCACTTCGTTCATTTCCACACTCGCATCAGCGTCCGAGACGGGTCGCCAGGCAGAAATCGAGTTGATCGATCCGGAAGATGGCCGCTCGTTGCCGATGGAGATAACGGCGCGTGAAGTTTTGGACGCGACGGGCCAGGTGACTGCCGTCGTTTCGATTCTTCACGATCTGACTGAGATTCGTGAGCTGGAACGACGGCGAGTCGAACAACAGTTATTCGAATCAGAAAAGCTGGCTGCAGTCGGACGCCTCGCAGCATCGATCGCGCACGAAGTGAATAATCCGCTCGAAGCGATCAAGAACGCGCTTTACCTTTTGCAGGCGGGTGGAGATGAAAAGAACTCGCGCTTCCTCGAGATCGCCAGAAAAGAGACCGAGCGAGTTTCACACATCATCCGCCAGATGCTCGGTTTTGCGCGCCGGCCCGGTGAAGTCGATTGGGTCGACATCAACCAGCTCCTCGAAGAGACGCTCGTGTTGATGGAAAAGAAAATGCGGCAATTGAAGATTCGCATTACGCGAAGTTTCGACACGGAGTTGCCGCGCATCAGAGCTCGTGCGGATCAGTTGCGTCAGGTTTTTCTCAACCTGATCATCAATGCGCAACAGGCAATTGAAGGCGACGGTGAGATCGTGATTTCCACTTCGCGGTACGAACAGGCGCTGCAGCCGTCGATTGTCGTCCAACTGAGCGACAGTGGCGTCGGTATCGCAGAAGACGATCTGGCGCGCATCTTCGATCCGTTCTTTTCTACCGGCAAGAAAGGTACGGGATTGGGATTGTGGGTTACACAGGACATCGTCAGGCAGCACGGTGGGCGCATCGAAGTGAGTAGTGAAATTGGTCGTGGAACAGTTTTCAGCATTGTGCTTCAAGTCGAATCGCCCATTCTTGAAGAGCAAGTAAGCGAATCTAAGGTGGCGACACAATGAGTCAATCATTCGATCAATTCGGAAATGATGCTCCCATGGACGCGCCGGACGGTTTTGTTCCGCTTTTCGAGGAACCCAGACTGCTCGTTGTGGATGACGAAGAGAGTCTGCGTATCACGACGGCTGCGATCTTCGAGAATGAAGGCTACGTTGTTGACACTGCGTCGAGTGGCGACGAAGCGATCGAGTTGCTCAACAACAAAGACTACGACCTCGTGCTTACAGACCTGCACATGGAAGGAGGCGACGGTCTTTCAGTCCTCAACCGTATCCGGCGCCACGCTCCGCTCACGATTTCAGTTGTGCTGACAGGTTTTGCTTCCGTGGAATCAGCTATAGCTGCGTTGCAGGAAGGCGCATACGACTACCTCATCAAACCCTGCGACATCGAAAGCATGAAGCATACGATTCGCAGAGGCGTCGAACACCGGCGACTGATGCTGGCGGAACAGAAGGCACGCGCGGATCTCCGACAATTGAATCTGGACCTGGAGCAGAGAATCGAAGAGCGCACTGCCGAACTCACACGCCTCAATGCTGAACTCGCTGAGGCAAATCGTGCGAAAGACGTTTTCCTTGCGACGCTCTCGCACGAGTTGCGAACTCCTTTGACGCCTGTCGTGGGCTGGATAAAACTTCTGCGTAGCGGAACTCTGGACGAGAAAAGCGTGTTGCAGGCACTCGATGCGATCGAGCGTAACGCCTGGCTGCAATCAAGATTGATCGATGATCTGCTCGACACTTCTCGTATTGCCACGGGCAAACTTCACTTTGAGCCAAAGGCCATTGATTTCAACTCGGCTGTAAAAGCTGCTGTTGATACTGTGCGTACCTCCGCCGCCGCACGTAACATCGAGTTGAATGTGTGTTTGTGGCCCGTAAGTTTAATAGTGATGGGCGAGCCGGTTCGGCTCCAGCAGATCGCGTGGAACCTCATTTCCAACGCAATCAAATTCACCGATCCTGGCGGGAAAGTCAGCATTGCCACAAGGCTTCACGAAGAGCAGGCGGTTCTTGAGGTAATCGATACAGGCGTCGGAATTGACCCGGCGTTTCTGCCGCACGTGTTTGATCGTTTTCGTCAGGCCGATGGTTCCACGTCAAGACGTCATGGTGGCTTGGGACTCGGACTTGCGATTGCTGACGCACTTGCGAAGATGCATGGTGGTCGAATGAACGCGACGTCTGACGGAGTTGGACATGGCGCAACCTTCACGTTCAATCTCGACCTCGCGCCGACCGGCAGGGTGGCAGCAGAGACAGTCGATACTAAACGTCATTCCCTCGCAGGACTCGACGTTCTAATCGTCGAAGATTCACCGGATACGTTGACGCTTCTGAGCACGATCTTTCGCCGCGAGGGTGCAAACGTAACCACGGCGGCTTCAGCCGCTGAGGCACTAGCTCAGGCCGTCAACAAGCGTCCCCACATCATCGTCTCAGACATCGGGATGCCCGAGACCGACGGCTATCAACTCCTCGAACAACTTCGCATTCTTCCCGGCCTCGGGAACGTCCCGGCCATCGCCATCTCAGGCTACGCGAGCGAAGAAGATCGCGAGCGCGCCCTCTCCGCCGGCTACCTCGCCCTCGTCCCGAAGCCCATCGACGTCGACACCCTCTTCACCCTCATCCACGACCTCAAAGCGCCTGCTGTCTGATAAATCCGTGTCCTCCCGCGACCTAAATCCCCTTGTTTATTACAGTTGACAAAATCGCAATTGTAACTATAATGGTTACAAAAACGGCGGCCCGAGTTCCCCGAATAGATTTGATATGTCGACAAACAGCAGGTTTGCGGTTGCGGTTCATGTTTTGAGTTTGATGGCCTGGTCAGGCGAAGAACCCCTTAAATCAGAACAGGTTGCTGAAAGCGTAAACACCAATCCGGTCGTGATCCGGCGCATGTTGAAGGAATTGGCCGAAGCGGGCTTGGTTGTGTCTCAAACCGGTTCGCTCGGCGGTTCGAGGTTGGCAAATGACCCCGCCAAAACGACGCTGCTGGACGTGTATCAGGCACTCGAATACAGAGGTGTCTTTTCGTTGCACCGGCAACCTCCCAGTCGGGATTGCCCGGTGGGGGTGAATATCGAGACTGTTCTCGGAGATGTGTTATCGGAAGTTGATTCTGCGGTTGAGCGAGTGTTGCAAAACATAACGATTAACGATGTCGTACGCCGCTTGAAACCCTGCGGCAGCGCGATGGCATCGAAGACCGTGGGGAAAAACGGCAAGAATGGGAAGGCTAAGCCGTTCGAGAAGCAGATAAATTTGCCACAGTTGCGAGCAACGGCAAAGAACCGGGGTAACGGGTCCTCGGAATTGCGTAAATAAACCGCGAGAAAGGAATATCAATTTGTCCAGGCTTGAAAAAGATCAAAGCGGTATCGAGCTCATGAATTCGGTAAAAGGCGAGTTCGTCAACCTCAGTGAGGAACTGA
>DASYPN010000247.1:0-3108 GCA_036006625.1 Pyrinomonadaceae bacterium | reverse complement strand
AATCCCTCTGCTGAAGGGCCGTATGTTCGCGGAGAGTGATGGTCCTGATGCACCTCACGTGGCGTTGATTAGTGAATCAGTCGCGCGGCAAAAGTGGCCCAACGAGGATCCAATCGGCCGTACGATCGAGTTTGGGAACATGGATGCCGATCTGCGTTTGCTTACCATTGTCGGCGTCGTTGGCGAAGTGCGAAAGCATAGTCTGGAGGGGGCGCCACATCCAACCGTGTATGTGAACTACCGGCAAAGATCCCGTTCAGCAGATGAATTTGACGTCGTGCTGCGGACGAATTCTGATCCGGAAGCGATGTTCCCTGTCATCCGCAGGGTTTTGACTCAGCTCGATGCTACTGTTCCCGCGAAAATCGGCACTCTGAATCAAACCTTCTCTGCGTCGTTGAATAACCGGCGTTTTAATTTGCTCTTGGTAGGGGTCTTTGCTTTGACGGCGTTGTTGCTCGCGATGGCTGGCGTCTTCGGTGTGCTGGCCTATTCGGTGGTTCAGCGCACGCAGGAGATCGGAGTGCGCATGGCGCTCGGGGCGCGAACGCTTCACGTGATGCGACTCGTCTTCGGGCAGAGTCTGGGCATGTTGCTGATCGGCATAGTCGTCGGGTTGGTCGGTGCGTTTGCGCTGACGCGATTGATGCGGACGTTGTTGTTTGAAATAACGGCGACCGACCCGCTGACGTATATAAGCGTGATCGGATTGTTGACGTTTGTTGCCCTCCTGGCGTGCTACATCCCGGCGCGCCGCGCAGCGAAGGTCGATCCGTTAATCGCGCTGCGATACGAGTAAGCAAATCGAAGCGCCAAAGGCGCGAAATATGATAGCCAGGGGCAAGTCCCGACTTTGTCGGGACGTCGCCCCTGGTTAACAAAAGTAATCAAATTGAGCACTGAAGGTGCGAAATAACCGACGTTGATATTTCGCACCTTCGGTGCTCAATCTGAAATTTAATTGCTACCCAGGGGCGACGCGCTTCGCGTCGCGCAGCGCTTGCCCCTGGCTATCATATTTCGCGCCTTTGGCGCTTTGAGGCAAAGCCGCGAAGCAGCAGAGCGGCTCTGTATTAAAAGGTCCAAGTCGGGCGCTTCTTTACAACACTACTGCCAACAGACCGACTTGTTTCGCGGGTCAAAAGAATTCCCTGGCATAGGCTCGAGTGCGATGAATGACGTCGGATGCGCCGAGCGTTTGCGCAGTGTCTCGGAGTAGACGCCGAGTGCGCGATTCATCGCATGCAGACGTTGGACCGCATCCTTCAACTGCAACGGCGACGTAACGATTGCTGATTTGTAAACCTCAGCGCGGCTGTACGGAATGCCGCTCACAATCACGCCGACGAGTTCCGCCTTCAAATCGGCAGCGGTGTGACCTTGCCGGCTTTTTTCAACGAGGTTCGGTGGCAGTAGCTCGGGATTGATGATCCAGCCGGGATGTTTTAGGGCCACCTCGTTGCCAAATATGATCAACTCGTCGACAGTGTTTTTGAGGGCGACATAGTCACGAAGCGGCAACGGATCGTTGCCGGTACCAGTTTCCTGAACATGTCCCGCGAGGTGCGGACTCGACGCACACGAGCTCCCGAACGATACCTTCACCGCGTTCGTTGTGGAGTCGGAAATGAACATGTATGTCCCGGGGTCGCTGCCGCCTGGCGGTGCCGGAGCGTCATCGCCGCAATAAGTTGCGTGTGACGATGTGTCCTGCAGCATATGCAGATAGAGTCCGACTCTCGCGATCTGCACGGGAACTGAATCCGAATTTGGATCCTTCCACAGTGTGCCCGTCGTCTTCTGCTTGTCCTTAAGATATGCCCCGAGCGCTTCGTAGTAGTCATAGTCTGTATCGCTCACATAATTCAAGACCTTCTTTCCAGCAGGCACGCTGAAGGCGATGCCTTTGGAGCTCTTCATGATCAATGGAACGGTTCCGTTGATCGTTCCGGTCAGACAGCCATTGCCGTCCGATGACGTGAGGCCGACGGTGCACAGCGTCCCCGGCTCGGGACCTGCTCGCATCACCCACTGACGCATGTTGGCGAGCGTCTTCTGGTACGTATCGTCGATGTGAACGGGATAGCCCGGCGGCCTCGGATAGTGAAACGGATAGAGGGATTGCACGCCACCCGCGCCGTGTACATCGGTACCCTGGCCGTTTGGTGAAAAGTTGACTACGTAATGATCGAGGGGACCATCAGTGTTTAGGTTCGTTCGCTGAAAACCGTTGAACTGCGCAGAGATGTAATTGCGTCCTGAGTTATCCGTTGAGGCCTCGTTGCCGCATTGATCGAGCGGCTTGTACTGTGTGTAGTCCGTGACCTCGTTGTATGCCGTGATCCAGTAAGCAACGTCTGCGCGGTAGCCGAGAGCTTGCGCGATGAAGTAGGTGGAGTCAGCGTGGATCATACTCCGACCAGGTTTGACAGAGGCGAAGTCGAGCAGCTGCGCAGGGCAGGCGCGATTCTCAGAGAATGAAGCAGGACAGACAGGCCGGACGCAATAGCCGAGTGTCCGTGGTCCTGGCGTTCGCGATTGGCAGAGGTCTTCGAGGAACGCGTTTGCTGAGGGCGCGATGATCAGCAGACAAGATAGAGCGATAGCGATTCGGATGCGCATGTTTCACTCCTGATTGAGAAGAATTGGTATTGCGGGCGAGTAGGGTTTCATTGTCACCGTGAGTGAAGATGTTGTCAATAAAATTAATCCCGCCCACGGCGCTGGAAATCCTCGGTAGTGCATCAGTTTGAAATTACACTGTGGAGATAGGTTATCGGTTTGAATTACGCCGAAGGCGTTCGCTAATTTCAGCCCAGGGTTGGAGCGCCAGCGACAACCCTGGGAAAACAACATCAAATAGGCATTGAACCCTGAAAGGGTTCGCCAACCGCCGAACCCTTTCAGGGTTGATTGTGAATTGGTTATGTACCCAGGGTTCTCGCTACGCTCGAACCCTGGGCTGGAATTAGCGAACGCCTTCGGCGTAATTAATAACCGCCGTTACGGTGTCACGCGGAAGATGCCCCACAGCCCGTTGTCGAACTGGAAGGACGACTGCGTGCGGTAGAGATAATCACCCGACACGCCACGTGCGCCACCCGCGCC
>DASYPN010000246.1:0-7521 GCA_036006625.1 Pyrinomonadaceae bacterium | reverse complement strand
AAGAAGCCGAGTGGTAGTGGAAACACCGAACGAAAGACGTGAGGTTGTCCATACACAATCGGTGCGGGATAACAGTGGTATTTCCGCAGGCATGGTCGGCGTACTTGTTGTGGTAGCTATCGCATTGATAACAATGCTGGTCCTGTTTTGGATGAGCAGTCAGCCAACTACGGACAACGCAAACCTGGCGGCGCAACAGCCAACAACCGTTGTGCAGCAGCCGGCGCCAGTGCAACAACCTCCGGTGATCATTCAACAACCAGCGCCCGCAACTCAGCCGGCGCCAATCATCGTGACGCCACCCGCAGGTGGGACTACGGCACCATCTACCGACAGCATGAATATGGATTCGACGATCCAGGCTGCCGTTGATAAGAAGCTGTCGGATGATCCGGAACTCTCGCAACTTGGCATTACTGCTTCCGTGGTGAACGGTAAAGTGATGTTGATTGGAACTGTTAAGACTGAGGCGTTGAAGACTCAGATCGAGAAGATAGTGAAACAGGTCAAGGGTGTTAAGGCAGTTGATAATCAGATCAGCGTCATTGGTGAGTAATAGTTAACCACAGATGACGCGGATCTAATCCGCGTCATCTACATCTCAAATTTCATCAAACTCTTCGACTTCACTGCCGCAATCGCAGCGGTAATCAATGAACCAAGCCCACCAATCACTACAGAAAGCGGCGCGCCGATAAACCCGGCAACAACGCCCGCCTCAAGCTCACCGAGTTGTGGTCCACCCATGAAGAACATCATGTTGATTGACGTCATCCGTCCGCGCAGATGGTTCGGGGTGACGAGTTGGCGAATGGTCTGACGTAAGACTGTGCTCACTGTATCGGCTGCACCCGTAATCGCAAGCATCAGCAACGAGACCCAGTACACAGTCGAGACACCGAATGCCGCGGTAGCGACTCCAAAAACTGCGACTGAAGCAACAACCAATCGTCCCTGCCGCCGCAGAGTTCCGAGGCGCGCCAACACAAGCGCAGTCAACACGGATCCGATTGCTGGTGCGGCGGCGAGGAAGCCGTAACCACGAGCGCCGACGTGCAGTCGTTCCTGCGCGAAGATCGGCAGGAGCAGAGTCGCAGAAGCAAAGAACGTCGCAAGGAAGTCGAGCGTCATTGTCTGGACAATAATCGGAGTGTGCCAGACAAATGTCAGTCCTTCTTTCAGCGCCGCGAAACTCAACGCGTCTTTGCGTTCAGTCTGCAAATCCGGTTGGCCACTTGCTCGCATCGCGATGAGCGCTGCAATCACTGCCAGGAACGAAAGCGCGTTGATCCCGTAGATGATTGCCGGTCCGCTTTCTGCGAGCAGGAAGCCCGCGATTGCCGGCCCCGCGATAGTTGCGACATTGAAAACAATAACTGCGAGACTCACGGCGTTCGGAAAGTCTTCGATCGGCACGAGAGTGGGCATGAGTGCCTGACGCGCGGGGGTGTCGAACGCAGTTGCGGCAGACGCGATTCCGCTGAGGATATAGATGGGCCACACGCTCTCGAAACCGGCGAGCGTCCCGGCCGTCAGAAGTGCAGCGCTCGTCAGCATGACGGTCTGCGTCACGATCATCAGTCTCTTTCGGTCGATTGCATCGGCGACGACGCCGCCTGCAAGTGAGCAAAGTATGATTGGTACGCCGCGGAAGAGGCCGACGAGGCCGAGTGCAAAAGCAGATTTTGTGAGCAGGTAGACGTGCCAGTTGATCGCGACAAACTGCATTTGCGATCCGGTCACTGAGACAATCTGGCCCAACCAAAGCAGCCTGTAATCACGGTGACGTAGAGCAGCGAATGCCGAATTGTTGGAAGGCTTCACGTATCGCCGTAAGATTCGTTCAACTTACGAAAATGGTAGGCCATCGCGGCATGGCGTAGCAACTCAGTCATGCGATCGTGATGTTTGCGCGCAGCCTCGAGAAAGAAACGCCAGAACTCGCGCCGCTCGGCATCAAGCACACCGAGCTTGAAAGCGATTCGCACGAAAGCCTTCACTGCTTTGAAACCGTGATACTGGTGTGCCTCTGGGACATCATGCGGCAGTACGCGTTGCAGAGAGTCGAGCGCGCGGCGATAGTATTCGCTCGGATTGTAAATCGTGCGCATAATGCGCTGGTAGCCCTTGATAAGTGTGTCGACGTCCATCTTCGGAATGAAGTTCACGGTCGCGATGGTGTTGTTGCCTGTGGCATCGGCGCCGAGTAGTCGTCCTTCTCTTTCGAGACGCTTCCACAGCTGCGTATCGGGAAGTGCATTCAACATTCCGACCATCGCCATCGGAATTGCGCTCTCGCGAATAAAGTCGATCTGGCGTTCGAAGATGTCGTCGGGATCGTTGTCAAAGCCAACGATGAATCCGGCCATCACTTCCATGCCATGACTCTGAATCCTCCTCACCGAGTCGAGCAGATTTCCTCGATTCTGTGACTTCTGCGCTTCCTTGAGACTCTCTTCAACAGGAGTTTCGATACCGAGAAACACGCGACGGAAACCGGCGTCTTTCATCGCGGTCAACAGATCGTCATCGTCCGCGAGGTTCACACTGGCTTCGGTCAACAGTGAAAAGGGGTAACCGTTTTTCTTTTGCCACTCGATCAATGCAGGCAGAAGCAACCTGACGTTCTTCTTGTTGCCGATAAAATTGTCGTCGACGATGAATAGTGGCCCCCGCCAACCGAGATTCTTCAACGCGTCAAACTCGGCGATCATTTGCTGGTTGCTCTTCGTACGCGGTACACGCCCGTAGATCTCGATGATGTCGCAGAACTCACACGAGAACGGACAGCCACGCGAGTACTGCACTGACATGCAACTGTATTTCTTTAGATTGACGAGCCCGAAGTCGGCAACCGGCGCCAGTGACAACGGCGGACGTTCTGGTGCTTTGTATGTGCGTTTCGCTTCACCGCGTTCAAGGTCGATGAAGAACTGTGGCAGCGTCGTCTCGGCTTCACCCTGGAAGATGTGGTCCGCGTAAGGAAGTTCTTCGATCGTGCTCGTGACGTAAGGACCGCCAAGCACAATCACCTTTCCTCGTTCTTTACAGCGCTTCACTGTTTCGTGAAGTGATACCTTCTGCGCCAGCATCCCGGTGATGAAGACCATATCGGCCCATTCAATCTGGGAATCCTTCAGTCGCTCGATATTCAGATCAACCAGTCGTCGTTCGCAGGAGCGGGGCAACAATCCGGACACAGTCAGCAGCCCGAGCGGCGGGAATACGGAGCGCTTACCCTCAAACGGCAGCGCGTATCGAAAGCTCCAGTAGGTTTCAGGAAACTCCGGATTAATCAGTAAGATCTTCATTGCGTCCTCCTCCCAGGTTGGGGCGCACTATTCCTTCGTATACTGCGAAGTCTCTGAACGAACAAATTGCGGCCTTTATGTGTATAGCCGATGTTAGATTGCGAAACCAATTCGGGCGAGTAATAGTTGTGTAAAAATACGGCAACCGAAGGCTCGATGCAAACATCCATGTTGTGCTATAAAATCGTCTGCTTAACTCGCCTGAAACTCTAAAGAGGTATACCGAATTATGAAAACACGACTTTCACGTGCACTTGCCGCCTTTCTGATGCTTATGTTCTCCCTCTCACCGGTGTGGGCCACCTGTGGCGGCGGTGGCGGAGGCGGAACTGGCGGCGTCGGTGGCGGCGGTGGTAGAAGTGAAGGCCCCGCGCCTGCCGTTTACAAAGTGCCGTGGAAGATTTGGGAAGCGCGCACTGCGCCACAGAAGGGACTGGTTCTCTATTGGTTCCCAGCCAGCAATAACGAGATCAAGAATTCAAGCCTGCTGCAGTCACGAATTCTCACACTTTATTCATCGCAGTGCGTTTCCATGACCGTCGCGGACTCCAAAACGCCCGAATTGCAGTCAATCATCGGTAACTCTGCGTTGCCGGTTGCCGTTTTGGTGAACGCCGACGGATCTCCGATTAATAAGGTCGAGAACACCGCCGGCAAACTCAAAGTCGAACAAGTCGAGAAACTCCTCGACGCGGAGATGAAGCAGCGCGAGACTACTCTCGACTCGCAGTTGAAAGAGGCGAAAGAAAAAGCAAAAGCCGGTGACAGCCAGGGCGCCATCGCACTTTTCAAACCGGTCGCAGAAGAAAAATGCCTGTTCCCGAAAAAAGCTAAAGACGCGGCGAAAGAATTGAAGAAACTCGGCGTGCAAGAGATTGGCAGTATTCCGGACGCACCGATTCTCGATCGTGTTTACGGTGCGCGCGTCGAAGCCGTTATGCGTAGCGGTTTGATTGCCGAAATCGGCGAGCGCTATGTAACCGCCGAAAGACTCTACCAGAAAGCGCATCGGATGGATCCAGCTGATCCGACTCCACTGCGTTACCTCGGCGAACTATATCGACATCACACCGGCCAGTGGGAAAAAGCACGAGAAACATTCAATACGATTCTCAACATGCCTGCGGATGCTGTTGCGCGTGCAGTTGCGCTTCACGGTCTCGGCAAGATGACGATCCACGATGGCGAGTTTAAGAAAGGCTTGTCGTTGATGGAACACTCAGTCGCGGAGTTTCCACTCGCGCTCGCGTATCGCAATCTTGCAGTCTACTGGAACTCCGAAGGCGATCTGGAACAAGGCAATGCGTACACGCAGAAGGCGCTTGCACTTGATCCGAAAGATCCGTACAACCTCGTGTTCGCGGCCGTTTTCATGGCGGCTTCCGGACATGGTGACGAGGCTTTGAAGATCGCGCAGGCGAATCGAAATCTGTTACCGGCGTCGTACAACCTCGCCGCGATCTACGCGCAGACTGGTCACAAGCGTGAGGCGCTCGCGTTGTTGCAACGTCACTTCTTCCAGTACGAGCGCTACCAGGCGGTTCGTGCGAAGGAGATGATGGAAGCGCGTGTCGATGCGGTGTTTGACTCGCTGCGTCAGGATTCAGCGTTTCTGGCACTTACGAGTGGCGCTGACGGCAGACTCCAGATGCCAATGCGCAACATGACAGGCACGGCGAACCAAAAATAAATATACGATCTCCGACTAATAGGCGCCTCCGTGGAGTGCGCCGCCTTGGCGGCGCTTTGGTATTCAGACACATACCAAAGCGGTGACAAGTCACCGCACTCCAAGGAGGCGCCTGTCAGGAGAAACTCCTTATTGACCGAATTTAACGAAGTCCGCGACTACCGCATCTGGCAAGTAATCGCAGCCTCCGCCGTCGGTACCATGATCGAATGGTACGACTTCTATATCTTTGGCAGTCTCGCCGTCACGATCTCGCCGCTGTTCTACCCAAAAGGCAATAACACACTCGCGCTGATCGCTTACCTGTCGACGTTTGCAGTGGGCTTTGTGGTCCGTCCTTTTGGCGCACTTTTTTTTGGACGCATCGGCGATCTGGTGGGACGCAAGTATGCGTTTCTGGTGACGCTGATCATCATGGGTTGCGCAACAGCGGCGATCGGTTTCTTACCGACGTACGCAACGATCGGTCTCGCAGCTCCGATAATTCTTCTGGTAATTCGAGTGCTTCAGGGACTCGCGCTCGGTGGTGAGTATGGTGGAGCGGCGGTTTACGTCGCCGAGCATGTGCCTGATGGAAAGCGCGGCTTCTACACGAGTTTCATTCAAATAACCGCAACGCTCGGACTGTTTATCTCACTCGTCGTCGGCATCGTCGTGCAAAACTCGATGACTGACGAAGCGTTCAAGGCGTGGGGCTGGCGCATACCATTCATCATATCGATCTTTCTTGTCGGCATTTCGCTTTACATTCGTCTGCGCATGAAAGAGTCGCCAATCTTTCAACAGATCAAAGGCGCTGGTATGACGTCGTCTCGTCCACTTGTTGAAGCGTTTACGCGTTGGGAGAATCTGAAGCGTGTTTTGATTTCGCTGTTTGGCGCGACTGCCGGACAGGGAGTGGTTTGGTATACAGGTCAATTCTATGCGCTCTTCTACTTGCAGACGGTGTTGAAGGTGAATCCTCGTTCGGCACAGTACATCATCGCAATTGCGCTGCTGTTAGCGATGCCGTTGTTTGTGTTTATGGGTGCGCTTTCGGATCGCATCGGGCGCAAGTGGATCATGATGGCGGGATGTTTGCTGGCGGCGATTTCATACTTCCCAATCTACGGAGCGATGCAACGTGCCGCTGGATCGAATGTAGTCACAACTCAGTCGAAGCCTGATCCTGTGACGGGTGCAATCAGCCTGATATCGCAAACAGAAGTTAATGGGGTACTGCAGCCGGCGAAGGAAGTGCTCACTTATGTAGATTTCGGGACGTTAATTAGTTCCCCAACAGCTCAGAAACTCATCCTGCTCGTCTTCATTCAGGTCTTCTTCGTGACGATGGTCTACGGACCAATCGCCGCATACCTGGTGGAGGCGTTTCCGGCAAAGATCCGATACACATCGCTCTCGCTTCCCTACCACATCGGCAACGGCGTATTCGGCGGGCTTCTACCCGTAATCGGCCTCTCAGTCGTCGCCAACACCGGCAACATCTACGCCGGTCTCTACTATCCCATCATCGTCGCGAGCGTAACGTTTATTGTAGGCTCGTTGCTACTGAAAGAAACCAAGCACACGTTAATCTGGGACGAGATCAAGTAACGGTTCAGTTTGAAAACGCCAAAGGCGTTCGCTAACCACAGCCCAGGGTTGGCGCGCGAGCGACAACCCTGGGGAACAAACAAAATACGTTTCAACCCTGAAACGGTTTGTTTCGAAAGAAACCCTTTCAGGGTTGATTGCTTTTCTCAATGATGATCCCAGGGTTGTCGCTGCGCTCCAACCCTGGGCTGAAATTAGCCAACGCCTTCGGCGTTTTTCAAACCGAACCAGCACCGAGATTAAATCGTCTTGACGTTGCCCTTTTTTTCAGACTTAATTCGCAGGCATGAATTATCAGGAATACATCACGATCGATCCAAACAAGCGAGGGGGAAAGCCTTGTGTGCGTGATTTACGAATCACCGTTTACGAGGTACTGGAATATCTGGCTTCAGACATGACTGAAGATCAGATACTCGCCGATTTTCCAGACCTTACGAGAGAGGACCTGAAAGCTTGTATCACCTTCGCCGCCGACCGTGAACGCAGGTTAATGACTGTTCCCGCCGCATGAGGCGACACGTGCAAACGCTCGAAGATTTCGAGACCAACGAAGTTGCCTCCTTCCTCAGCTTGTCATAGAGCTAGTTACTAGTTCGGTATACAACTCCGTTCTTCATCACGAACGTAACCTTCTGCATGTTCTCAATATCCTGCAGCGGGTTGCCGGGGACGGCGACGATGTCGGCCCACTTGCCGGTGGTTAGGGAACCGAGATTCTTGTCCCAGCCTAACAGCCGTGCGGCGTTCGAGGTGCCGGCGACGATCGAATCCATTGGCGTCATGCCGCCCCATTGGACCATCAATACAAACTCGTGCGCGTTTGTTCCATGAGGCACGACCCCTGCGTCAGTTCCCAGCGCGATTGGAACCTGGTTGGCAACAGCGAGCTTGATTGCGTGACGCACTGCGGCTGCAGCCGCCAAC
>DASYPN010000245.1:0-14446 GCA_036006625.1 Pyrinomonadaceae bacterium | reverse complement strand
AGAGGTCAGTGAAAACATTTTAGAACTGCTCACTCCAGGAAGCGTAACAAGGGGATCTCTGGGGAGTCTAAGATCAGGCGCGAGTGGCTGTCAAAAAGCCCGGCGAGTGGTGTCTTAATTTGGATTTCTCTGTGCAACCTCTGTGTTCTCTGTGCCTCTGTGTTAATGAATTCCGAGTAACAACAACCACAGAGGCACAGAGACCACAGAGGTTGCACAGAGAAGAAGGTCAAACTAAGACACTACGCGGCGTAGACAGCTCGGATCGAACCTCGTTATTGCGCTGCGGGTTTGAACCAACGGAGACTGAGGGCCAGGACCAACAAACAGGTCGTGATTAGGGCGGAGATCAAACAGTACTGGCAGAACTGGCGGATGACGAACGCCTGCAGGTAGAACAACCACACGCTCACAAAAAACATTGCGATGACCAGCGGCGTCAAAGTCTTCCCAGCGATGCGATAACCAAAGAGAGCAAGAACGGCGAGACTAAAAACTGTGAAGTACGCTGCAGCGCCAATTGCCGCCAACGGAATTCCCGCAACCACCGCGTACTGACTGCTCAGCACTTCAGAGCAACCGGAAAGAATCGTGCAGCGAACAGTTTGCCCGGTGAGGTGCTCAATCGTGAGGTAAAGAGCGTCCGCGAGTCCGAGCAATGAAAGCACCGACGCGAGAATGTAGATCTTTCTCATTTTCCGGCACTGCGGAGCTCATTCTGAATCACGACGCGTAGTTTATCTGCCGGAAGATTCTCAAAATTCACCTCGCGGCCATTTAAGAAGACGGTGGGCGTTCCCTTCACACCCATCGAATGCCCACGCTTGCCATCTTGCATGATCCGGTTCGCCACCGCCTCGCCGTCGATATCGTGTTTGAATCGATCGACATCAAGACCGATCTGTTTTGCGTACCCTTCAAAAATCGGTCGCACATCAAACTCTTTTTTCCAGTCGTTCTGGTGATCGTAGATCATATGGTGCATCTCCCAGAACTTGCCTTGCAGCCCTGCGGCTTCGGCTGCTGATGCGGCTGCAAGCGCGTGCTGGTGAGTTGGCACGAGTGGAAATTCGCGGAACGTCACCTGCAGCTTATCGCCAAACTCTTCCTCCATCTGTTTGAGTATGGGATGAAACAGCCCACATGGCGGACACTCAAAATCGCCAAACTCTTCCAACTTCAAAGGCGCATTTGCCGGTCCATGCGTGTGTGCCGGCTCGGCTCCGGGAACGCCAGTGACGACGGGCTGCTGCGATTGCGCGGGTGAAGCGGGCGAACCCGGTGATGATGACGTCTGATTTCCCGGAGGGTTTTGCGCTGCCGGTATTGATCGTGTCAGGTACCAGGCGCTCGTCAGTGCGACGGCGAGAACAACCAGAATAATGATGAAGGGTAATATTCGTTTCATAAGTTCTTTTCGACTTCGACTGGAAGAATTTCTAAACTGCGGCTGCGACAGTGGCCGCCAGTGAGCGGAAAATATCTCGACCATCACTCGATCCGAGTAGATCCTCACATGCACGTTCCGGATGCGGCATTAAACCGAGCACATTGCGTTCGCGACTACAGATACCCGCGATATTGTCACGCGATCCGTTTGGATTCGCGGCGCTGGTGATATCTCCATCGGGCGTGCAGTAGCGAAATACGATTCGATCTTCGCGCTGAAGTTCTGCGAGTGTGCTGTCGTCGCAGATGTAGTTACCTTCGGCGTGTGCGATTGGAATGCGCAGCACCGTGCCCTTCTGCAATTCATTGGTATAAGGACTGTCAGACGTCTCCACGCGGACGTGTATATGCTCACAAATGAAATGCAGATCGCGATTGCGGATGAGAGCCCCGGGAAGGAGTCCGGCTTCACAGAGGATCTGAAAGCCGTTACAAATTCCGAGTACAAACCGTCCACTGTCCGCAAACTTCTTGACCGAATTCATCACTGGAGAAAAACGAGCGAGAGCGCCGGCGCGAAGATAATCGCCGTAAGAGAAACCGCCCGGAAGAATCACCGCGTCATAGGTCGAGAGATCCGTTTCGCGGTGCCAGATGAAATCCACCGGCTGACCCACGTGTTTTGAGATCACGTGATAGGCATCGTGGTCGCAGTTGGATCCCGGAAAAACAATCACGCCGAATTTCACGCTTCTATCTCCACGCGGTAGTCTTCGATTATCGGGTTAGACAGGACTTCGCGCGCCATCTTCTCAATTGACTCACGGGCACTTTGCTGATCCAGGCTTCCATCGAGCGAGATCTCGAAGTATTTGCCCTGCCGGACGTCAGAAATGCCCGAGAAACCGAGCAGTTCTACTGAATGCTGGATGGCTTTGCCCTGCGGGTCGAGCACGCCGGACTTTAAGTTTACATAAACTTTGGCTTTCATCGGTTACCTGCCGCGGGAAGATCAACAAAGCATTGCTTAAAAAGCACTTGTCGAATAATATCTCCGGCTCGTGGACCTGTCGCGACCGGATAAAACCCTTTCTTACAGGAGAAACTTATAATGCAAAACCCTCCGCCCGTTCAAACCGCCCCAGCTAAATCCAGTACGGGACTCGATGAAAACATTGCTGCTCTGCTGTCATACATTTTTGGTTGGGTCTCAGGGCTGATTTTCTTCCTGATTGAAAAAGATAGCCGACTGGTCCGTTTTCACGCGATGCAGTCGCTATTGTTCAATGTGCTGGTTGGCATTGTTTTCGTCGTGTTATGGATCGTGCTCTTTGTCTTCTTCATGATAACCAGCCAGGTTTCCGGTGCCTTAACTGGAATCCTAACGATACTGTCGACACTCATTTGGGTAGTGCTTTGTATCGCCGTCCTGATTGCCTGGATCATGTGCCTGGTCAAGGCTTTTCAAAGCCAGTATTTCAAACTGCCCATCATCGGAAACTTCGCCGAGAAGTTTTCGACGAAATAGGACCCTACAGAATTCCTACTCTCTTATAGATCGCGTCTATATTTCGCAGGTAATGATCCAGCGAAAAGACGCGATCTATTTCTTCCGGGGACAGTTGCGACTTGATGTCAGCATCCGCTTTCACAAGTTCGCGGAAATCTCGATCTTCATCCCACACTCTCATCGCGTTTCGCTGCACGTATTCGTACGCCGTTTCGCGTGACAGGCCTGTGTTCGTCAGCGCGAGCAGGAGCTGACCACTGAAGATCAGACCTTTCGTTGCGTTGAGATTCTCGAGCATTCGCTCCGGATAGACCACGAGACCGTCGATTAAGCCAATCGCTTTTTGCAAAATGTAATCGAGCGCGGTGCTCGAGTCGGGCAGTACGACGCGCTCCGCTGAGGAGTGTGAAATGTCCCGCTCGTGCCAGAGGGCGACGTTCTCGAGTCCGACGATGCTGTTCGCGCGAATCACTCGTGCGATGCCACAGATACGTTCCGAGATTATGGGATTGCGCTTGTGAGGCATCGCGCTCGAACCTTTCTGACCTTTAGTAAAACGTTCCTGCGCTTCGCGCACTTCAGTCCGCTGCCAGTGACGAACATTCAACGCGAATTTGTCCAATGACGATGCGATGATCGCAAGTGTTGTTAAGTATTCTGCGTAAATGTCGCGCTGAATCACTTGTGTCGACACGGGCGCCGGTTTCAATCCGAGACGAGCACAGACCTGTTCTTCAACTGCCGGATCGAGGTGTGCGAACGCGCCGACAGCGCCACTGATCTTTCCCACCGCGACTGCTTCGCGTGCGCGTGACAGTCGCTCGCGATTGCGGCGCATCTCGTCGAACCAGAGCGCGAAAGTTAAACCGAATGAAGTCGGTTCGGCGTGGATACCGTGCGTGCGTCCGACTTGCGGCGTGTTTTTGAATTCCAGTGCGCGACGCTTTAACGTCTCGATCAATGTGTCGACTTTTTTGAGCAGGATGTTGGTGGAATCGCGCAGCAGAAGTGCGTTGGCGGTATCGACGACGTCGGAAGACGTCAGACCGTAATGAACAAAGCGGCTCGCTTCGCCGATCGACTCCGCGAGGTTTGTCGTAAACGCGATGACGTCGTGATTCGTCGTCTTTTCAATCTCATTGATACGCTGAACCGAGAAGAGGGCGCGCGCTTTGATCTGTTCCAGGGCGTCGTGCGGAATCGTGCCCATCTCGGCGTGAACTTCGCACACGGCGATTTCCACGTCGAGCCATTTCTGAAACTTGTTCTGCTCCGACCAGAGCGCCCCCATCTCGGGCAATGTGTAACGATCGATCATTTATCCTTTATGTGCCTTCTGAATCATGTTAATCCTGATAATCCTGTTAATGGTGTGAAACCAACTTTCGGGCTAGGGCGCGCAGCATCATTTTTTACAGGATTTACAAGATTATCAGGATTACATGACCGCTATTTAAGTGCGGTTGAGTTTACAAAGTAACGAGCCCGGGCCCAGCGACCATTTTCTTCGATCAACGTAAAATTCTCCATGCCGTCGCCGCGTTCGAAACGCGTTTCGTAACTCAGTATGAATACATGTCCCTTCAGCGGGCCGCCTGAATTCTGTTGCTCGGCGGCGGCATTTAGCGAACGCGATTCGACTTTCCCGAGCTTTGTGCGCAATGTCTTGAACACTTCGTTTGATTGCTCGAGCGTGACGTCTCTCCTCCAAAGTTCCGACGCCTCGTTATAGATGTCCTCGTAGCGCTCCATAGTAATGTCGTCGCCCACAGCAGTGATCACTTCCTGCACTTCGATCGGGACACGACCGCGATCGCCGTCGGGGCGGCAGGCAGTCACTGATAACGCATATAAAAGGACGATTAGCAGGATGAGCGGGTTGCGACCGTTCATACCTCGATCCAGGGGGTCGGTTCTTTGGGATAGGAGAGACTAACCTCGGTGAAACCGAAAAACAGCGGCGCTCGTTCCTGTAGTGCGACTTCGGCGTTGATCTTCGCGAGATACGGATTGTTGGCGCGTTGTGAAAGATGCGCGAGGACGATGTATTTCGCGCATCCGTCAAAACCGCGTCGAATCCAATCGGCGAGGTCCTCGTTTGAGAGGTGACCAAGCCGCGAGAGGATGCGCTGCTTCAGCTCCCACGGATAGTTGTCGCAAGCCTTGAGCATGTCGCGGCTGTGATTCGACTCGATGACGATCGCCGCGCAGCCGCGCAAACGTTCAGTGACGAGCGTCGTGATATGACCGAAGTCCATCACCGTGGCGATCTTAACGCCCTGGTGAGTTGCAGTAAAACCGAAGTTGTCAACAGCGTCGTGCGGAATCGTGAACGGATGAAAATCGATCTCGCCGATGCGAAAATCTTTACTCGACTCAATCTCTTCGACTCGATCGCGTAGGGCTTTAGCCCGGCGGCGCGGCTCGTCGTTGCTGACGTTCTCTCTTTCACTAACGTAAGCATCAAGCGTTTGGCCGGAGATATAAACAGGACAATCGACTGAATTTAGAAGAACACGCAAGCCACCCGCGTGATCGCCGTGTTCGTGTGTGACAAGCACTGCGTCGAGGCGTTGTGCGTCTTCGCCCACCATGGCGAGACGCCGCGCGATCTCTTTTGCACTAAGTCCGGCGTCGACAAGAACGCGCGTGTTACCGGCAACGATCAGTACGGCGTTACCAGTTGAGCCACTGCCGAGAACGGTAAGTTTCATTTAGGCCACAAAAAGCACAAAAGGCACAAAAAGCACAAGATAGTAGTTGACCTGAAGAACTGACCACTATATCAGAGGTCCGCTTTATTTTGTGCCTTTTGTGCCTTTTGTGCTTTTTGTGTTTTTTGTGGCTAGATCTCGAGGTCAGCGCGAGCGACTTTGAAGCCGTTGAGGTTTCCGAGCACGCCGAGCGCGAGTGTTTCCGATTTGAAGTAAGTGCGCGCGACTTCCTGAAGCTCATCGAGTGTGGCGTTGCGAATCTTTTCGATTACTTCATCCGGTGAGATGCGACGACCATGAATGATCTCCTGACGCGCAAGTGTGCCGGCTCGCGCGCTCGACGATTCGAGTCCGAGAAGGATCGATGAGATCGCCTGGTCCTTCGCGATCCGCAGTTCCTCTTCAGTGACGGGATTCCGCACCGTCTCGCGAAGCTCAGCAAGTGAGAGTTCCAGAACCTGATCGAGATATTCCGGCGACGTTCCAGCGTAGATGTTGAAGACACCGACATCCGAAAACGCACTTCCGGCAGCGCCAACCGAATAAGCGAGTCCTCGCTCTTCACGAATCTTCTGCCACAGACGACTCGAAGTTCCTCCACCGATGACTGAAGCCAGGAGGCTCGCGGCGTAACGATCGTTGCTCATCGCATGCGGCCATGGCGTCGCGAGTACAAGATGCGCTTGTTCGAGTTCGCTTTTCTGTTCGATCAGAATCGGAGCTGCCGGACGCGGTTTGCCCGGCTCGAGTGCCTGCGGCCTCATCGCCGCACCACTCTCACAACCGTCAAACGCAGCCCCGACCAGTTCAAGCAAACGTGCGTGATTCACGTTTCCGGCCGCTGCTACGACGAGATTGTTGTAAGAAAACTCGCGCGCGTGAAAACCTACCGTAGTCTTGTGGTCGAAAGTCGGAACAGTCTCCCTCGTACCTTCGATTGGACGGCCGAGTGGTTGGTTCGGGAAATACGCCGCGTTGAAGAGCTCGCCGAGGAGCTCGTCAGGCGTGTCCTCGACCATCTTCATCTCTTCGAGGATTACTTTTTGTTCGCGTTCGAGGTCTTCCTGGTCAAAACGCGGGTGTGCAATCAGGTCGGCGAGTAAATCTACGGCTTGCGCGATAGCCGTGTCCGCAACCTTTGTAGTGAAACCTGTCATCTCATGGGTCGTATAGGCGTCCAGATTACCGCCCAGCCGGTCAGTTTCAACGGCAATATCCCTCGCGCTGCGGTGTTGGGTGCCTTTGAAAACAGCGTGCTCAATAAAATGACAGATCCCGTTTAATTCAGCAGACTCATGGCGAGATCCCCGGCGGACCCAGATGCCGGCGGTCACGGACCTGAGACCCGGCATATGTTCTGTCAGGACAGCAATCCCGTTAGGGAGTCTGGTACTTTGAACGTCGTCTATCATTCGCTCTGGACCCAAATGGGATTTTTTCTACTCCGTGGTTGACTCCGTGGCTGTAGAGGGGATTTGGATCCTAGCACGGCATAAAACCGAGGGTAAAGGGCGGTAAAATTACCCCGTTTTTGGCCGAATTTAAAGGGCTATTACTTGACAGCGGTTTGCGGCGTGGCTGAAAATGAGGGCCTGTTTGGCGGTTCCAGGTAAGTCTCCCTCGCCTGAGCCCGTCGCCTGTCTGGCTTCCAATAGGACTTTGGTCGCGGAGGTCTCGCATGAGAAGAATGTTTCGTCTCAGTTTGTCTATCATCGCGCTGGTGTCGTTTCTATCCAGCAACGCACTTGCCGCAGGACCTGGTAAATCATTCGCTACCATCACAGGAACGGTGCGCGACAACCACGGGAATCCACTCGCGGGCGCGCTAGTGACGTTGGTGCGTGAGGGCGCGAAGGTAGTCAAACATACGACGACTGATCGATCCGGCAACTTCATCGCGAAAGTTCTTCCCGGTCGATACGGAATCAAGGCGAATGCAAACGGATTCGGCGAAGTCGCTTTCAACGCGGTAGACGTGAAGGCGCAACAGGAACTCGTCTATCGCTTCAATCTCGAACCAGTCGGATACGGCAACACTCTGCCTGAACGCCGGCGCGATCGCGACGACGTGAAATGGACGTTGCGATCAGCGCAGACGAAGCGCTCAATCTTCCAGGTTCGCGAAGGTGAAGACGCAAGCATTAAGGCCGCGACGGCAAGTGAAGAGCAAACTGCTGATACCGCTCAGATGGAAACCGCGCCCGAAACTCCTACCGAAACAAGTTCAGGTTCCCGATTAAAAGCTCATGGTGTTATGGAAAGCTACTTCGCAAGTAATGCGTATGGCTCTTCATATGTCGGGATGAACTTCGCTGTAGCAGCGCCAGTCTCCGAGCGCGTCGAATTGATCTTCGCCGGTCAAACCGGCACGAATGAAGCTCCTCAACGTTTCGAAGCTTCAACACGTTTCCGCGTCAATAATCGTCATCGCGTCGGCGTGACTGCCTCAGGAGCACGTTTCGCAACTCCTGTTTGGACCACGAAGTTAAACGATAGATCAGATCTGCACGGACAAATGTCGTTGCGTGCGGTGGACGAATGGATCGTCCGCGACGGCATTGTGATCGTGATGGGACTCGACTACTCGCGCTTCATCGGCGCGGGTGGCGCGCATGCTTTCTCGCCTCGCTTCGGCCTCCAGTACGACGCGAATGCACGCACACGCGTGAAAGCAGCGTTTGCTTCCGGCGGTGAGGAAGACGGAATTCAGAGCGTTGCGACGTTTGAAGACGAGCAGGTTGTTTTCCGTAGTCAGGCGGAACGCCCTGTCGCTTTCATTGACGGCCAGGCAGTGCTGGAACGAAGTCACCGTCTCGAGTTCGGCGTGGAGAGAGTTTTGGACAACAGCTCGAATGTTGAGGCGACGGCTTTCTTCGATACCACCAGCGGCCGCGGCGTCGGTCTGTTGAGTGGACCAGCCAGCGCATTCTCGGGCAAGGCCGGTGATGCATTTCTCGACGTTGCCAATCAGCAGGGATCTTCACGCGGCATACGCGTGGTTTATACGAGACGTTTGAATCGCGTTTGGACTGCGTCCGCCGGTTATGCTTTCGGACGTGGGCAGCAATTGTCAGCAGAAGGCTTCTCTACTCCCGCCGATCTCTTCGAAAGCGGGATGTTTCAAACCGGTGCTTTGCAGCTGGCAGGTGACTTCCGCACCGGCACGCAAGTGCGGACTGTGCTTCGGTTCTCTCCTGAGGCGACTGTATTCGCCATCGATCCTTTTGCGGGTCGCTTAGGCGTTTACGATCCTTCGCTTAGTATTCAGGTCACGCAGGATCTGCCGAGTTTTGGCTTGCCCGTAAGAGCCGAAGCGATTCTCGATGCGCGTAACTTGTTGGACGCACAAACAAGCAACGAGAACGGCGAGATACTAACCTTCATCGGGAATGGTCGACGGTCTGTTCGTGGTGGAATCTCGGTCAGGTTTTAGTAGCGCGAGATAAGAGAGCAGTCCGCCAAATTCCTTCCCACCTCCGACGGTTCTGCTCGCTCTGGCCACAGATTTAGCTGTTTTCCAAATTATTGGAAACTCCGAAAAGTTGGATAGACCTCATCTGGGATCGATATCCAGCAGGTTTTGAATAGGGCCACAGTTTCTACCGATTAGGACCAATGACTCCGCGGTTATGGACTAATCGGCAAAATTTGGTGGTGGGAACATGCTTTGCCTGAAACATTTAGATCAGCCAATTCATAAGAATTGGGGACGTCGTTGAGGAAGCAGTGAAGGGCTCGATAATCACAACCAAGACCTGGTTTCTGCTAATTGGTGCGGCGCTATTGATCAGCGCCGGCCTCCTCAACTTCCGCCAGCGACTCAAACACGAAACCCCGCCATGGGATGGCGTCGAGTGGGTCGACACAAAAGACGGAGTCAGAGCTAAGAGCATCGAGCACGGTTCGGCAGCCGAGCGCGCGTGGATGCGGCCGGACGACGTGTTGATCGGCATCACTCTCGACTACAACGCGAAGCCCGAACAGATCGCCTCCGCTCGCGACGTGCAGATTTATCTCGATCAGGCAGGCCTCGACGGCCAGATCCATTACCTTATGCGGCGGCCTTCTTACGGATCGGAAACAGCAGCTTATTGGGCCGATCTTGATCATCTCGGCGCGTTTCACAAGTGGGCGCCGACCGTTATCTACATTAATCTCATCGGAGTCGTTTTCCTGTTGGTCGGCTTTTTTGTGCTCCTCAAACAGGGAGGGCGCTCTCCGTTTGTTCTTCACTTCGCCACTTTCTGTCTCGCGGCCTTCGTCTTTCTGTTCTACACGCCGGTGGGCAGTTATCGCGATCTCGATCTGGCAATTGCTTTTCTCGACAGTGCGGGGCTGATTCTTTTCCCGCCGTTGTTCCTGCATTTCTGTGCGCTGTACCCAGTGCGGCAACAGCTTTTTCCAACGCGGCGGTGGCTCGCGGTTTTGCTGTATGTGCCGGCGTTTGTGCTGTTAGCACTTTCCGTTGTCGTATTCCTGCGAACTGAAATTGCGAAGGGACTTCCTGTCTTCGCAAGAATTCCTGTTTCAGAACAACTCGTCGCGCTGCTCTATTGGCTGAACATCCTGCATCTTGGAATTGCACTCGCCGCGAGCGCCGCGCTGCTATTGCGAACTTTGTTGAAGGCAAAGAGCACCACGGTTCGTCAGCAGGTGAAGTGGGTGGTTTGGGGCACGATGCTTGGCGTCACCCCATTCTTACTTCTGTACGCAGTTGTCTATCTGTTTGGTGCGCCAACCGATCGTTGGTTGACTGACGTCGCGATCCTGCCGCTGGCATTGATTCCGTTTGCCTTTGGATATTCAGTACTGCGCTATCGACTGATGGACGTCGAACTGGTCGTGCGCCGCGTGTTTGTTTACGCGCTCACGACGCTCGCGATCGCATTGCTCATCGGCGTGGTCGTCTATCTCGGCGGCTTGTATGCGTTCGGCTCCGATCAGTCGTTCAATGCCGGTGAGATCACGTTGCGCGTGGTTGCTGCTGTCCTTGCGATGGCGGCGGTTGTGATGGTTGCAGCTCCGGTCAAAAACTTTCTCCAGGAACATGTAGATCGACTGTTCTACGGCGAGCGTTACGATCTGCGAAACAGTCTGCTCGATTTTGGTCGCACGCTTTCCGCTACCACAGCGCTCGAACCCCTGCTTGATTCCCTTGTGAATCGTCTGAAAGAAGTGATGAACGTCGAGCGCATTGCGATCTTTGTCGAATCCCGCAGTGCCTCGACCGGATATGTTGTGGCGCGTTCCGAAGGTTTGACGGCGCCAATCCCTGTTCCGACGGACTTCCGCGAAATGATCAGGGTACGGTCTGCCGAGACGGGTGTGGTTCGCGCCGATGATCTCGAACTCGAGTACGAGTCGAATGGCTCCGGCTCCGTGCGAAGATCGCTTCATTACTACGTTCCGTGTGTTGTTCGTGGACGAATGGTCGCCGTCATTGGTCTCGGACGATCGGTCGATGGTGGACTTCTGTCGTCTGAAGATGTCGAGATACTGCGCACTGTTTCGGGTTACGTTGCCGTCGCGATCGAAAACAGTCTGCTTTACAAAGACCAGCAGGCACGCGCGAGTGAGTTGAAGCTGCTGAAAGAGTTCAACGAGTCGATCATCGAATCGATCAACGTCGGTCTGCTTGCTGTCGATCTTGAAGGTCGTGTGACGCGCTTGAACTCCGCGCTCGAACACATGCTCGATCTTCGACGAGACGCGGCTGTCGGTCGCCGCGTTGAAGAGCTCTTCTCAGACGACTTTGCTGATACGCTCAAGCAGGTTCTTGGGAAGGACGGCTGGCTGCTCAAATCCATCCGCAACATCTATAAGCTGCACACGGCAACGCGCGCCAATCGCGCCCTCGTTCTGAACATCGCACTCGCGCCATTACAGGATGCACAAGGTCAAACGGGCGCGCTCGTCGTCCTCGAAGACGTCACCGATCGCATCACGATGGAAGAGCAGTTACAACAGCGGGAGAAACTCTCGTCGATCGGTCTGCTCGCCGCCGGTGTCGCTCACGAAGTGAATACGCCTTTGACGGGTGTGTCATCCTACACGCAGATGCTGCTCGGCATGCTGAACGAAAACGATCCGAAGCACGCGTTGCTACAGAAGGTGCGCACTCAGGCTGAGCGAGCGACAAACATCGTCAACAACCTGCTGAATTTTTCACGCACAGGCAGCGCGACAGAGTTTGCCGAACTCAACGTTGCGCGCGTGCTTGACGACACGTTGCAACTGCTCGAACCACAACTCCGCCGGAGTCAGATCGAGATTGTTCGGCGCTACGATCCAGACGCGCCCGAAGCGTATGCCAACGCCGGCAAATTGCAGCAGGTGTTTACGAATCTCATTCTCAACGCACGCGATGCGATTCCGGATGGCGGACGAATCATTGTCTCAACCGGCTCAGCCGACGACGGATCGCTCGTTGCCGAGATCGCCGATACAGGCATCGGTATCGCTCCGGAAAATGTTGCCAAGATCTACGATCCGTTCTTCACGACGAAGGGTGTTGGACAGGGAACCGGATTAGGTCTGGCAGTATCGTACGGAATTGTTCAGGAACATGCCGGTAGAATTTCTGTCGAAAGCACGCCGGGTCACGGCACAACCTTCCGCATCACCTTGCCGACCGCTCGCGTCCGCGCTCGTCTGCAGGCCGTCGGTGACTAGCCAAAGCCATCCACAGATTACACAGAAGAATCCCATGTCTTTCTATTTTTGCCTCTCTGTGTAATCTGTGGATGGTTTGCTACACTAACTCTTCTTGTGATGAGACCGGAAAAGCGGAATTCCCGAAAAGGATCAGTGCTCGTCGTTGATGACGAGGAAATCATGCGTGAGGTGCTCGAGACGCTCCTCACTGCCGAAGGTTATCGTGTCGATCTCGCCAAGACCGGCGAAGAAGGTCTCGAAGCATACGGCCGGCGTGCGTTCGACGTTGTCTTGCTCGATGTTTCAATGCCCGGCATCGGCGGGCTGCGCGCGCTCGAAGAATTTTTGAAAATGGATCCGGATGCGGTGATCGTGATGATTACTGCGTACGCCACTTTCGATACTGCGATCGCGGCCTGGGAGCGAGGCGCTGTCAGTTGTATTCGTAAGCCGTTTCAGAACGAACAGATCACGGCGACGATTGCTGCCGGCATCAAACGCCGCCGGAAGGAAGAAGAACGACGCACACTGCGCCGTGCGATGAGCAAGGCCGTCGATCGCGGCGAGATCGTGGGTCGCTCCGATGTGATGCAGGAAGTGTTTCGGCTTGTCGAACAGGTCGCGCCCGCGCGCTCGACTGTTTTGATCACAGGCGAAAGCGGAACCGGTAAGGAGTTGATCGCCAAAGCGATTCACGAAGCGAGCACACGTGCAGGCCGTCCATTTGTGACGGTCAACAGTTCAAACATTCCTTCCGAACTGCTCGAGTCAGAGTTGTTTGGTCACACTCGTGGTGCGTTTACCGGCGCAGTCGCTGCGAAAAAAGGGTTGTTCGAAGTTGCCGACGGCGGCTCGATCTTTCTCGACGAAATCGGTGACATTCCGCCTGAAACCCAGGTGCGACTCTTGCGCGTTATCCAGGAACGCGAGTTCACACCACTCGGAGACACGGCGCCGCGACGCGTTGACGTCCGCATCATTGCTGCCACAAACATCGATCTGAAAGAAGCCGTGCGCTCGGGAACTTTTCGCGAGGATCTTTATTATCGACTCGCAGTTGTTCCGATCGAGTTGCCACCTTTGCGGGATCGAATCGAAGACATTCTGCCGTTGGCCGGACACTTCATTCAAAAGTACAACGAAGAAAACGGGCGCAATGTCTCGGAACAACTCGCGCCGGATGTGCTTGCGCTCCTCGAAGGTTATTCGTGGCCCGGCAACGTTCGCGAACTTGAGAACACGATCGAACGCGCCGTTGTGATCGCTCCCGGCGACGAGATCACAAAGGAGTGTTTGCGCACGGAGATTAGCGATCCGAAGTCAGTCACTTCAGGCTCACACGACGGCGCCAGCAACGCGGCCGTCGGTGACATCGGACGCGGTATAAACTTTTATGAAGAAGTACGTCGCTTTGAGATCGATCTGATCAGACGTGCGCTGGAGCAAACCGGTGGTCATCAATCGCGTGCGGCACGGCTGCTTGGCATGAACGCCACCACACTCAACTCGAAGATCAAAACCTACAATATCAGTTTGAGACCTTAGCCCACGATGAAACGTCGCGAACTCGATGGCTGTCCAATCACTGGAGCACTACAGATGCTCGGTGACAAGTGGACGATGCTGGTCGTGCGTGAGTTGCTGGGTGGTCCAAAGCGCACGATGGAGTTGCTGAACAGTCTTTTCCCGATCAGCAGTCGCACGCTCGTGGGCCGCTTGCGCGACATGGAAAAGGATCGACTCGTCGAGCGCACAGACTTCGGTGGCAATCCTCCGCACATCGAGTATGCGTTGACGCAACGCGGAATGTTGTTGTTGCCGCTTCTGGAATCGCTGCGCCAACTCGGCCTGGCTTTGAAATGTAATGAATGTGAGGATCGCAAAGAGCGAATTGGAGCCTACTGCGAACCCTGCCCCCTTCATGACAACCCCATTGAAATCCCGGAACGTTCTGTTCGAGTTCCCACGCGCCGCAAAAAGGACGACTCAATCGTGCTCCTTTAATCCGCGTTCATCTCTGTTCACTCAGCGTTGGAGATCATATGCCCATCGGCTGTGATGATCGCTTTGTGATCCGGTGTGACGTGTTCACCTTCCATCGTGACCTCATCACCGCTCGGCATCGCCACCGGTAGATGATCCAGAAAACGTTCGGCATCGATGGCGGACATACAACCAG
>DASYPN010000244.1:0-4676 GCA_036006625.1 Pyrinomonadaceae bacterium | reverse complement strand
ACACCCGGCCGTCCCTCGGCAAAACGCTTGTACCAGTCGAGGTTTTGCTGCGTGACAAAGCCGTCTTCAGTGGCTCGCCAGGGCACCATCGCCGGAACCCAAGTCCGGCTTCGTGCTTCAAGTTTGCCGATACCTACAGGGCTAAACAGCCGCGAGCGCGCGGCAAGTTCCGCCGTGGGCCAGCGGGTTTCGAGTATCGGGTGTTTGATTGGATTCTTAAATTTCCACATCTGTTTAGCCACAGATTACACGGATTACACGGATAAGCCGAATCTGTTACATTAACGCAGCAGGAGGTTGATGCTTGACTGACGATTTACTGAAGTGGCGCAGCGAGTTTCCGATACTCGAAAGAGCGGTTTACCTGATCTCGCACAGCCTGGGAGCGATGCCCCGAGCTACGTACGAGCGTTTACAGGAGTACGCCGACATTTGGGCGACCCGCGGTGTGCGTGCGTGGGCGGAAGGGTGGTGGGACATGCCCGTCACGGTCGGCGACGAAGTCGCGCGCATCATCGGCGCGGATCCCGGCACGGTCGTGATGCATCAGAACGTCTCCATCTGCCAGTCGCTTGTTCTCTCCTGTCTGAAACCAACGCCACAAAGAAACAAGATCGTCTATTCAGAACTCAACTTTCCGTCAGTGATGTACGTCTATGAGGCTCACGCACGTGACGGCAGTCTCAAAATAGACGTCGTTAAATCCGACGACGGCATGACTGTTCCACTCGAACGACTGCTCGCCGCGATAGACGAGACGACCTTGCTCGTCCCCTTCTCTCATGTGCTATTCAAAAGCGCGTTCCTTCAGAATGCGAAGGCGATCATCGACAGAGCACATGAAGTCGGCGCGATGGTCGTGCTCGATACATATCAATCGGCCGGGACAGTTCCGTTCAGCGTAAAAGAACTGAACGCGGATTTTGCTACTGGCGGGTCAGTAAAGTGGCTGTGCGGTGGACCAGGCGCGGGTTATCTGTACGTCAGACCGGATCTGCAAACGACGCTCGAGCCAAAGACCACCGGATGGATGGCCCACGAATCGCCTTTTGCATTCGACACGTCGCTCCAGTACGCGCCAAACATCACGAGGTTCTTGCACGGCTCGCCCGCTATCCCAGCGCTGTATGCAGCGCAATCGGGTTATCGGATCATCAATGAAATCGGTGTCGAGAGGATCCGCGAGAAGAGCATGCGTCAGACGGAGTATCTGATCAAGCTCGCGGAAGAAGCGGGCTTCAGAGTCACGAGTCCAAAAGACGTGGGCCAACGTGGAGGCACGATCACGATTGCGCACGAGCATGCAGGCGCCGTGACAAAGGAACTGATTCGCCGGGAGTTCATCGTCGACTACCGGCCGGGCGCCGGCATTCGCATTTCACCACACTTTTACACGACGGACGATGAGCTCGAGCTCGCGATCAAAGAGTTGAAGAAGATCGGCGACAGTGAGAGTTATCTCGAACACGAAGCAGCGGGGGCAGCGTTCTAAATGCCCAACAACTACGGCGACAATCCGCCTCTCTCATACAACAAGTATCTTCGGGTTCAGAATCTGATTAATCTTCAGGACTGTCTCTCGTCACCCGCGCATCACGATGAACTTCTGTTCATAACGGTTCACCAGGCGTATGAACTGTGGTTCAAACAGATCCTTCACGAGCTCGACGCGGCGATACAGTTACTCGAAGAAGATCGCGTACCCGCTGCCACGCGTGCGTTGAAGCGTGTCGTCGAAATCGAAAAGCTACTCGTAAACCAGATTCACATTCTGGAGAGCATGACGCCGATCAGCTTTCTCGCGTTTCGCGATCAACTCAATCCCGCGAGTGGTTTTCAGTCGATGCAATTTCGTGAGATCGAATTCTCTTCCGGGTTGAAAGACAAGGGTATTCTGCGCGAGTTCGAGCATGATCAGTTTGCTCACGAGCGTCTGCAGGCACGCATGGGGCGCCCGTCTCTCGCCGAGTGTTTTTATCGTGTGTTGCAACGTCGCGGCTTGCGCGCTCCGCTAAGCTCCTCGGACGCCGATCAGACGCAACAGAAAAAGGAGTACGAGGAACGCACGCGCGCCGTGCTCGAAGTCGTAACTCACTTCGAAGAGCGATACGAAGAGTTTCAACTTGCCGAAGCACTGCTCGAACACGATGAATACTTCGCGCTCTGGCGCTCGCATCACATCAAGATGGTCGAGCGCATGGTTGGTGCGAAGCGCGGCACGGGCGGATCCGAAGGCATCGGTTATCTCAAAACCACTCTCGACAAGAAATTCTTTCCAGAACTTTGGGAAGCACGCACGTATCTCGACGTCGGACACGGTGAGGGTGGCTGCCCGTTTGCACACTGATCAAGAGGGACGGTTGATGGAGAAAGACAGACGATCTGCTCCGCGCGCGAGGGTCAAATTGGCGGCTCGTTGGGAAGGTGTGCTCTCGCGCGAAAACGCGACTATTACCGATCTCAGTCGCAGCGGGTGCTTTGTGCTCACCGGCGGCAAGGTTGAAGTGAAGGAGCTTGTCTCGCTGGAGATTCAACTCACAGATAATCAAAAGGTCCACTTCTGGGCCGAAGTTGTGAACCAGGCTTCGGAGATTGGTTTTGCGTTGAAGTTCAATTCGAGTAGTCCGGAAGACGAGGCGGCGCTGGCGAAGTTCCTGGAAGGTATCTTCAAATCGCAAAGTCAGCAGACGACATAGACAGGATATACAGGATGATTCAGGATTTACATGTTAATCCCGAATCATCCTGTAAATCCTGTCCAACTTACTGTGAAAAATCACTTCCCCGAACGCTTCAACATGGCCGATTACTTCCTCTACCACAATCTCGAGGAAGGTCGGGAAAATAAAGTCTGCCTGTACTTCGAAGATCGGAAGTGGACCTACGGGGAAGTTGCACGCCTCTCAAATCAAACCGGCAACGCACTGCGTGAACACGGCGCTAACATTGAAGACCGTGTTTTGATGGTCCTGCCTGACTGTCCAGAGTTTGTTTGGACATGGTTTGGAGCTGCGCGCATCGGATCGGTGATAACGATGGTCAATCCGCTCCTGCCCGCTGCGGATTACGAGTATTACCTCGACTACACACGCGCAAAGGTTGCGATTGTCCATCACTCACTGCTGAAGACTTTCGCCGAAGCGGCTGCAAGTGCGCGCTACTTGCGGACTGTATTGGTGGTCGGTGACTCGGAACTTCCTAAAAGTACGACCATCAAATGGACCTCATTCGATCAGACCGTAAACGGCGCCTCCGAAGAATGTTCGCCCGCGGACACGCGTCGTGACGATATCGCGATCTGGCTATTCACTTCCGGTTCGACGGGCCATCCGAAAGGCGCGGTCCATCTTCAACACGATCTGCCTTACAACACCGAAGTGTTTGCGAAAGCCACGATGGGAGTCAACGCTGACGATCTCACCGTCTCGGTGCCGAAGCTCTTCTTTGGATATGCGACCGGCACCAACCTGCTGTTCCCGTTTGCAGTCGGCGGAGCAACCGCATTGTTTGCGGAACGCTCGACCGCAGAGAAGATGTTTGAAGTTATCAAACGCTACAAGCCCACAATTCTGACGACAGTTCCGACAATGATCAATTCGATGCTGAACATGGCCGAAGCTTCAGCCAGCGATCTTTCGAGTCTTCGTTTCTGTTATTCCGCCGGTGAAGCATTGCCGAAAGAACTCTACGAACGTTGGATGAACGCATTCGGCATCGACATCTGCGATGGCATCGGTTCGGCGGAGATGTTTCATATCTACATCACCAACCGGCCCGGCGACATCAAGCCCGGAAGTCTTGGCCGCATCGTGGATGGATACGAGGCGAGGATTGTCGATGCTGACGGTAAAGAAGTCGCGACCGGTGGGATGGGAACGCTGAAGATCAAAGGCGACTCAGCCGCGCTTTGTTACTGGAACGCACACGAGAAGTCGAAAGAAACTTTCGCCGGCGACTGGTGCACAAGCGGCGATCAGTTTCACGTCGACGAGGCTGGTTACTACTGGTATCACGGCCGCACCGACGACATGCTGAAAGTTTCAGGCGTGTTTGTAGCGCCTGCTGAGATCGAAAATTGTTTGCTGCAACACGAGGCGGTGTTGGAGTGTGCAGTCGTGGGCCATGAAGCCGACGGTCTCGTGAAACCGAAAGCGTTTGTGGTGCTGCGCGAGGGATTTGAAAGCGGAGATCAGCTAGCCGAACAGATCAAACAATTCGTGAAGACAAACATCGCAGTCTATAAGTATCCACGCTGGGTCGAGTTCGTCAGTTCCCTGCCCAAAAACGATCGAGGCAAAATCGATCGTAAGCAACTAAAAGCCTAACCACAGATTACACAGATTACCTGCGTCGTTCGAGATCGTAGTCGCGGAGGCGGCGGTAGAGTGTGGAGGGAGAGATTCCGAGGATTTCGGCAGTCTTGCCTCTGTGCCAACCCGTCTGCTCTAAGGCTGCGAGGATCTGTTGGCGTTCAACTTCTCTGAGCGAGCCGGGCGTTGATGCGGCTGGCTGCGCGGCAACTGGCACTTCGCCATTGGCCGTGGGCGCGACTGCTGTCATCGCTGGTGCAGGAACTGCTGGTCGCGTCACCTCGGGCGGAAGCTCCGAAAGTGTGATGCGACCGTTGTTCGAAAGAATCACCGCGCGTTCCCAACAATTCTTCAACTGCCTCACGT
>DASYPN010000243.1:0-8143 GCA_036006625.1 Pyrinomonadaceae bacterium | reverse complement strand
TTCATCGAACGTTGCGATCTGAATTTCGACATCGTGAGGTTGGTCGGCGGCGATGAATGGATCGTACGCGACGATACTCATGCCCAGCGCCGCCGCTCTTTGCGCCACGGCGCGTCCAATGCGACCCAAACCTACGATTCCAAGCGTCTTGCCGCTCAACTCTGCGCCCACGAATCGCTTGCGTTCCCAACGCGCGGCTTTGACGCTACTGTTCGCTTGCGGGACGTTTCGCGCCAGCGCCACCAGTAAAGCGATCGTGTGTTCCGCTGTCGTGATCGTGTTGCCGTCAGGCGCATTCATCACAATAATGCCGCGCGCGGTCGCGGCCGGCACGTCGATGTTGTCCACTCCGACGCCAGCCCGGCCGATAACTCGCAGGGACGAGGCACCGTCGAGAACGTCGCGAGTAACTTTTGTTTCGCTGCGAACGATTAAGCCATCTCGGTTTGCCAGTTCATCGACGAGCTCTGCCGCTGAGAGGCCTGTCTTTTTCTCAACCACGAACCCAGCGCTATGCAAAGGCTCGAGTCCTTCTTCGCTGACTTCATCAGCTACCAGGATTCGTCCGGTTACTTTGTTATCGGTGCTCATCTGGAAAGCCTCGTATCCTAACAGTCCTCAAATCCGCGGTCGAGTTCGGTCAGTCAGAATGATTTGTGGTCTCTCACTTCGATTGAATTGACCGAGTCTGTCCTACCGTTAGAAATTAACAAAATCCCATTTTCCTCAGGAAAATCGCGAGTGTGACTATGCATGCGTCTCGGCATGGGCGTTGCCCAACGGGTTCGCGGGAAGTCCTGCGGACTCCCACGTAGGAGACGAATAGAGATGAAGACCTCTGGCACACTGAAATCAAACATCGCGGTGATTCTGATGATCGTCGCGCTCTTGCCAACCCTGAGTTTGCGGGTTAAGGCCAATCGCGCCGCATCGAAAGACAACTCATCGAACAATGAGCACAACGATCGCCGCAAGATTGCGCCTGACCTCGAAGAGTCCGTCAACGACGCGAACAACAAGGGCAAAGGCAATCAGCTCGCATCGGTAATCATTCAACTGGCTGACGACAAAGTCGGCATTAGCGACAGCGATTTGCAGGAGAAGTTCACGCGTCGCAATGGCCTCCTGAAGAACCGCTTCAACACTATGGGTTTGGCCTCGGCAGAGATCCCATTGTCGCGTATCGCTGAGCTGATGGATGACGACGATATCGCTTATATTAGCCCCGATCGGCCGGTTGCAGCTTATGGTCACGTTGAGACCACGGTCGGCGCAGCCCAGGAAGACGGACGCAGTATAGTCACGGGGTTCACGTCTCTTAGTGGTACTGGTGTCGGCATCGCGGTATTGGATAGCGGCATTGATGACACTCACAACTTAATTAAAGCGTCGGCAGGGCGTCCCGCCATCGTTTATTCAAAAACCTACACCGGCATCGCCGCGAACCGTGATTACTACGGTCATGGAACTCACGTGGCCTCAATGCTGATGGGGAATCCTGGATACAAATCAGATTCCTACGGCGGGATTGCATATAAAGCGAGGATCATTAGCCTCGGCGTTTTGGATGCGACCGGCGCCGGAACGTCGAGCAATGTCATCGCCGCACTCGATTGGTGCGTCGCAAACAAATCCACCTACAACATTCGCATTATCAATATGAGCCTCGGAACACCGGCAAAGGATAGCTACAAGAACGATCCGCTGTGTCTGGCGGCGCGCCGAGCTTACAACGCCGGCATAGTTGTCGTGGCAGCCGCCGGCAATTACGGTAAAAATTCTCTCGGTCAAAAAATCTACGGTGGGATTGACTCCCCCGGCATTGAACCTTCAGTTATCACCGTAGGCGCGACAAACAGTTTCGGCACCAACTCACGTTTGGATGATGGCGTTGCGACCTTCAGTTCACGTGGACCGACCCGTGGCTATACAACGGACGCAAGTGGAGTCAAGCACTATGACAATTTGATTAAGCCGGACATCGTCGCGCCAGGTAACAAGCTGATTGGCGCCGTGTCGCCCAGCAGCGTCGGAAAAACATCGAGTCTGATCACCAAAAACCCCACGCTGAGGGTTGGAACCGACAAGTCCACGAGTGATTACATGATGTACATGAGCGGGACGTCGACGGCGGCGCCGATTGTGTCCGGTGCGGCGGCGATGATGCTGGAAGCTAATCCCAGCCTGACGCCGGGACTCGTGAAAGCAATCCTGATGTACACAGCCCAGCCGCTGCGGAACGTCAACACTCTTGAGCAGGGCGCCGGCGAACTCAACGCTGAAGGTGCAGTTCGCATTGCGAGCTGGGTCAAGACTGATGCCGCTACTTATGCGAACGGCACGCCCATGTTGACGAATTGGGACGAAAGTTCGCAGTTCAACTACATTGCCAGCCTGAGTGAACGCATGGACTGGGGACGCGGCGTAATCACGAATTATTGCTTCCTCTATGGCAGTGCCCTCATGACGAAATGGCAGGGTATGTATGCGCAAAATCGAATTCTAGCGGATGGCACTTATGTTTCAAGCGGTGTAATCACTCGCAGCACGACACTAGTCAGCAGTTACGTTAACAACACCGCCGGTCCGCTCACAACTACGGGCGTGCTATTAAGCGATGGCGTCCTGGTTAGCGACGGCGTGCTATTGAGTGACGGCGTCCTTCTGGCTGACGGCGTCTTGATTGCCGACGGTGTTTTGGTCAGCGACGGCGTGCTTGTCAGTGACGGCGTCTTGGTTAGCGATGGCGTATTAGTAGCCGATTCATTCAACGGCGATAACACCACGGCCATGAGGCCTCCACAATAACCGGTACCGATTCCAAGGAGACACGATCATGCTACAGCAACACGTAACAACCAGTGTGTCAGGAATCGGCACAATCAATGCGATGCCGGCTATGTTCCTGAACGATTCTTCAAAACCCGAAGTGCTTGATTTCCTCGAGCAGCGGCCAGCGCAAACAGCGATGCTGAGCGGGCTAATTCGAGACAACGGCTTGCGCAGTGATTTCAATCGCGGTGACTTCTTCGGTTGTCGCAACGAACATGGCGAGCTCGAAGGCGTCGCGCTGATTGGTCATGCCACGCTATTCGAAGCACGAAGCGAGCGCGCACTCTATTCGCTGGCCAACCGCGCGCAAAACTGCGCCGGCACGCACATGCTAATGGGCCAGCAAGATGGCGTGCAGATGTTCTGGGAGTTCTACGCCGGACGCCAGGCGCAAATGCTCAAGAGCTGCCGCGAACACCTCTTAGAGTTGCGACTGCCGGTTGAATTGAGCGAAGAAGTTCCGGGCATGCGATTGGCTACCGCGCAGGATCTCGACGCCATTGTGCCGATCCACGCGCAAATGGCATTCGAAGAGAGTGGCATAAATCCGCTCGATACAGATCCAGAGGGATTTTGCCTGCGTTATCTCCGTCGTATTCAAAAGCAGCGGACCTGGGTGCGGATGGATTCAGGCCGCGTCGTTTTCAAAGCTGAGATTGTTTCGCAAACGCCGCACGTCGCTTACCTCGAGGGCGTTTGGGTAAATCCTGACCATCGCTCACAGGGTCAGGGTACGAACTGCGTGCTCCAACTCTCGAAACAGCTGTTGTCGCGCAGTGAATCGGTTTGCCTGTTCGTGAACGAAGAGAATACCTCAGCCATTACGTTCTACGAGCGCATGGGCTTCAAGGATAAAGAAAGCTTCGACACGATCTTCCTCCAACCTTTCTAACCCCTCTGAGTTTTCCGCACTTCGCCTTCAACCACAGCGTTCTGTCTTGATTGAGACAGGACGCTGTGGTAACTGTCTCACGCTCCACGTAACTTTGTTTGGGCACGAGGCATTGATGGAAATCCTCCTCTATCGTGAAGGCGCTGAGAAGATTGAAACCGGCTTCACAATCGAACAGCTTCCCAACTTGCTGAAAGATGAAAAGGCTGTAATTTGGGTCGACATGCCGGAGCCGACCGAAGCTGACGACCAGGTTCTGCTAAACGTATTCCACTTTCACCCCCTCACGGTCGAGGATTGCCGCGAGACTCGGAACTATCCGAAGGTCGAAGAGTTTCCGGGGTATCTCTACTTCATCGTGCACGGCGTCCGCGCCGACACGAGCCCAGACCACTTCAATACAATCGAACTCGATGCGTTCCTCGGCGCGAATTATGTGATCACCTATCACCACGACTCGTTTCGCAGCATCAACAACGTCCAGAAGCTGCTCAGCACCAGTCCGGTCATTTGCCAACGCGGCGCCGCCTTCCTGCTTCATCAGATTCTCGATCAAATCGTCGACTTTTATACACCGGTACTCGACGACTTCGACGAGCGCATCGCAAAACTGGAAGACGACATCTTCACGCTACACCGTCCGAATAAAGCAATCCTCGAAGAAATTATGGATTTGAAGCGTGGCGTGCTGCGTCTGCGGCGTATCACCGGCCGCCAGCGTGAAGTAATCCTGCGCACGAGTCGCGGAGAATTCACCCTGATTCCGGCTGGCCTGCTGCCGTTCTATCGCGATATTTACGATCACATCATGCGCGTCACCGACCTCGCTGAGAGCTATCGCGATCTCTTGAGCGGAGCGCTCGACGCCTACATGTCGGTGGTGGGAAATCGCATGAATGAGATCATGAAGGTGCTGACCATCTTTTCCGCGGTGATGCTCCCATTGACCTTTATTGCGGGCGTTTACGGAATGAACTTCGACTACATTCCCGAGCTGCACAAGCAATACGGTTATTTCGCCGTCTGGGGAATAATGGTCACGGTCGCCGTCGTTATGCTTGGACTCTTCTGGCGAGCGGGTTGGATTGGCACTGGAAAAAAGAAAGGAGTCGCAGAGCGGGATTCAAACGTGCGCGACGAACAACAAGTAGGCTGAGATCAAAATTGAGTTCACAATCAGCGCATAGACACCGGCAAGAATATCGTCTGCCATAATTCCAAGGCCCGATTCCAGCGCTTCAAGCCGCCGAATCGGGTAGGGCTTCCAAATATCAAAGAGACGAAACAAGACAAAGGCCGACAAGATACTCCACCACGTGTGAATCCAAAACGGACCGGACAGTAATGCAATCATCTGGCCCGCAACTTCGTCGATCACAACAATCGAAGGATCTTTCTTTTGCGTTCTCTTTTCTGCTCGCGTCGCCGCCCAGATTCCGACGATGCTGACGATAAAGATCAGCACAAGCATGGCTGCTAATTGTGGCGTGAAGACGTAAACTAGATTCAGACCACCGCGTGCCGCATTCGATGCGAACGCGCTATACAAACTGCCCCAAACCACGAGGTATAAGCCAACTCCTACAAGCGATCCGACAGTTCCTGGCGCAATCGGCAGATACCCAACTCCGCACGTGGCAATCGCCAGCGCCAACACATCGACGGCCGTGCGGGATTTGCGCGCTGGAATCTCTGTGGCGGGAACCGCAACTGTCGGATTCAGTTCGTCGCTGGATTCTTTGATCGCGGTCATTGAGGCAACTAACTCGGAAATGCTGTACCGTCGGTCATCGTAACACGCAATCGACTGCGAAGGCGTCATAGAGCGTCGCGATGCTAGTGTCCTAATCTCAGTTTTTCGAATCACGACACTACCCATCGCGATCATGGGCCAGATGGGCGGGGCCGAGGCGGCACGGGAATTTCATAATGTCGGGCGTGGTCGTGCATGCTACTTGTGTGACAAAGCTGATCCGTCTATCGTACGGAGGTGTCCTGTCCCGGCTCACCCCAGACGAGAGAAAACCCCCGCCGGATTTTTCCGACAACGTAAAGAACGTTTTGGCAGCGAAGAAGGAACTCGAACGCGGATTGTTATTGCTCCTCGCACGTGCGTGCTTGGCAGTGGCCGTACTGGTAATTCTGCCCAGCCCGGTCATATCGGTTGTGGTCGCCAACGAGCATCAACCGAGTGGCCGCATCAGAGGAGTGACTCTCGCAGTTACGGGCGACCGGCGCGAACGCCTACCTCGCGTGACGCTGGTCCTGACCGGATCGGCGCTGGGTGATAACAAGCTCGACACAACCAGCGATGAGCAAGGCGAGTATTCCTTCAATCATTTAGCGGCAGGCGAATACAAATTGACTGCTGCGTCGCGGGGCTTCAAGTCGGCGGAGCAGCGCGTGATTGTCGCAATCGATGCGACTGTTGACCTCGACGTGTCGTTAGAAGTTGCTCCTTTCGAAACGACCGTGAACGTCTCGCGAGATGAAGATCGCATTAACACGACGGACACGACTATTGGGGGCCAATTATCCGCCACAAAGCTTCATGATGTGCCACTGATTAACGAAAAATTTCAGGATGCATTGCCGCTGCTTCCCGGTGTTACGCGAAGTTCGGACGGCGCCCTGAACATCAAAGGCACCCGGCCGGATCAGGGTGGCGTCCTCGTCTCAAGCCTTAATGTTACCGACCCGGTAACCGGTAATGCCGCTATCGATCTGCCGCTCGAGGCAGTTGAATCAGTGCAAGTTTTTTCGAATCCGTTTTCCGCCGAATATGGGCGATTTACCGGAGCCGTGACCGCAATCGAAACACGTTCGGGGACGAACGAATGGCGTTACCTGCTAACGAACGTCCTCGTGCGTCCCCGATTTCGCGACAGTCACATTTACGGTGTGCAATCGGCGACTCCACGGCTGGCGATTGGAGGGCCGATTGAGAAAGACAAGGCGTTCTTCTTTCAAAGTTTCGAGTACCGCTTTGTGCGATCTGAAGTGACGAGCCTGCCGCCAGACAAACGCGACAGCAAACTTGAGAGCTTCGACTCTTTCACACGGCTCGACTTCAACTTAAACACAACCAACCGTTTGACGGTCAGCTTTTCCCTCTTCCCGCAAAAGCGTGAGGCCGCAAATCTCAATACGTTCACGCCGCTCGAAACCGCCGCGAATGTTCACCAGCGCGGATGGTTTTTGGCAATCAATGAACAGAAGACGTTCGCCAACCACGCTTTGCTGCAATCGAGCTTCAGTCTGAAGCAGTTCGATGTCGATGTGTTCGGCAATAGCGGTGCCCCGTTCGTTATCTCACCACGCACGCGCGCGGGAGGTTGGTTTAACCGTCAGCACCGCGACAGCCGGCGAATTCAGTGGCTTGAAAGCCTGACTCTGCCGAACCAAAAATTTCGCGGTGAACATGAACTGCGAGTCGGCTTCGACGTAAGTCACACCGCGTTCGATGGCACAGATCTGTCGAAGCCGGTTCGAATCCTGCGCACCGATGGAAGTCTTAGTCAGTTGATCGTCTTCACCGGCAGCGGTCAATTGCAACGCCGGAACACAGAACTGGCTGCGTTCGTTCAGGACACGTGGCAGCTTAACCACAACCTCACGGTCGATCTCGGTTTGCGTTGGGACCACGATGGGATTGGCGATGACCACAACCTCGCGCCGCGGTTCGGATTTGCGCTGCTGCCGTTTTCGAATGACCACACTGTGATTCGCGGTGGCGTGGGATTGTTCTACGACAAGATTCCAATCAACGTCGGAATCTTTGAGCAGTACCAACAACGCGTCGTCACTCAGTTCGCTGCTAATGGCGTCACGATCGTCGATGGTCCGCGAGTCTTTCAACATGTGGTGAGCAGCAACAACAGTCCCTACAGTGTCGCCGGCACGTTGCAGGTAGATCAGGAGATCAAGAGGTTACTTCTGCGCGTTGGTTACGAAGAGCGTCAGACGCGACGCGACTTCATCCTCGAACCAGTAACCAGCGGCACTTTGTTGCTGCGTAATGATGGCAAGTCGCGATATCGGGAGTTTCAAGTGACGGGTCGCTTGCGACTACAGGAGAGGCATCATGTTTACGTTTCGTATGTCCGTTCGAGCGCAACGGGTGATTTGAATGCGTTCAATGATTATTTCGGCAACTTGCGAAATCCAGTGATTCGCGCGAACGAGCGATCACTGCAACCATTTGACGCGCCGAACCGCTTGCTCGCCTGGGGTGATATTGGTTTGCCGAAACAGATCATTGTTTCACCCGTGCTCGACTGGCACACGGGCTTTCCGTTTTCGCTGGTCGATGAGAATCAAAACTTTGCCGGCGCCCGGAATCGCGCAGGCAGATACCCGTCTTTTATGTCTCTCGATTTGCAGATTACAAAAGGTTTGGCGCCGAAGGTCCCGAACTGG